>JAWWBH010000157.1:0-7045 GCA_033721075.1 Christiangramia sp.
AAAGACCATGAATGAGAATCTGAATGCCCAGGTGGACTTCCAGGATATAGACCTGAGCATGTTTCGTAGTTTTCCGCAGGCCACCCTCGTAATAGAAGACCTCAGTATCATCAATAATGAACCTTTTAAAGGAGACACCCTGGCAGTAGCCAAAGAGGTGACCATGGAAATGTCTGTCTGGGAACTCTTCAAAAGCAGCGAGGAATCCAAACATGTTGATGAACTCAAAATGGATAACGCCTTTGTCAACATCAAAGTGGATTCCCTGGGAAATAATAATTACGACATAGCAATAGAAGATACTGCCACGACCTCTTCAAACGGTCAGCCATTCAGCCTTGACCTGAAACATTATGAGATCACAAATTCCCGTGTAAAATACCTGGATAAAAAAGCAAAGATCGCTCTCGATATTGAAAACCTGAACCATGAAGGTACCGGCGACTTCTCCCTTGATGAATCAGAACTCGACACCTATTCTGAAGCTTTGGTTTCCCTGGATTATGATGGTGTAAACTACCTGAAACAACACAATGTAAGCCTGGATGCCGTTTTCCTCATGAACCTTGAAACCCTGAAATATACTTTTAAGGAAAATGAAGCCAGGATAAATCAGCTACCGCTAACTTTTGACGGATATGTCCAGGTGAATGAAGAGGATACGGAGATGGACCTGAGCTTTAAAACTCCGTCCTCAGACTTTAAGAATTTCCTTGCCGTAATCCCTGAAACCTATGCGAAGAATATCGAAAATGTTGAAACAAAAGGGAATTTTGTGGTTAACGGAAGGATCTTTGGAAAAGCAGACGATACCTACATCCCAAAAATGAACATAAAGGTCACCTCAGCCGATGCTTCCTTCAAATACCCCGATCTTCCAAAAAGTGTACAGGACATAAGTCTTGACCTGGAGGTACTGAATGATAGCGGACTGGCAGAAGAAACCTATATCAACATCAATAACGCGACCTTTCGCATAGATCAGGACAGGTTCACTACCAAGGGTAAGATCAGCAATATCACAGAGAATATGCTGGTTAACCTTGACGTAGATGGCACCATTAATCTTGCAAATATCAGCAAGGCCTATCCGCTTGAAATGGAGCAGGATCTAAACGGAATCCTTACGGCCGATGTCAATACAAGTTTTGATATGAATTCCATTGAAAAGGAACAGTATGAGAATGTGAAAAGCAGCGGAACGGCTTCGATTAGAAATTTTAGTTATGTATCGCCGGAAATCCCTAATGAAGTAAAGATTTCCAATGCCGATATGAGCTTTAACCAGGGGAATGTGCGTATCCCTGAATTAAAACTCACTACCGGGCAAAGCGATCTCACAGCTTCCGGGTCTCTGGAAAACCTGATAGGATTTCTGTTTACCGATCAGCAATTGAAGGGGAGTTTCAATGTTAAATCCAACACCTTTTCAGTTAACGATTTCAAGGTTGCCGAAACTGAAGAGCTAACGACCAAAAATGAAGATGGTACAGAAAAGACCGTGGCGAAGACCACAGGTAAAGAAGCAGTGAAGATCCCTTCATTTCTTGATGTGGAACTTAAATTCGATGCCAACACGGTTATTTATGATAATCTGGAACTGAAGAATGCCAAAGGAGTGCTTGTTTTAAGGGATGAAACCGCTAAACTGGAGAATATCACGACCAATATCTTTAACGGCAGCATTGGCCTTGATGGGATGATCTCTACCAAGAATCCAACGCCTGTCTTCGAGATGAAACTGAACCTCAATTCTCTGGATATCGCCTCCTCATTTAACGGACTTGATTTGATGCAGAACCTGGCACCTCTTGCCAGGGCTCTGGAAGGTAAACTTCAGTCTTCGCTGAATCTAAAAGGTAATCTGAATGAAGACCTTACCCCACAGCTGGCAAGTGTGGCCGGAAATGCTCTTGCAGAGATCCTTACCGCAGAACTGAACCCGGAAAAGGCAGCTTTACTGTCTCAACTGGACGGGCAGCTGGGCTTTCTTGATTTCAGCAAACTGGATCTGAGTAAACTTAAGACTTATCTCACCTTTAGAGACGGAATGGTGGAGATAGAACCTTTTGATTTCAATATCAAGGATATCAGGTTTCAGGTTTCAGGAAGTCATGGTTTTGATATGTCTATGGATTATAACCTGGTGCTGGATGTTCCGGCGCGTTATCTGGGATCGGAAGTTGGAGGAACCCTGGGTAAATTGAGTGGAGAGGATATTCAGAATATGACGGTAGCGCTGCCGATAGGAATAACAGGTAGTTTCCAGAGTCCTAACGTAAAACTGAACATGCAACAGGCGGTGAACAATCTCACTCAAAAAGTGATGGCACAGCAAAAAAGAAACCTTGAAGACAAGGCCGTTGAGGCAATCAATGATATTCTAAAAGGAAAGAGGGACCCCAATAAACCATTTTCGAAAGATTCAACTTCTGTTGATGCTAAATCTACAGACTCAACGGGTACACAGGTTCCTACAAAAAAAGACTCGATAAGCAGGTCTCAGGAAGAGCAGGTGAAGAATGCCGCGAAAGATATCCTGGGCGGGATCCTTAAGAACACAAAGAAGAAAACAGATACTACTAAGAATAATTAACAGAATGCACTTCGACAGGCTCAGTGTGTCATCCTTAACTCGTTTCAGAGTTTGGCACTGTGAGCCACCAAAGGTGTAGAAGCAGTATCTTCTTTAGATGAGATTCCTTCGCTTTGCCCGGAGATTGTAAATAATAAATAGAGTCGTCACCCCTAACTCTCTTAAGGATTGGTGATTCCGAGCTATTCTTTCGGTCTCTGCGAGCCACCAAAGGTGGAGAAGCAGTCTCTCTATAAATGAGACTGCTTCGCTACGCTCGCAGTGACAGTCAAACAAGAATCTTTAATTCTACTACAAATCCCTCATGCCCCCTAACATTAAAGACGGTGCCATCTTCAAACAAAAGATACTGGCCTTTGATGCCAATCAAAACACCTTCATAAAAAGGCGCCTTCCCAAGATTCAGAGTTCTGATCTTCGTTGGGAATTGTTTTACCGGAAACTTGATCTCGGTTTCCTTATTGCTGGCCAGGTAATATTCCCGCGCTTCTTCGGGGATATATTGTTTAAGTCCTTCCCTCACTTCAGCAAGATCAAGATCCAGGACTTCATTGGTGAGCATTTTACGCCAGTTGGTCTTATCTGAGACATGTTCTTTTAAAGCAACTTCGGTGATCCCTGCCAGGTAGCGGTTTGGCACCTCCACAATCTCAATAGCCTCGTGTGCCCCCTGGTCTATCCACCGTGTCGGGATCTGAGACTTTCGGGTTACCCCCACCTTCACATCGCTGGAATTGGCAAGGTAAACCACATGTGGCTGGAGCTGAGCTCTTTTTTCAAATTCAAGATCCCTGTCCTCCTCTCCAAGATGTGCCTTACTGAGCTCAGGGTTGATCACCCAGTCCCCTGCCTGAGGTATGGAACTGAAACAGTCGTAACAAAAACCCTGGCGAAAGATCTTCTTTTCCAGTCCACAGCTAAGGCACTGGTATCGCAGAAAGTTGATACTTAACTTCTTTCCCAGGGCCTGGTTAAGGTTTATAAAATCATTATCCCAAACCAGGTAATACTGAACTACGTCTGTTATTTCAGTTCTCATTTTGGTTAGAACTCCCTCGTATCTCATTTATTTTTTTATTTTAAGGCTTATTGATTTTTGCAGGCTTCAAAGTTTCGTTTATTTTTAACCAAATAACGTACGCCTTCAGAATATAAGCGTTAAAGATAAGAAGAATAATGCCAATTCCATTAGTCAACTCAATAGCTTCATGGTTTCTAAAGAAGCGCATTCATCAGATGGAATTATTCATCAAATACCCTCATGATGTTCAGAAAGAGTTGCTTAGAAATCTGCTTTCAAAGGCTAAAAACACCGAATTTGGAAAACGCTATAATTTTGAGGAAATAGACTCTTATGAAATCTTCAGGGAAAGAGTGCCTATTCAGAAGTATGAAGATTATGAAGCTGTTATAGAACGTAGCCGAAGAGGAGAAACAAATATTTACTGGCCAACCCCAATCAAGTGGTTCGCAAAATCCAGTGGAACAACAAGTGCTAAAAGCAAATTCATCCCGGTAAGCCAGGATTCCCTGGAGGATTGTCATTATGCGGCCGGGAAGGACCTGCTATGCATCTATCTGAATAACAACCCGCAATCCCAGCTATTCACAGGAAAAAGCCTTCGACTGGGAGGCAGCAAGGAAATTTACAGGGAAAATGGTACCTCATATGGTGACCTTTCAGCAATACTTATAGATAATATGCCTTTCTGGGCTGAATTCAGCAGCACCCCCAGCAATGAAGTTTCGTTAATGCACGACTGGGAATATAAAATGCAGGCCATAGTGAATGAAACTATAAAGGAAAAGGTTAGCAGCCTTGCCGGAGTGCCCAGCTGGATGCTTGTTTTGCTGAATAATGTTCTCGAAACTACCGGAAAGGAAGAGCTCTTTGAGGTATGGCCAAACCTGGAGGTATATTTTCATGGAGGAGTTAGCTTCCAGCCATATGCTTCCCAGTATCAAAAGATCCTTCCCAAGGAAGATTTCAGGTATTATGAGATCTATAATGCTTCAGAAGGCTTCTTTGCCTGCCAGGATCATAACGACTCCAAAGATCTGCTCCTGATGCTGGACTACGGAATTTTCTATGAATTCATTCCTATGGATGAATACGGAACCGATAATGAAAAAGCAATCCCCCTGAGCGAAGTGGAGATCGATAAGAACTATGCGGTGGTCATTACCACCAATGCCGGACTATGGCGCTATAAAATTGGAGATACAGTGAGGTTCACAGATACCAATCCATACCGGATCAAGGTCTCGGGCCGTACCAAACATCACATCAATGTCTTTGGGGAAGAACTCATTATCGAAAATGCCGAAGCCGCCTTGAAAAAAGTATCCCTGGTGACCAATTGTGAAATTGTGGATTATACGGTTGCACCGGTTTTCATGGAAGGAAAAGAAAAAGGGGCACACGAATGGATGATAGAGTTCAAGACTCCTCCCAAGGATTTCGAAAATTTCAAATATCAACTGGATCGCGCCCTACAGGAAGTGAACAGCGATTACGAGGCCAAACGATATAACAATATGACCCTGCGAATGCCTACAGTACATCAGGCGCGTAAGAACCTGTTCTATGACTGGCTCAAAAAACACAATAAGGTAGGCGGACAACATAAAGTTCCCCGTCTTTCAAATTCCAGGGATTATCTGGAGGAATTATTTGAACTGAATTCGCTTAGCGTATCTTAAACTCTGTTTTGTATATACAGAAAACCTCACAGGTTTTGAAAACCTGTGAGGTTTAGTTTTTTTCCAGTAAAAGATTAAAGAGTCTTAGCCACTTTCCCAACGGCTTCAATCGTCCTATCAAGATCCTTATAAGAAAGGGCCTCACTGATAAACCAGGTCTCAAAAGCACTTGGCGCGATATATATACCGTTTTCAAGCAGCCCATGGAAGAATTTATTGAACTTGCCTGTAGAGGCCGACCTTGCTGAAGAGTCAAAGTCGGTCACCGGCTCATCTCCAAAATGAACCGAGATCATAGAACCCATACGATTAATGGTAAAATCAACTACAGCTTCCTTAAGAACTTTATCCATTCCTTTATGAAGATATTCGGTCTTCTTATCTATACTTTCAAAAATATTGCGATTTTCATGAAGTTCGGTTAGCATGGCCAGGCCTGCCGCCATGGCAAGCGGATTTCCGCTCAGGGTCCCCGCCTGATATACAGGTCCAACGGGAGCCAGATAATCCATGATCTCATTTCGTGCGGCAAATGCACCAACAGGCAATCCGCCCCCGATCACTTTTCCGAAGCAAACGATATCGGCATCCACACCCATCCTTTCCTGCACACCTCCTGCAGCGAGCCTGAAGCCGGTCATTACCTCGTCAAAAACAAGCAGAATTCCGGTTTCGTCACAGATCTTTCTGAGGCCTTCAAGAAATCCCTCTGCCGGTGGGATACATCCCATATTCCCGGCCACAGGTTCCAGGATGATACACGCGATCTCATCCTTATTGGCTTCTACCAGCTCCTTTACATTTTCCAGGTCATTATAATTTGCCAGTAAAGTATCCTTAGCCGTTCCCTGGGTTACACCCGGACTGTTGGGGGTTCCAAAAGTAATAGCACCACTCCCGGCCTGAATAAGGAAAGAATCACTATGCCCATGATAACAGCCGGCAAATTTGACGATCTTTTCCTTGCCGGTGAATCCACGTGCAAGGCGAACGGCACTCATACAGGCTTCAGTCCCTGAATTCACCATTCGTATCTTGTCGATATTCGGAACCATTTTTACGGCCAGTTCGGCGATCTTCGTTTCTATTTCTGTGGGGGTTCCAAAAGAAGTTCCTTTCCTGGCTTTTTCAATAACCGCATCTATCACCGGTTTATGAGCATGCCCCAGAATAAGCGGCCCCCATGAATTGATGTAGTCTATCAGTTTATTTCCGTCCTCATCATATAAATAGGCGCCTTCTGCCTTTTCAATGAAAATGGGTTCCCCTCCAACTGCCTTAAAAGCCCTTACCGGGGAGTTCACTCCACCGGGAATTACTTTTTTCGCTTCGGTAAATAACTGACTACTTCTCTTATAAATCATAAATATCTTCTACTTTTTTCCGTCACCATGAACTGTCATCTCAAGCTTGTCGAGAGATCAGGGTCAATTACTGAATATTCTGACTCAATTCTGAAAGCTTTCGGAACAGAATGACGTTTTATTTAATATTTAATACCTGACCTATGGAAATGGTATTGCCCACCAGGTCATTATTTCTTTTTAATTCTTCTACAGTAGTATTGTATCGTTTCGCAATAGAATACAGGGTATCCCCTTTTCGAACCACATAACTATCTGAAATCTCCCTCTCCACCGATGTGTAAACCGGTGAAGCTTTTCCAAGAGTCTCGGCATCGTAGCGATACAGTTCATACCTTTCTATAAGATCAATAAGCTTATCAGGATATCTGCGATCTGTGGC
>JAWWBH010000158.1:0-6972 GCA_033721075.1 Christiangramia sp.
CTTAGAAATCCTCTATTCCACTTTCCACTTTCCACTTTCCACTTTCCACTTTCCACTTTCCACTTTCCACTTTCTGATAATCCAAAAATCTGAGAATCCACCAAATCCTGATTCAAACTTCGTATTTTAGCACAAAAGCTGAAACATGAAAATTTATACCAGGACAGGTGACAAGGGCACTACCTCCCTATTTGGAGGGACCAGGGTTCCAAAGCACCATATAAGAATAGAGAGCTATGGTACCGTAGACGAACTTAACTCATATATAGGGCTTCTTCGTGACCAGGATACCGATAAGGATACAAAAGAATTTCTTACAGAAATACAGGACAGATTGTTTACCATAGGTTCTGTGCTGGCTACCGATCCGGCGAAAGCTACTCTCAAAAATGGAAAGGAAAGGCTTAATATACCCAGGGTATCCCAGGAAGACATTGAAAAACTTGAAAAAGCCATAGACCGTATGAACGATGAGCTTCCTGAAATGACGCATTTTGTACTTCCAGGAGGCCACCAAAGCGTGTCATTCTGTCACATAGCCCGATGCGTATGCCGTCGTGCAGAAAGACTTTCCAGCGCTTTATATGACATAGAGGCCTTTGATGATAAGGTCCTTATCTATTTAAACCGACTTTCAGACTATCTATTTGTGCTGGCACGGATGTTGTCTAAACAACTACAGGCTGAAGAAATTCAGTGGATTCCAAAAAAATCCTGAATCCCAATTAATTTTGAAATATCCTTTGTGATACTTGCAAAGAATTGAAGAAATTATTACGTTCTTAATATTATTGTTTAAATAATAGATTTTTTTCTTGGCTATTACGGCAAAAAAATTATTTTTGCCAAAATTTAAAACCCGATTAATCAATGTATTGGACTTTAGAATTAGCATCCTATTTAAGTGATGCCCCCTGGCCGGCCACCAAAGACGAGTTAATAGACTACGCAATTAGAACCGGAGCTCCGCTTGAGGTTGTGGAAAATCTGCAGGCCATTGAAGACGAGGGAGACTCTTATGATTCTATTGAGGAAATTTGGCCTGATTATCCAACCGATGAAGATTACCTCTGGAATGAGGATGAATATTAAATTGACAACACGCAAAAAATAGGGAAAAGTCTCATTCATGAGGCTTTTTTTTTGCTTAAATTTGAACCCCCTTAAACAAAAAAACCAATATGAGTTTTTTAGATTCTGTATTAAAAGCTTTCGTAGGTGATAAGTCGAAGAAAGATGTAAAGGAAATACAACCTATAGTAGATAAAATAAAGGCTCTGGAGCCAAAGATGGAAAGCCTGAGCCTGGATGAACTTCGCGCGAAAACTTCCGAATTCAAAGCTAAAATCAGTGAAGCTACCAAAGAAATAAAAGATCAGATAGAAAGTCTGAATAAAGAGGCTGACGAATCTGATGATATTACCCGAAAAGAGGATATCTATGCAGAGGTGGATGCCTTAAAGGATAAATCTTATGAGATATCTGAAGCTATTCTTAACGAGATCCTTCCGGAAGCCTTCGCTGTGGTAAAAGAAACTGCAAAACGCTTTGTTCATAATACTGAGCTGAAAGTAAAAGCTTCGGCATTCGACCGCGAAATTTCCGCTGAAAAAGATTATGTCACCCTTGAAGATGATCATGCGATATGGAGTAATTCCTGGGATGCTGCCGGTAAACCGGTTACATGGGATATGATACATTATGATGTTCAGCTTATTGGTGGTGTTGCGATGCACCAGGGTAAGATCGCTGAAATGCAAACAGGGGAAGGTAAAACCCTTGTCGCTACACTTCCAATGTACCTGAATGCTCTTACCGGCCGTGGTGTTCACCTTGTAACGGTAAACGATTACCTGGCAAAGCGTGACAGCGCATGGATGGCTCCAATCTTTGAGTTCCACGGACTAAGTGTGGATTGTATTGACTATCACCGCCCTAATTCTGCAGCGCGTAGAAAAGCATATAACGCCGATATTACCTACGGAACCAACAATGAATTTGGTTTTGACTACCTAAGGGATAACATGTCTCATGCTCCCGATGATCTTGTTCAAAGACCTCACAATTATGCGATCGTGGATGAGGTGGATTCGGTACTGATCGATGATGCCCGTACTCCGCTGATCATTTCCGGACCGGTACCTAAGGGTGACACTCATGAGTTCATGGAGCTGAAACCTGCAATTTCAAATATTGTAGAGGTTCAGCGTAAATACCTTACCAAAGTTCTGGCAGATGCCAAAAAACTGATCAAGGAAGGCGATACCAAAGAAGGAGGTTTCCAGTTACTTAGAGTTTACCGCGGTCTGCCAAAGAATAAGGCCCTTATCAAATTCCTTAGTGAAGAAGGTGTGAAACAGCTGCTTCAAAAGACCGAGAACCACTACATGCAGGATAATAATCGTGAAATGCCAAAGGTTGATGCTGAGCTGTATTTTACGATTGACGAAAAGACCAACCAGATAGATCTTACCGATAAGGGTATTGAATATCTTTCAGGGAAGGACGATCCTAATTTCTTTGTGATGCCTGAAATCGGGATGGAGATCGCAAAAATCGAAAAGGAAGATCTTTCAAAGGAAGAAGAAGCCGAAAAAAAGGAGGAGCTTTACCGGGATTATAGTGTTAAGAGTGAGAGGATACATACCCTTAGACAGCTGCTGAAAGCCTATACCCTTTTTGAAAAGGATACAGAATATGTGGTGATCGACAATAAAGTTAAAATTGTTGATGAACAAACAGGGCGTATCATGGAAGGCCGAAGATATAGTGACGGTCTTCACCAGGCGATCGAAGCCAAGGAGAATGTGAAGATCGAAGATGCTACCCAAACTTTCGCCACCGTTACCCTTCAGAATTATTTCAGGATGTACGGCAAGTTGTCCGGTATGACAGGTACAGCCGTAACTGAAGCCGGCGAGTTCTGGGAGATCTACAAACTGGATGTGGTTGAGATCCCAACCAATCGCCCCATTGCAAGAGATGACAAGGAAGATTTGGTATACAAGACCAAACGTGAAAAATATAATGCGGTAATCGATCATGTGACCGATCTTTCCAGAGCCGGAAGACCGGTACTTATTGGTACTACTTCAGTAGAGATTTCAGAACTGTTAAGCCGAATGCTGAAATTGAGAAATGTACCTCACAATGTGCTTAACGCGAAACTTCATAAGAAAGAAGCCGATATTGTTGCTGAAGCCGGTAAATCTGGAGTGGTGACCATTGCTACGAACATGGCCGGTCGTGGTACCGATATTAAATTAGCTCCTGAGGTTAAGGAAGCCGGTGGTCTTGCGATCATTGGTACCGAAAGACACGATTCACGACGTGTAGACAGGCAGTTAAGAGGTCGTGCCGGACGCCAGGGAGACCCTGGAAGCTCACAGTTCTATGTTTCTCTAGAAGATAACCTGATGCGTTTATTTGGTTCTGAAAGAATTGCAAAACTTATGGACCGCATGGGTCTGGAAGAAGGAGAAGTGATCCAGCATTCCATGATCTCCAAGTCCATTGAGCGGGCACAGAAAAAAGTTGAAGAAAACAACTTTGGTGTTCGTAAAAGACTGCTTGAATATGATGACGTGATGAACGCCCAGCGTGAAGTTATTTACAAACGTCGTTACCATGCCCTTTTCGGAGAGAGATTAAGAGTGGATCTCGCGAATATGATCTTCGATATCGCCGAATCGGTTACTGAAACCAATAAAGCGGCAGAAGACTTCAAGAACTTTGAATTCGAACTTATCAGGAACTTCTCTATGAGTTCACCGGTAAATGAAGAAGAATTCAAGAAAATGAATACTCAAAAGCTTACAGGTGTTGTATACAAAACTGCTTACAAGCATTATGATGAGAAAATGGCTCATAATGCTGAAAGGGCCTACCCTGTGATCAAGCAGGTTTTTGAGGACGAAAGAAACAATTTTGAAAGGATTTCAGTTCCTTTTACTGATGGTAATAAGACACTACAGGTGGTGACCAATCTTGAAAAGGCATATGAAAGTGAAGGTAAACAGCTTGTCAAGGATTTTGAGAAGAATATTACCCTCGCCATAATTGATGATGCCTGGAAAACTCACCTTCGAAAGATGGATGAATTGAAGCAGAGTGTTCAGCTTGCCGTACATGAGCAGAAGGACCCGCTCCTTATCTATAAGTTCGAGGCTTTTGAATTGTTCAAGGCGATGCTTGAAAATGTGAACCGCGATGTGATCTCATTCCTGTTCAAAGGAGAAATTCCTTCAGCCGGAGCTCCTAGCATTCATGAAGCCCGCCAGACCAGACAGAAGGAAAAGGTTGAAACCAAAAAAGAGGAGATCCCTAATCTGGATGAAAGAGCTGCCCAAAGCCGTGCTGCCGGAAACACTCAGAAACAGCAGGAAATCACTGAGACCATTATTCGTGAACGACCTAAAATTGGAAGGAACGATAAAGTGACCATCAAGCATGTAATGAGTGGTGAAAATAAGACCATGAAATACAAGCAGGCTATCCCGCTTCTTGACAAAGGAGACTGGGTGCTTGTAAATGAATAGACGTTAGCCGTTAGACGTTAGACGAAATTAAAAATCCTGAAGTAAAAACTTCAGGATTTTTAATTCGATAGCATTGCACTTCGACAAGCTCAGTGCAACAAATACTTCAACTTAATGCCATCCTGAGCCTGTCGAAGGATGAGCCTGTCGAAGGATGAGCATGCCGATTTATAAACCTGTTATAATAAATTTGCCGGACTGAGCTTGTGGAAGGCCGGGAAATTTACTTATTCAGGCTTACCGAACTGCGTATAATTCTTTGATAAAATCACTAATCTATTCCAATCCTTTAAAATCAGTGCTTCTTTCTTTTTTCTACTCCAGCCTTTAATTTTCTTTTCCAAGTCTAAAGCTATATTAGGATTAGTATACTCTTCAAACCACTTCAATTCCAAAGGTCTTCTTCTATAAGTATAAGCTTCAGGAAATTTCCCCAAATTATGCTCTTCAATCCTTTCTTTTAGATTTGAGGTCATACCTACATAGTATGAGTCATCATTGCACTGAAGAATATAAACGAAATATAATTTCATGATTCCATTCAATAAAATGCACTTCGACAAGCTCAATGCGGCAATTAAAGTCCATACTGCCTGTCCACAAACCTCTTAAGAAAAGGGATTTCCAAAAAGAACAGGGCTACAAAGGCGATCGCATACTGCATGGTTCTGGAAAGATCTATTCTGGGCATATCCAAATACGTCGGAATTTTAAAATCAAAGGACCAGGTTAAGGCCATATCAGCATACATTACATATAATCCGGCGACCGCAGATACGAGACATGCTGCTACAATGTACCACATGAATTTTGGGATAAGCGGCTGATAAGGCTTAACAGTAGCATTTCTGTTTTCCACTGTCATCATTATCCTTTTTTTGAAATCTGCTGAAGGCGTTTGAGTCCCCGCTTCATTCAGCAACCTTTTCATCATTTTATCTTCCCTGTTAAATTGCTTTTCCATTTCTATCTGATATTTCTGGTTTGATATAGCCTTCAAGTAAAGAAAACAGTTTTTTCCGGCTACGGTACAATTTAATTTTAATATTGTCTTCCGTCAAATTTGTGATCTCTGCGATCTCCCTGACCGATTGCTCTTCAAAATAATATAAACTTATAATAGCGGCCTCTTCTTCGGGTAACATTTTAATACAGTCGTTGATCATCCTGCTCCTTTCTTCCGAAAGCATACACTCAAGTCCGTTTTCAATATGGTCCAGACCATCATCTATGATCTCTTCGATTATTTCATACGTCTGCTGGCGTTTGTTCTTTTTTATCCTGTCAAGGGCCTTATGGTACACAATCCTGTATAACCAGGTTGAAAATTTTGACTCCCCCCTAAAACCCGATAATGAATCAAAGGCCTTTATAAAACTATCCTGAGCCACTTCCTCAGCCTCTTCAGTGACTTTGAGCATCCTAATAGCAACAGTGAACACAAAATTCTGATAACGATCTACAAGATCCCCAAACGCTGAGGCATCCCCGGAAAGGATCTTATCAATCAATTGCTGGTCAGTGTACTTGCTCATTATTACATACGACGATCATTTCTGGTCATCGGTTACAAAAGATTTACAAATAAATTTACCCTTTTTTGTAACCGGATGTGAAATCGTGGCGTCCTAATAGCAAACGAACATTTATTTTCACATTAAAAACAAGAAATCATGGGATCAGAAGTAATTATTATGCCAATCATTTTTGGAGTTATTTTCGGAATGTTCTACTTGTACATTTCGGCCAGAAACCGCGAGCGTCTTGCACTGATTGAAAAAGGTGCAGATGCCAGTATATTTTACAGTAAAAAGAAAAGCGTAACTCCAATCTGGAAAGTTATAGTGATCAACCTGGCATTGCTTTTAGTAGGTATTGGGCTTGGAATCTTTATTGCCAACCTGTTAAGTTATAATATGGGAGTAGACGAGGATGTAGCATATCCTGGTACTATTTTCCTATTGGCAGGGCTAGGTTTGTTTGCGGGCTATTTTGCTACCAAAAAGTTGAACGAAGACGCATAGGCTCCATTTAAAAATCATCACAGGCCTGACTTAAAAGCTGGAATTCGTCATCAAGTTTTTAAGCAGGCTTTTTATTTCCGGTTGTCAGTAAGGGAATTTTACTAATTTTAACATTGTAACCAATCAAACGTTTCAATGAAAAAATTCTCTATAGAAATCAAATGGGGAGCCGTCTTCAGTATCGTTTCATTACTCTGGATGTACCTGGAAAAAGGCCTTGGATGGCATGACGAAAATATCGCTGTACATGCTATCTACACCAACCTTTTCGCCATTGTTGCCATAATCCTTTATGTTTTTGCACTCCTCGATAAAAGAAAGAATTTCTTTAATGGTAAGATGACCTGGACACAGGGGTTTGTTTCCGGGATCATTATTAGTGTAGTGGTAGCCATACTTTCACCTTTAGC
>JAWWBH010000159.1:0-6850 GCA_033721075.1 Christiangramia sp.
ACTATTGTTCCCTGAAGGTATATCACCTAATGGCGATGGTATGAACGACACCTTCGATATTGAAAACATAGAAAGAGAATATCCTAATTATACTATTGAGATCTACAACCGTTGGGGAGATGTAGTATACAAAGGGAACGCCAACACCCCAGATTGGGATGGCTCGACAAACCAGTCAGGGTCTTTAGGCGATGACGTTCTACCTGTTGGAGTTTATTTTTATCTCCTAGACTTCAATGACGGAGTTACTGCTCCAAGAAAAGGAAAAGTATACTTAAGTAGATAATAAAAGGATAAACACGAGAAAGTAATGAAAAAAATAATCACAAAATATCTAATATTCGCAGGCATTATCCTTTTCTCTATAAAAGGTATGTCTCAACAAGATCCGCTTTTCACTCAGTACATGTACAACATGAGTGTAATTAACCCGGCCTATGCTACCGATGATCCTGGTATGCTCAATCTGGGAGCAATCTACAGAGCTCAGTGGGTAGATGTTGAAGGTGCACCACGTACCTTCAACTTCTTCGCTCACACTCCAGTTAGTGAACGAGTAGAATTAGGTCTAACCGTAGTACACGATGAAATTGGAGGCTGGGTAAAGGAAAACAACATAACTGCAGATTTCGCTTATGTAATTCCTGCCAGTGAGACAACTAAATTATCGTTTGGTGCTAAGGCTGGACTAACAACCTGGGATGCCAATCTTTCTGGCATAAACCTTAACGATCCTAACGATCCGGCTTTTGAGAATCAAAATGAGATTTTTCCAGTATTCGGAGTTGGTGCATTCTGGTTTGGAGACAAACATTATTTAGGTGTTTCTGCTCCTAACCTGTTCACATCAAAGCATATCGAGAACAGCTCAGGTCTTAGAGATCTGGGTGCTGAGGAAGTACATTACTTCGCAACTGGAGGATATGTATTTGGAATTAGTGAAAACTTTAAACTTAAGCCTTCATTTATGGCGAGAGGAGTTAAGGGATCACCACTTTCAGTAGATGTTAATGCCAACGTACTTCTTTACGACCGTTTAGAAGCAGGTGTTGGATACCGATTTGACGAAAGTATCACCGGCCTGATTAATTTCAGAATTACTCCTGCATTAAGGATAGGTTATGCTTACGATTATCCAACCTACGATTTAAGTGATGATGGATCACACGAGATCATGTTATTATTTGATCTTGATCTATTTGGACTTAAAAAAGGATATGACAAATCACCGAGATTCTTCTAAAACCAGACTAACATGAAAAAATTATATAGTACACTTTTAATAATTTCTATAAGCATTACCGCCTTCGCACAGAAGTCGGATGTAAGGGATGGAAATAAATTTTTCGCCCAGGCAGCCTATATTGATGCCGCTGATGCTTATGAAAACGTAAACGACAAGTCTCAGGAAATTCTTCAGAATTTAGGGGACTCCTACTTCTATACGAATCAGATGCAAAACGCAGCTGAAGTATATGAGCTGTTATTCCTTAGACATTCCGGAAACGTTGAACCTGAATATCAGTTTCGATATGCCCATGCACTTATGGCGGTTGGCAATTATGTGAAGGCTGATGAGTATATGAACCAGGTCACTGGAGAAAACTGGAATCATGAAGAATTTGCTGAGACACTTGACACACTTGTCCCTCATAAATTCAAATATGACCAGGTGATGAACAATCAGTCTTCCTCTGATTTCGGAATAGCTTTCTACGGAGACAGAGTGGCATTCGCTTCTACAAGAAACCAGGAGCGCCCAATCTATCCATGGAATAAGCTTCCTACTTTAGACCTTTACAGTGCAGAAATGACTGACGAAGGTGAGATGACCGATATCGTTCTTTTCTCTGATGCGATCAATACAGATCAGCATGAAAGTTCAGCTACATTTAGCCAGGACGGAAATGTAATGTTCTTTGACAGAACCAACGAGGACAGAGTTAAGAATGAGGAAGATGTTCGTGTTGCTCATATTAGTCTTTACCGTGCCGAGAAGGTGAATGGTGAATGGACTAACATCGAGAAACTACCTTTCAGCAGTGAAGAATATTCTGTTGAGCACCCAAGTCTGAGTGCAGATGGATCAAAGCTTTACTTTGCCAGTGATATGCCAGGCGGAAGCGGTTCATTTGACCTTTACGTGGTAGATGTTAATGAGGACGGAACTTATGGTTCTCCTCAGAACCTAGGTCCTGGAGTGAACACCGCTCACAGAGAGCAGTTCCCTTTCATCAGCGAAGAAGATATTCTTTATTTCGCGTCTGATGGTCACCAGGGATTCGGAAACCTTGATATTTACAGAACCGAAGGTGATTTTTCAGAAGCTGAGAACCTTGGTGAATCTATCAACAGCGGACATGATGATTTCGCTTTCGTGATCAAAGAGGGTGATGAAGAAGGTTTCTTTGCTTCAAACAGAAGAGGTACCGATAATCTTTATCAGTTCGTAAGAGAAGAGAATGAGATCATCGAGGCTCCTACTGTAACTGATGAGACAAGTGGCCAGGATATCATTCCTATCGATGGCAGCAAGATCTACTTCGACTTTGACAAGGCTACAATCAAGCCTGAGTCCAAACCAGTACTTGATTCTGTTGTGACTTACATGAACGATTATCCAAATATCAAAGTGAAGGTTGAATCTCATGCCGATGCAAGAGGTACTGATAAATACAACATGGATCTTTCTGAAAGAAGAGCTGCTTCTACTGTAAAATATCTTGTAGAAAAAGGAATTGATCAAAGCAGATTAACTTCTCAAGGATTTGGTGAAAGCCGTCCGGTAAATGATTGTACTGAACCAACAGGATGTACAGAAGCTCAATATGCCAAGAACCGTAGAAGTACCTTCGTAGTATCAAACCGAGATGGTGCTATGGACGAGAACATGGATCCTGATGACGAAATGGAAAATGAGGAAGAAAACTAAGTTTTCTAACCGATACTAACTAACCAATCAAAAAGTGGAAGCCCCCATGCAGTGCATGGGGGCTTTTCTATTAAACTTATATATACAACCTATTTCTTGGGAGGATATCCCTCCAGGGCCTTTTCAATGATCTTATCAAACCTTTCCCGGCGTTCCTCAGGATCAGCATTAATGTTGAACGAACTCTCCACTACTGCCTGCCAAACAAGTGCATCCTTTTCAACATCTATAAAATCAAAGGTAAGTTTTAAGTAAGTATCCATCTGTCCAACAGGAATCCCTCCCGAAACACCTACGCCAACATTGCCTCCACCTCCTCCAATACCAACGCCAACACGGCTTCGGTTATCCTGCTCAAATCTTTCAGTATAAACATTTACATAGATCCCTGGATCTTCAGATTCTGAAAAACCCTTTGCTCGCATTTTGTCTTTAAGGCTTTCAATCAACCGGCCTTCATCCAATTGGCTGAGACCAGATTGAAATTCCGGAAATAAGGCATAGGTTGAATATTTGTCGAAGTTTACCTGCTGATCGTAGTCATAAACTGCCTGGGGAGCATTACAGCCCGCCAGGAACAATAAAATGAAAGAATATTTAAGTAGTCGCATAACTGATTTTTACTAAAATTACGCAAAATCAGTTCCAGACTTAAGGGGTTTAACAGGATTTAAACAGGCTCTTTATTAAGCATTTGCCACAATCTGTCCTTTAATTCGGTAAGCCCGGTTTGAGCAACCGAAGAAATAAATATGTAAGGCAAACCAAGATTGTCGTCCAGTTCCTGTTCCAGTTCTTCCTTCAATTCGGCATCCAGAAGATCGCTTTTTGAAATAGCGATAAGCCTGTCCTTATCCATTAGTTCTGGATTATATCGCCTGAGCTCATCAACAAGAATTTCATATTGTTTTTCTATATCAGGAGCATCTGCCGGAATCAAAAACAACAGGGTAGAGTTTCTCTCTATATGCCTGAGGAATCGATGGCCAAGCCCCTTCCCTTCTGCAGCACCTTCAATTATACCGGGAATATCAGCGATTACAAAGGTTTTATAATCCCTGTATTTGACGATTCCAAGATTAGGTTTCAAAGTGGTGAACTCATAATCGGCTATTTTAGGTTTAGCCGCTGTAATAACCGAAAGCAAGGTCGATTTACCTGCGTTTGGAAATCCAACAAGCCCCACATCAGCAAGTATCTTTAGTTCCAGGGTGATATCCACCTGTTTACCATCAATTCCAGGTTGAGCATACCGGGGAGTCTGATTAGTAGAACTTTTAAAATGCCAGTTTCCACGGCCACCCATTCCACCTTCGGCAACAATAAATTCCTGACCATCTTCTGTAATTTCCTTGATGATCTCATTGGTTTCGGAATCCCGAATCACTGTTCCCAGGGGAACTTCAATATACTGATCGGCTCCATCAGCACCAGTACTTCGCTGCTTTCCTCCATTCTCACCATGCTCAGCCTTTACGTGCCTTTTAAATTTTAAATGATATAATGTCCAGAGATTTTTGCTCCCTTTAACTATCACATGACCGCCACGGCCACCATCACCTCCATCGGGACCACCTTTTGTAATGTATTTTTCACGATGGAGATGAGCAGAGCCCTTTCCTCCTTTTCCGGAAAAAACATGAATTTTAACGTAGTCAACAAAATTCCCTTCAGTCATTTCTTTTTATTTCATTAATTGGTCAATCACAATACTCAAGCGTTCTGTGATCTCCTCAATACTTCCAACACCATCTACTCCAAAATACCTGTCCTGCTTCTGATAATAATTTTTCAGAATTGCGGTTTCATCATAATATACTTTGATTCGATTCCTTATCACAGCTTCATCAGCATCATCCGGCCTTCCTGAAGTTTTGCCTCTTTCAAGCAAACGCTCAACAAGAATATTATCTTCAACCTCCAAGGCTATCATTGCATGAACCTTAGTTCCTTTTGATTCCAAAAACTCACTTAAAGCATCAGCCTGAGCCTCGGTACGTGGAAATCCGTCAAAGATAAAGCCATTAGCGCCCTCATTCTTCTCCACTTCGGCTTTCAGCATATTTATCGTAACCTCATCTGGCACCAGCTGACCTTTGTCGATATAAGATTTAGCGCTAAGTCCAAGTTCAGTCTGATTTTTAATATTATACCTGAATACATCCCCGGTTGAGATATGCACAAGGTTATACTTGTCTTTAAGGATTGTAGCCTGCGTTCCTTTGCCTGCACCTGGAGGTCCAAACAATACTAGATTTGTCATTTTATTTTCTTTGAGTTTATATACTTGAGTGAGGTTACGTCCAAGACCATCATAATCCAGCCCGAAACCCACGATGAATTTATTTGGTATTTCCATCCCAATGTAATCTACAGGAATGGATTTTTTGTAAGCCTCCGGTTTGTAGAATAAGGTAACCACCTTGTAATCCTTAACCTCAGTCTGTTTTAAAATCTGGTCTATTTCCACCAGGGTATTCCCGGTATCCACAATATCTTCAAGCAGGATAACAATTCTTCCCTTAAGATTCTGATTCAAGCCTAAAAGGGTTTTAACCTTTCCGGTACTTTCAGTACCCTCATAAGAACCCAATTTTACGAAACTAACTTCGCAAGCCCCCTTAAATCTTTTAATGACTTCGGAAGCAAACATGAAAGAACCATTAAGAACACCAATAAAAACCGGTTTTTTATCCCCGAAATCTCTATTGAGTTCTGCTGAAATTCTCTCTATGGTTCTTGTGATTTCCCCTTCTGAAATAAAAGGTTCAAATTCAAGATCATGCAGTTTTACCAATATCCTCAGATTTTAAGTGGCAAAGATAAGGAATCTCGATAAGCCCGACAGCCCGATTTCTTACCGAATATGCATTGCAGGAATTATGAATAGGTTATTTTTGCGAAAAGCCTATTTAAATTATGGTAAATTATTTTTCTTCAAATTTTAAATTAGGAATCCTTGGAGGAGGACAACTAGGGAAAATGATGTTATATGAGACCCGAAAATATGATATTCAAACCCGGGTTTTGGATCCCAGCGCAGAAGCACCCTGTAAAATTGCCTGTAATTATTTTGAACAGGGAGACCTGATGGATTATGATACGGTATTGAATTTTGGCAGAAAAGCTGATGTCGTTACATTTGAGATCGAAGGAGTGAATGTAGATGCCCTCAAACAACTTGAATCTGAAGGGATCAAAACTTACCCTTCTGCAGCAACACTGGAAAAAATTCAGAATAAAGCAACTCAGAAGAGATTTTACAGGGAGCAGACCCTCCCTACCGCAGAATTTGAGGTTTTTGGTTCTATCAAAGATCTGAAAAAGGCAATCGATGATAAAAAGATAAGCATCCCTTTCGTCTGGAAAAGCGCCACAGGCGGTTATGACGGGAAAGGGGTTTCGGTGATAAAAAAACATGATGATCTAAATGGACTTTCTGAAGGCGAATGCATCGCAGAGAACCTGATTCCTTTCAAAAATGAGCTTGCCGTTATTGTAGCCAGAAGTCCTTCGGGAGAGAAGAAAACCTATCCCGTGGTGGAAATGGAATTCCATCCTACGGCGAACCAGGTAGAATATGTGATTTGCCCGGCTAGAATAGATGAAAAAGTAGCCGAAAAAGCCCGAAAAACTGCCGAAATGGTTTCAGAAGCTTTTCAACACGTAGGCTTACTCGCTGTAGAAATGTTCCAGACCAAAGATGATGAGATCCTTATAAATGAAGTGGCTCCAAGACCTCACAATAGTGGTCATTATAGCATTGAGGCTTCATATACCAACCAGTTTGAGCAACATATACGTGCTATTCTCGATCTCCCTCTTGGCAATACAGATAGTAAAGTAGGTGGAATTATGGTAAATTTGGTAGGTGCTGAAGGTCATGAGGGAAATGTAGTTTATGAAAATATCGAGGAG
>JAWWBH010000160.1:0-6836 GCA_033721075.1 Christiangramia sp.
TATAATCCATCAGGGTAACATTATTCCAGTTTGAACTTGCAGTCCATCTCTTGGTGCTGTTTGAGGTGCTAATATATAGAATTAATCCGGGATTTGTAGCAGTACCAGATCTTTTCATAACATATTCATCATCATCAACATACAGAACCTCTGTTTCTCCCGTTGCAATGCTGTTATGAATTTTAATAAGGTTTTTTATTTCTGCCTGAAAATCAGTGTTTTCGTAGTCCGAATAAAAAATGGTAGGATAGCCGGGATGTGTGAGAATGAAGGCATGAGCTTTCAGCTTATTTGAAGATTTTATGTAACTAACCTCGTTAGAATCCTTTTCGGTATCATGATTGGCGGTGAAAGTAACAGCTTTTTCCTGGTGTGTTTTCCAAAGCATATCTCCGTTCAATCGATTTAGATCTTAATGCCTGTCTAATCCTTTCCCGAGCTTATAGAAAATGGCAATGTCCAAAAGGCCTACTCATGGTTTCTTTAATATAATTTATTCATTGCGGATGCAATCCTATTCCAGTGTTTTCAAATAAAAATTGACTTTATATTTTTACTTCCTGTGTGAAATTTATGTAAAATTTTATCCAATTTTCGCTGAAGCCATGTCAGCAAAGGCACGAAATCGTTTTCGTGTTGAAAACTTTCTGAAATTATCAGCTTCACAAATTAAATATGGTAACTTTATGGACGTAAAAATTATATCTTCTTCATTTAAGAATTTGAAATTTATATGAGACCCAAAATCACCCTGAAACAAATAGCCAAAGAATTAGATGTCTCAATTTCGACAGTTTCAAAAGCCTTGCGTGATAGCCCCGAAATTAGTGAAGAAACCAAAGAAAAGATCACGGCCTTCGCCAAATTCTATAATTACAAGCCTAACAATATAGCTTTAAGCCTTAAGAACAGGAAGACCAAGACCATTGGTATCATTATCCCTGAGATTGTACACCATTTCTTTACTACTGTTATTAGTGGAGTGGAAAAAGTAGCGAACGAGCTTGGTTATAATGTTCTGGTATGCCTTTCAGATAACTCCTTTGATAAGGAGGTTCTTAATATGGAGATGCTGGCGAATGGAAGTACGGACGGATTCATTATGTCACTGGCAAAAGAGACCATGCAAAAAGGGGATTATCATCACCTTGTTGAGGCAATTAGTCAGGGGATGCCCCTTGTGTTATTCGACAGGGTTGTAGATGAAATCACCTGTGATAAAGTGATCATAGACGATGTTAATGGGGCCAAAAAAGCTGTACAGCATTTAATAGATATAGGCTGCAAAAAAATTGCCCTGATATCCACTGTTGATTATGTTAGTGTGGGATATCTAAGAACAAAAGGTTATAAAACTACCCTTAAGGATAACTTCTTGAATGTGGATGAAAGCCTTATTCTTAAGATCGAAGAAATGGATGAAAGCGAAGCTGAAATTGAGAGATTTCTGAAGGATAAGGATATTGACGGGGTATTTGCGGTGAATGAGCATTTTGCAATATCAGCGATCAAGGCAATGCAGGAAAATGGGAAGAAAGTTCCGGATGATGTTTCGGTAATAGGATTCACAGATGGAGAACTTTCAAAAAGATTTATACCGAGTCTTACCACCGTTAGTCAGCATGGTACACGTATGGGGGAAGAGGCTGCCAGGATGCTGATAGAGAAACTTGAAAAAACTCCGGCTGAAGATGAAAAGTATAAGACTATTATAGTTGAGACCGGATTGGTTACCAGGAATTCGACTAAATCGTAAAAAAACCGCAATCATTTTAAAAAACCTATATATTTGCCATAATTGAAATTTATCAAGACTTATATTTTTACTTCCTATATTTATTAAGTTTTGATAAGTCATAGTGCTTATCGTAATTAAAAAACTTACGATATGCGTAAAAGAACGTTAAGTTTCTGGGAGATCTGGAACATGAGTTTTGGTTTCCTGGGAATCCAGTTTGGCTTTGCTCTGCAAAATGCCAATACCTCGAGAATATTTGAAACCCTTGGTGCGAGTGTAGAAGAGATTCCTATTCTCTGGATCGCCGCTCCTGTTACCGGGCTCGTGGTGCAACCTATTATAGGTTATTTAAGTGATCGTACCTGGACCAGGCTAGGCCGCAGGCGACCTTATTTTCTTATAGGTGCTATTCTATCCTCTATTGCTTTATTCATAATGCCTAATTCGCCAACTCTTTGGGTTGCGGCTGGTACTTTATGGATCATGGATGCTTCCATTAATATTTCAATGGAACCATTCCGGGCATTCGTAGGTGATAACTTGCCCGACAGGCAACGAACCCTTGGATTTGCAATGCAGAGTTTCTTTATTGGAGTTGGAGCGGTCGTGGGTTCCCTGCTTCCTTATATGTTTACCAACTGGTTTGGGATTAGTAATACCGCACCAGAAGGTATTATCCCAGATTCAGTAAAGTGGTCATTTTATGTGGGAGGTATTGTTTTCTTCCTTGCGGTTTTATGGACGGTGATCCGTTCCAAAGAATACTCGCCGGAAGAACTTGAAGCCTTCGAAAGAGAAAAGGTCAAGGATAAACCTGAACGAGTTGAGGTTGTTGATAAATCCCGAAACATCAGGAATCAGTTTATAGCTGGAGTTATAATGGCTTTGATAGGAGCTGTAATTACATTTCTTATTTACTATAATGGATTGACAAAGGAATTATATATTCTTTTCGTAGGTCTTATTATTGCAGGAGTTTTGTTTATTGTGGCTTCCCGGCTAAGGAAAAAAGAAGTGAGAAATGGCTTCACTATCATAATTACCGATATGCTGAATATGCCTCCTGCCATGAAACAACTGGCCTGGGTGCAGTTCTTCTCATGGTTCGCCCTTTTCTCTATGTGGATCTATACTACTCCTGCTGTAACTGGTCATGTTTTTGGAACCAACGATACCACTTCGGAACTATATAATGATGCTGCCGACTGGGTTACGGTAATGTTTACTGTATATAATGGTGTGGCAGCGGCTGTAGCTTTTTTACTGCCGGTTCTGGCCAGAAGAACCAGCAATAAAGTAACCCATTTACTTGCGCTCACCTTTGGAGGTATAGGATTGATCTCCGTTTACTTCTTAAGTGATAAAGTGGGCTTACTGCTCGCGATGATTGGAGTTGGAATTGCCTGGGCAAGTATTCTTTCAATTCCTTACGCAATGCTTTCAGGAACTCTGCCTTCAGCAAAAATGGGATATTATATGGGAGTATTTAATTTCTTTATTGTGATACCTCAAATTGTAGCTGCAACCATTTTAGGCTTCCTGGTAAAGGAACTGTTTAACGGCGAACCAATCTATGCACTAATCGTGGGCGGCTGTTCCATGATCTTATCAGGACTTTTAACCTTAAGAGTTCAAACACACAAAAGAATTAATATAGATGAGCAATTATAAAGGTTTCATCTTCGACCTTGACGGAGTTATAGTAGATACGGCGAAATTTCATTTCCTGGCGTGGCGTAAACTTGCCAATGACCTTGGATTCGACTTTACTGAAGAGCAGAATGAACAGCTAAAAGGCGTAAGTCGGGTGGAATCCCTCAAGAAAATATTGAAATGGGGAAATAAGGAACTTTCTGAGGAGGAATTCAACAGGCAGATGGCTATTAAAAATGAGAACTATCTCTCTTATGTGGATGAGATGGATAAGAGCGAGATACTTCCCGGAGTGCCTGAAGTCCTTGATTATCTAAAAGAACATAATATCCCGATTGCCCTTGGTTCTGCCAGTAAGAACGCGAGAAGCATTCTGAAAAAAATAGATCTGTATAACCGGTTTGATGCTATTGTTGATGGCACCGATGTGAGTAAAGCAAAACCAGATCCCGAGGTCTTCCTGATCGCGGCAAAAAAATTGAATGCAAAGCCTGAGAATTGCGTGGTATTTGAAGATTCCCTGGCAGGGATACAGGCAGCAAATAAAGGAGAAATGTTAAGTATAGGAATCGGTGATAAGAATATACTTAATGAAGCCGATCATGTGTTTACCAATTTCACCGAAATAGAAATAGATTTTATTGAAAAATTATTGAGAAACAAAGAAAAATGAATCAAGATTATATAAAGCCCGATGCGTGGTCCATTATAGAAGAAGGATTTGATCCTGGAAGAGTTAAGTCATCTGAAAGTCTTTTCAGTATTGGCAATGGCGCTATGGGTCAACGAGCGAATTTTGAAGAGCAGTATTCCGGGCCCAGTTTTCAGGGAAGTTATATTGGTGGGGTCTATTATCCCGATAAGACTAAAGTAGGCTGGTGGAAGAATGGTTATCCTGAATATTTTGCGAAAGTTTTGAACGCACCAAACTGGATTGGGATCAATGTTTATGTGAACGATGAGGCTCTGGACCTTTTTACGTGCAGGGAAGTGAGAAATTTTAAAAGGGAGCTTAATATGAAGGAGGGCTATCTGGCCCGAAGCTTTGAAGCCGTTTTACCTAACGAAATTGAGGTTGAGGTAAAAGTTCTAAGGTTCTTATCTATAGAAGATGATGAGCTGGGAGTGATACGTTTTGAGGTTACTCCACTTAGTGCAGATGCTGAAATTAGATTTGATCCTTACCTGGATGGCAGTATTACCAATACCGATGCGAACTGGGAAGAGCGTTTCTGGGAAACACTGGAAGTGAAATCTGAAACAGAAAGAGCTTATTTAGTTTCCAGGACACTTAAAACAGGATTTCATGTGGGGACTTATATGCACTCGCAAGTTACCTTAGATGGTGAAGAGATGTCCCGGAAACCGGAGAAAAAAACCGGAGAAGATCGGTTTTCCTTTTCTTATTTGGTGGAAGCACAAAAAGGGCAAACGGCCGGTATCATTAAATTTGCGGGTTATGTTACCGATATGAACCATAAGGAATCGGAACTTATTGAAGCTGCTTCAGCAATTTTGGATAAAGCAGTGGATAAAGGTTTTGAAAGCCTTAAAAAGGACCAAAAGGATGCCTGGGCAGGTATATGGGAGATGGCTGATATTACCATCGATGGTGATGTTAAGGCACAGCAGGGGATACGCTTCAACATTTTTCAGCTTAATCAGACCTATCTGGGTAAGGATGCAAGGCTTAATATTGGTCCTAAAGGCTTCACCGGGGAAAAATACGGAGGCAGTACTTACTGGGATACCGAAGCTTATTGTATACCTTTCTATATGGCTACCAAAGATCAGCAGGTAGCAAGAAATCTCCTTACATACCGGTATAATCATCTTGAAAAAGCGAAGGAGAATGCTTCAAAACTTGGCTTTAAAAACGGAGCGGCTCTTTATCCAATGGTTACGATGAACGGGGAAGAGAGTCATAACGAGTGGGAGATCACCTTTGAAGAGATACATCGTAACGGAGCCATGGTTTTTGCCATCTATAATTATGTGCGCTTCTCAGGTGATTTTGATTATATCCCTGAAAAAGGCCTGGAGGTGATGATAGCCATTGCAAGGTTCTGGCATCAGCGTGCTAATTTCAGTAAGGAAAAGAATAAATATGTGATCCTTGGAGTGACAGGCCCTAACGAATATGAAAATAACGTCCATAACAACTGGTATACTAATTATATAGGCCAATGGTGTATAGAGTATTGTCTGGAAATGATTGATAAGGTGAAGGATGGATATGAGGATGACTATCACCGGGTCATGGGACTTACTTCCCTTAACGAGGGAGAAATGGCAGAGTGGAGAGAAGTCGCTGAAGAAATGTACTTCCCTTATTCTGAAGAGTACGGGGTATTCCTTCAACAGGATGGATTCCTTGATAAGGAGGTTATTCCGGTAGCTGAACTTGATAAAAGTCAAAGGCCTATTAACCAGAAATGGAGTTGGGACCGGATCTTACGTTCGTGCTACATTAAACAGGCCGATGTTCTTCAGGGCTTCTATTTCTTTGAAGACCATTTCAGTAAGGAAGAGCTGGAAAAACATTTTGATTTTTATGAACCTCTAACGGTACATGAATCTTCGCTTTCTCCATGCGTTCACAGTATTCAGGCCGCCGTGTTGGGAAGAATGAAACAGGCTTATGAATTCTATTTAAGGACGTCCAGGCTGGATCTGGATGATTATAATAAGGAAGTGGAGCAGGGCTGTCATATCACAAGTATGGCAGGAACCTGGATGAGCATCGTGGAAGGCTTTGGAGGAATGAGGATTGAAGACGATAAGCTTTCATTCAAACCACAGATCCCTGATGAATGGAAAGCCTATTCCTTTAAGGTTAATTTCAGGAATAGAATTCTTAAAGTAGATGTGAACAGTGATAAAACCGAATTTTCACTGGAAGGTGAGGATTCTCTTGAGATCATTGTTAAGGGAAAAGTAATTGAAGTAACTCCCAATAACCCTGTTAGTGTTTAAAGAATCAAAGGCCTGTTCTGGAAAGAACAGGCCTTTTTTTAAGTTATAGAATGAAAAGATTAATTTACCTCCTCGCTTTAATTATGAGTTTAAGTTCTTTTGGTCAAATAGATAAAATTGAGCCCCCTTTCTGGTGGAGTGATATGCATCTCGAAGAACTGCAAATAATGCTGTATGGCAAAAATATTGGCGAATATGAGGTGAGTGCTAAGGCGCCTTTGATAATCACTAATGTACGCCAAACTGAAAATCCCAATTATCTTTTTTTTAGCATTAATTCGGGTGATCTGGATCCCGGAAAATATACCCTTAGCTTTAGCAAAGATGGGGAAGAGTCTTTTCAGCATACTTATGAGTTAAGGCAGCGGGAGGAGAATTCGGCCCTGAGAGAGGGTTTTGATGCTTCCGATGTTATCTATTTGATCATGCCAGACAGGTTTGCAAATGGCAATCCGGAAAATGATTCGCA
>JAWWBH010000161.1:0-6787 GCA_033721075.1 Christiangramia sp.
AGAAAATTGATATTGGAAATCCGGTACAACTAAAAGTTGAGGCTAATGGAGATCAATATGAATTCAGTTATGCGTTAGACGGTGAGAATTTTGAAAATGTAGGCGGAACAGTTTCCGGTGACATCCTTTCAACTAACGTGGCCGGTGGATTTACCGGGGCCATGATCGGATTGTATGCAACCTCTGCGAATGATGCTGTGCCGAATTAGAAATTAGCAAAGAATAGAAACTTAAATAAAATACCTGCAAAAATCCGGTTGTATGGAAGGAAATTTCCATACAACCCGATTCTTTTTTTGCTGTAATAAGTATCGAAAGGTAATAACGTAATTTTAATTATGCGGTTTACCGATCATAATAGGAAATCAATTTATCTTTTGAAAAAGATGAGCAGATTTCTCTACTCTGGTTTTCTGGAAAATTAATAATCGAAATTAAAATGATGAGAATAATAAAGTTTTTATGTTTTATGCTGCTTTCCTCTACTGTCTTTGCCCAAAATACGGCATCGGTTAAAAGTCCTGATGGTAGGCTCGATTTGAAAGTTAGCCTGGATGAGGGTAAACCCTTTTATGAGGTTAAATACAGTGGGCAGGCGATGCTTGAAAAATCTCCTCTGGGACTGGAAACAAACGAAGGTGATTTTACTTCAAACATGAAGTTTTTGAAATCATCAGAAGGTACTACCAGTACCCAATATTCAATGGAAAAAATTAAGCAATCCCAGGTTTCCTATAAGGCCAATACGCTTACAGTTTCTTTTGCCAATGCCGAAGAAAAGGAAATATCGGTGGTTTTTCAGGTAAGCGATAACGATATCGCCTTTAGATATGAATTACCAGAATGGGGCGATACCCGGGCCTGTGTGGTAGAAAAAGAACTAACCGGATATGATTTTCCCGAAGGGAGCACTTCATTTCTGTCGCCCATGATGCAACCAATGACAGGATTTGCCAGAACTGCACCCAGCTACGAAAGCGGTTATTCAGCAGATGCACAGCTTGAAAGCAATACTTCAGAGACAGGTTATGTTTTTCCGGGTCTTTTCAAAATTGGAGAAGACGGATGGGTGCTACTTTCCGAAACAGGGGTAAGAAGCCTTTATACTGCCTCGCATTTAAGCAGTTTTAAAGATGGAGTTTATACCGTAGAATATCCTGATCCTGCTCAAAATAACGGTTATGGTAGCGTAGGCGCTCAGATTGGCTTACCAGGACATACGCCCTGGAGAACCATTACGGTTGGGGAAACACTAAAGCCTATCGTGGAAACCACCATTCCTTATGATGTGGTAGAGCAGCTTTACGAACCTTCTCAGGATTATAAATACGGAAAGGGAACCTGGAGCTGGATCGTTTGGCAGGATAACAGTATGAATTATGAAGACCAGGTAAAATATATCGACCTGGCTGCGGCATTGGATTTTGAATATATTCTTATTGATGCCTGGTGGGACGAAAGAATTGGATATGAAAAAATGGAGGAACTTATCGAATATGCCGATTCTAAAGGCGTGGGTGTTTTCCTCTGGTATAATTCCAACGGAATAGTGAATGACGCTTTTATGACTCCGCTTAATAAGATGAACACTTCCATAGCTCGAAAAAAAGAGATGAAATGGCTGAAGGAAGCTGGAGTTAAAGGACTGAAGGTCGACTTCTTTGGAGGTGACAAACAGGAAACCATGCGTCTCTATGAAAATATTCTCTCAGATGCGAATGATTATGGTCTTATGGTTATTTTTCACGGCGCCACTCTGCCAAGAGGATGGGAGAAAATGTATCCCAATTTTGTGGGAAGCGAAGCTGTTCTTGCATCGGAAATGCTTATTTTCTCTCAGGATGTGAGAAACAAGGAGGCTTTCTATGCTTCTTTGCATCCATTTATGCGTAATTCGGTGGCCAGTATGGAATTCGGCGGCATATTACTGAATAAATACCTCAATAAGGGCAACAAGGAAGGCCAGGAGCGATTAACTACTGATGCTTTTCAGTTAGCAACAGGAGTCTTATTTCAGAATCCCGTGCAAATGTTTGCTTTAACTCCAAATAATCTGGAAGATGTTCCTGAATTTGAACTCGATTTTATAATAGAGTTGCCAACCACGTGGGATGAAACGGTATTTATTGACGGGTATCCCGGAAAATTTTCGGTTCTGGCAAGACGTCATGATCAAAATTGGTATGTGGCCGGGGTGAATGCTGAAAAAAGCATGAAAGAACTAGACCTTGAACTTCCCATGCTTGCCGGGGAAACTGTCACTTTATATTCTGACGATAAGAAAAAAGAAACCTATTCCGAAGAAATTAAAATCCCATCCAGCGGAAAGGTTTCAGTAGATATTCAGCCAAACGGCGGATTTGTAATTAAAAATTAAGCAATTTATGAGGCGCTCTTTCAATGTATTCATTTTGCTCAGTATTTTGGGAACTTTATTCCTAAAGGCGCAAAACCCTATAATTCAAACTTCCTATACGGCAGATCCTGCACCTATGGTGCACGATGATAAATTGTATCTGTATACCAGTCATGATGAGGATAATTCAACCTGGTTTACCATGGACGACTGGCGGCTGTATACCACAGATGATATGGTGAACTGGACCGATCACGGAGCGGTTTTGGAATATACAGATTTTGACTGGGGGTTGAAAAACGCCTGGGCGCCTGCCGCCATAGAGCGAGATGATAAATTTTATCTATACGTTCCCATAACCGACCGGAACAATCAAAACGGTATTGGGGTGGCAGTGGCCAACAGTCCGTATGGGCCATTTATCGACCCTCTTGGCAAGCCACTGGTTTCTGAGAGTAATGCCGATATAGACCCCGCGGTTTTTATTGATGATGATGGCCAGGCCTATATGTTTTGGGGAAATCCCGTTTGTTATTTTGTGAAGCTCAATGAAGACATGATCTCTACGGAAGGAGAAATCCAGCAAATCCCGAACACTATTGAAGCTTTTGGAAAAAGGGAAGGCGAAAAGAACGAGCGAAGACCAACCACTTATGAAGAAGGTCCCTGGGTTTATAAAAACAATGATATTTATTACCTGTTTTTCGCGGCCGGCCCTATACCTGAACATATTGGGTACTCTACCAGCAAAAGTATAACCGGCCCTTGGAAGTATCAGGGTAAATTAATGCCTACGGAAGGAGGGAGTTTTACCAACCATCCCGGGATTGTAGATTACAAGGGCAAAACCTATTTCTTTTATCATAATGCCGGTTTGCCTGGAGGCAGTGGCTTTACACGTTCGGTTTGTGTACAGGAATTAAAATTTAACGAAGATGGAACCATTGAACAGATGAATATGACCAGCGGAATAGAGGAAGCTTTGAAAGACCTCAGTCCGTATCGCAAAACTGAAGCAGAAACCATCGCCTGGTCTGAAGGTTTTAAAGCGAAATCAAATGAGGTGGTAGGTAACTTCGTAACTGCGATGAAAGACGGGGCATATATTCAGGTTAAAGCGGTAGATTTTGGAGAAACTTCTCCAAGTTCCATCACCGCCCGTATTGGTAGCGTGCATAACAACAATGTTTCGATGGAAGTGCGGGCCGATGCGAAAGACGGTAAACTCCTGGCCACCTTAGACGTTCCGTTAACCGGTGGGGATGATCGCTGGAAACTGGTTATTGAGGAAGTAGAAGAAATCTCCGGCGTACACGATCTGTTTTTTGTGGTTAAGGGACGAGCGCCCACGCAGCTTATGTATTTCGATTACTGGATGTTTTCAAAATAACCAAAATGCAATTTTATTATGAAAAGACTTTTATATACCCTATTTTTTCTAACTTTTTTTAACGGGCTTTCCGCTCAGGAGCTGGTAGTTTCTTCGCCAAACGAGCTCATAAGCGTGGAGTTACATAGGCCCGATGAAGTTTCTGAAAACTGGTATTTTAAAGTCTTTTATCAAGAATCTTCTTCGGAAGAGGCATTAATTCCGAAAATTGATCTGGGTCTATCCAGGAGCGATGCGAATTTCTCTTCTAATCTTAAACTTCAGGAAACCGGAAAAATCAGAAGTGTTTCTGATGCCTACAATCTTATTCATGGTAAGAAATCTTCACCTACCAATTCTGCCAGCGAAGTAACATTTTTCTTCCGAAATGATAGCGGCAAAAAAATGAATACAGTGCTCAGGGTTTATAATGACGGCATAGCTTTTCGCTATGAGTTTCCGGAGAAAGACGGAGATTTCAGCATACAAAATGAATTCACTTCCTATTCCATACCAGTAGAGGCAACGCGCTGGCTGGAGAAATGGAATCCTGCCAATGAGGGATTATATCAGCAAATGCAGGGGGATAGTTTACAGGGGGAGTGGGGATATCCCGCGCTTTTTCATGACCGCGATACCATAGGCTGGTACCTTATTCATGAAGCCAACCTGAATCGAACTTACGCGGGTACAAAACTAAGCAATAAAGAAAATGCGAATACTTACGATCTGGTTTTTCCAAATCCTCGTGATGGCCGCGGAACAGGAAAATCGAACCCTGATATAAGTACGCCATGGGAATCTCCCTGGCGTGTAATAATGATTGGTTATCTGGCTGCGGTGACAGAATCGACTCTGGTTACCGATGTGTCTGATCCGGTTAAACTTAAAAATACCGACTGGATTGAACCGGGTCTGGTTTCTTGGAATTACTGGTCTAGCAACCACGGTACTAAAGATTACCAAATCGTTACAAAATTTGCTGATCTTGCCGAAAAAATGGGTTGGAAATATACGCTTTTGGACTGGGAATGGGATGTTATGGGCAATGGCGGAAATCTTGAAGATGCCGCGGCCTATATCAATAAATTGGGGGTTAAACCGCTTATCTGGTACAATTCGGGTGGCGATCATACCTGGGTTCCCGCAACTCCGAAGGACCGAATGCTCACCCACGAAAACCGGGTAGAAGAGTTTACCAAACTTAATGAACTGGGCATCGCCGGGGTAAAAGTTGACTTTTTTGAAAGTGAAAAGCAAAATATGATCAATTACTACCTCGACATTATCGAAGATGCCGCTGAATTTAATATTCTGGTTTATTTTCATGGTAGCCTGGTACCCAGAGGCTGGAGGCGAACCTATCCAAATCTTATGACTTATGAAGGAGTTCGTGGCGCCGAATGGTATAATAATGTTCCTACTTTTACTATGGTTGCCCCTCAGCACAATACTATTTTACCATTTACAAGGAATGTGGTTGGCCCCATGGACTATACACCTGTGACCTTTACCAATTCACAGTTTCCTCATGTTACTTCTTATGGACATGAGCTGGCACTTGGTGTACTGTTCGAATCCGGGTTACAGCATATGGCAGACAGGCCAGAAGGTTATTATTCCCTTCCGGAAGAGATTATTGCTATCCTGAAAATGTTACCCGCAGCCTGGGATGATACTAAATTTGTCTTTGGTTACCCGGGAAAAAATGCGGCACTGGCCAGGCGTAAAGGCGAAAACTGGTATGTGGCCGGTATTAGTTCAGAACTTCGAGAAACCGAAAAGACTGTTTCCCTGGACTTTTTAAAACCGGGAACCGAATATCAATTGAAGCTTGTTCAGGACGGTGAACATGACAAAATATTTAAAATAAGTGATGGAAAGGTGACTTCTGAAGATACCCTAAACGTGAAACTTTTGAGGCGTGGAGGATTTACTGCGATTTTAAAACCTGTAGGTTCTGATAATAATGAATAAAAATAAAATTTCTTGTCATAAAATGTGAGGGCCCTGGAAGATCGTTTGATCAGCGAAACTTGTATTTAACTAAAAAGAGAGGTAACTATAATTATCAGGAATAAGACACCTCCTCTGTAGGAATCTCTTTTATCAGGGTGCTGTTAAGCTTAAGGAAGCGGACGACTATTTATCTATGTGCGATATAGGTAAAATGAAAGACGGGCATCTGGTTATGGAGGACTATTAAAATAAATATTATGAAGTTCGATCTAAATAAAAAAAATATTATTGTGACTGGCGGTGGAAGCGGCATCGGGAAAGCCATTTCAAAAACCCTGGCAGAACAGGGAGCTACAGTATTTATCCTTGACCTTAACAAAAAAAACGGTGAAAAAATAATTGCTGAAATCACCAAAACCGGTAATAAGGCAATGTTCTTTTTTTGCAATGTATCAGTAACTGAAGAAGTGGAAAGTACCATTTCTGCTATTGCCGAGAATTATCCCATTCACGTTTTAATAAACAATGCGGGCATTGCCCATGTGGGGAATCTGGAAAATACCACCCCGGAAGATTTAGATCGCATTTATGAGGTTAATGTTAAAGGTGTTTTTAATTGTGCACGAGCGGTTTTAAAACATATGAAAAGCAGCGGTGGCCTAATCCTTAATATGGCTTCTGTTGCTTCTTCAATGGGCATTTCAGAGCGTTTTGCCTATTCCATGTCAAAAGGAGCAGTATTAACAATGACCTATTCCATTGCCAAAGATTATGTGGGTGAAGGTATTCGGTGTAACTGTATATCCCCGGCGAGAGTTCACACACCTTTTGTTGATGGTTTTATTGCCACAAACTATCCTGACAATCAGGAAGAGATGTACAATAAACTTTCTGCCAGCCAACCCATCGGACGAATGGGAACACCTGAAGAAGTGGCTAATCTTACGCTATATTTATGTAGCGATGAAGCATCTTTTATTACGGGGTCCAATTTCTCCATAGACGGTGGATTTACAAAGTTAAACGGATAAAATAAATTATATATTTATGAAATTAATACGATTTGGAATTGCTGGAAAAGAAAAACCGGGCATTCAACTCCA
>JAWWBH010000162.1:0-6778 GCA_033721075.1 Christiangramia sp.
AAATCAAGCATGTACTCACCTGGTCTCATTGCATAACGGTATTCCAGATATTCATCTTCAGAAACCTTCAATTTCATTGAAAGGATCTGGTTGCCGTTATTCTCGGTAAGTTCAGGTTCAAAATAAAGATTCTCAGTATTTAAAGACCTGCCATCGGTAGTGGTGAAGTTCATGTTCAATGAAGCATTACCGTCTTTTATAAGGTGGACCGGTATTGAATCGAAGGTCTTATAATTCTTAAGTCGGGCTTCTTCAATATAACCTCCTTTATTAGAGATCTTCAATTCAAGAAGTTCATTTTCGATGGTTGTGGTACCACCTTCTGAAGAAGCGAGAGTTTCAGAATAACCAAAAGCTCCTAATCTTCGCTGAGCATCTGCAAGGGCAGTGGAATCGTCCTGAACTGTGCGGGTCTCAGGTTCCTGCTCCGCAACTTGAGGTTGCTCTGAGGCTTCTTCAACCTGTTCGGTTTTAGTATCTTCGGTTGCAGTCTCCTCGGGAGTATTATTGTAAAGCATCCAGATAAGGATAGCTCCTATGAGTAAAAATCCGATTATGGATTGAACGTCTATTTTCTTTTCTTCCATTACTTAATTTGCTTATGCTTCTTTAGTCAAAAAAACGGCCAAATGTTATTTCCGTGCCATCTTGGCATTCTTGTGTTCTATTGAATGTTGGTGTGCAGCCTTTACAAAAGAAACAAAAAGAGGATGTGGACTGGCCACGGTACTTTTATATTCGGGATGATACTGAACGCCAACGAACCATGGATGATCTGTTAGTTCGATAATTTCAACCAGCCCTGTTTCTGGATTTATCCCCGTACCGGCCATGCCTGCATTTTCAAGCTGCTCTTTATACTTGTTGTTATATTCGTAACGGTGACGATGGCGTTCCCTTATCATATCGGTTTTATAAACACCGTGAATTATGGAGTCCTTGGCAAGTTTACAGTCCCATGCTCCCAGTCGCATGGTACCTCCTTTATGGGTAACTTCCTTTTGCGCCTCCATAAGATCGATTACCGGATGTTTGGTATCTGGATTCATTTCGGTTGAATTAGCACCTTTTAACTGAAGCACGTTACGTGCGAATTCTATAACCGCCATTTGCATTCCAAGGCAGATTCCAAGGAATGGCAATCCATTTTCACGGGCATAACGCACCGCGTCTATTTTACCTTCAATCCCTCTTTCTCCAAATCCCGGGGCAACCAGAACCCCGTCCAGATGGCTTATTTTATTGTGGATCGTACTGTCGTTAATGAATTCGGAATGTATATATTCAACATTCACATATACTTCATTCTCAGCACCGGCATGTATGAATGATTCCAGAATGGATTTATAACTATCCTGCAGTTCTACATACTTTCCAATTAAACCAATGTGTACTTCAGCCTTTGGGTTTTTATGTCGTTGAAGGAACTGGTTCCATCTCTCCAGATTAGGAGTGGTATCATCTGGCAATGCGAGTTTCTTTAAAGTAACGGTATCAAGACCTTCCTTGAGCATCATATTTGGAACATCGTAGATCGTTGGCGCATCGATGCTCTGGATCACTGCTTCCTGGCGAACGTTACAGAAAATAGCCAGTTTTCTTCTAATATCATCTGAAAGTTCATGTTCAGTACGGCATACCAGGATATCGGCTTTAATTCCGCTTTCCATCAGTGTTTTTACACTGTGTTGCGTAGGTTTGGTCTTTAATTCCCCGGCTGCTGAAAGATAAGGTACAAGGGTAAGGTGAATTACCAGAGCGTTATCATCACCAAGTTCCCATTTTAGCTGTCTAACCGCTTCTATATATGGCAGGGATTCAATATCACCAACGGTTCCGCCAATCTCTGTGATCACGATATCGTAATCGCCATTCTGGCCAAGAATCTGGATTCGTTCTTTTATTTCGTTGGTAATATGAGGTACCACCTGAACTGTTTTTCCAAGAAATTCACCACGGCGCTCCTTTTCAATGACACTTTGATAGATCCTTCCGGTGGTCACATTGTTTGCCTGAGAAGTGTTTACGTTCAGGAAACGTTCATAATGGCCAAGATCAAGGTCGGTTTCCGCCCCATCTTCGGTAACATAACATTCGCCATGTTCATAAGGATTAAGCGTGCCCGGGTCTACATTTATATAAGGATCCAGTTTCTGAATAGTGGTCTTAAAACCACGCGCCTGTAACAACTTTGCTAACGAAGCCGCTATTATTCCCTTTCCCAGGGAAGAAGACACACCTCCGGTTACAAATATATACTTGGTATCGGCCATTTTGTTTTGTTTGTTGTGTTGTTTTATTCAGGGCGCTAAATTACAAAGAAGAATAGAAAAAGCTGCTAAATTGTATGCCTAATCTTATGTCCTTTTTAACAGTACCTAATTACCGGTTTAAGGCTTTGGATACCTTTTTCTTATCTGCCGAAGCAGTCCTTCGAGGCTGTTGATTTTCAATTCGAACACCTGTTGCATCTGATTGCCCAGTTTTCCCGGTGGGAAACCTTTTTGCCTGAACCATACATAATAGGGTTCAGGAATATCGGAAAGATAGTAGCCTTTGTATTTGCCAAAATGCATCTTGGCATAGGCAAGTTCAAGCAGTTTTTCTGAATCAGGCGTTATCTTCAACCTTGGCTTTTATTAGTCCTGCAATTTCAGTAAACTTTCGCTTGTTCATAGGTTTTTCGATGTATTCGATAACACAGGGATAATCTTTCACCTTATCCTGATCGACCTTACTGGTGCTGGAGGTAAGTATGATAATATTATGGTGCACCTTTCTGGATTTTAATTCCTCGAGAAACTCCCAGCCACTCATTCCAGGCATGTTCAGGTCCAGGAATACCAGCGAATTCCTATCTTCTTTTATAGATTCAAGTGCCTCAATGGGATCTGTGAATTCCAGTATGGTACCATCAAAACCTTCCAGTTCGAGGAGTTTCCGGGTGATGAAATTCGATATTGGCTGATCATCTACCAAATAGACCTTGTTCATATCTCTACTGCCTTAATTTAAGGGTCACAAGTCACCGATGGCACGTGAATTAAATTAAAAAAGAGTGCTGGTGTTGAAATAAATCCTTTTACCAAAACTAATCTTTTTCGTACAAATTCCTGTAATTGTTTGTAGGAATTGTAGTATTAGTGGTCAGAGTTAAATATTTGGTAATGATAATAAGCCTTTAAAGATGTCTTTTTAGTTTTAGGCCTTGAAAAATGAAATTGAAAAATGGCAATATTCGGGTCTATAATAAAAAGCCTAATTGATTTAAAAGAAAGCCTTACTCCGGAAGGAGAAGCCAACAAAGATCAGGAGCAGGTTCTTAGGGGACTTTTAAAAAAGGCAAAGAATACCTCATTTGGTAACTACTACAAGTTTGAAGAAATATTGAAATCTGACGATATCAGGAAAAGTTTCGCAGAGAAAGTCCCGTATTTTGATTATAACAGGATAGAGAAAGAATGGTGGCATAAATATCATGATGGGGAAGAGAACATTACCTGGCCGGGGAAACCTCCGTACTTTGCTTTAAGTTCAGGAACTACCGGGAAAAGTAGTAAAAGAATCCCCGTAACAGATGATATGCTGGAATCGATTAGAAAGGCCGGAATCAAACAAATTAGCGCTTTAAGCAATTTTGATCTGCCACCTGATTTTTTTGAAAAGGAGATCATGATGCTGGGAAGTTCTACCGATCTTCAAAAGGAAGGTGATCATAAAGAGGGAGAGATAAGCGGGATTAGCGCCAGTAATATACCTTTTTGGTTTAGAGGTTATTATAAGCCCGGTGAAGAGATTTCAAAAATCGATGAGTGGGATGAACGCGTTCAGAAAATAGCCGAGAATGCCGGTAACTGGGATATAGGCGCTTTAAGCGGTATTCCTTCCTGGATGGAATTAATGTTAAAGAAGGTCATTGAACATAATAAGCTTAATAATATACATGAGATCTGGCCTAACCTTCAGGTGTATGCTTCGGGAGGAGTGGCTTTTGAGCCATATGAAAAGAGCTTTGAGAAGTTATGGGGTAAACCTGTTCAGGTAATCGATACTTACCTGGCTTCAGAAGGTTTTCTGGCCATACAAAACAGGCCGAAAACTCATTCCATGAAACTTATACTTGATAATGGGGTCTATTTTGAATTTGTGCCTTTTAAACCTGAATTTATCAACCAGGATGGTTCAATAACTAAGGATGCCCCCGTTATTCCTCTCGCAGAAGTCAATGAGGAAGAAGAATATGTTTTATTAATTTCAACAGTTAGTGGAGCCTGGAGGTATATCATTGGGGATACCATAAAATTCACCGATAAGGAAAAATATGAGATCAGGATCACTGGAAGGACAAAGTTCTTTCTGAATGTGGTGGGGTCTCAACTTTCTGTAAATAAAATGAATGATGCGGTGAAAGATCTGGAAGCCCGTTTTGACATGAGTATTCCTGAGTTTGTGGTCGCTGCCAAAAGAGGAGAGGACGGGGAATATTATCATTTCTGGTACCTGGGTACTCAAGATAAGAACGATGAGCTTGAACTGGCCGAGGCCCTAGATGATTCCCTGCAAAAGGCTAATAAGAATTATAAGGTAGCTAGATCTAAAGCGCTAAAAGGAGTAAAGGTGAATCTAGTAGACCCCAATATGTTCCATGAATGGAATGCGGTGAATAAGAAAAAAGGTGGGCAGGTGAAAATGGAAAAAGTAATGAATGAAGAAAAGTTTAAGGAATGGGAAACATTTATAAGGGAGAATACAGCAGGCAATTAATGTGCTTCCTCATGTACCTCATTAATTAAAACCATAATCTCTTCCTGGGAAAGATATAGATTTTCAATACGCGCCTTGTATGTGTCTGAGAGACGGGAATGATTTAAAATAAAATCTTTTGTTGCTATGATCTCCTTACCCAATCCATGGTTTACGGCATAGGTATCGGCAGCCCTCTCAGCTTCCCTGATATAATTTTTTGATGTGAGATATTTAAGTCCGAACCAGATGAGGTTAATCCCCGATCTTTCCCTGTAATCCATGATATGGCCCAATTCATGGCCTATCCAGCCAACTAAAACTTCAGGAGGTACCATGGTGATATCAAAACTTTCATCCTCTATGCGAAATTCCTTATTGATAAAGATGAGGTAACTCCGGTCCTTTCTTTTCTTGAATAATCCGCCAATTTTGGGCTGAGCCTGCATAAAGGATTTTTTGATGTTCTTCTTGAACCTGAATTCTATGGGTGTATCCTTTAATTCAGGATAATGGGAGAGTGCGACATAGGCTTCACGCCAAATGGCGTCTGGCACAATTTTGTTGTTAAATTGGAGGCTGTCTTTTTGTTGCATGGATGATTGCTGGGCATAACAAGCGGGTAGCATCAAAAATAATGTAAGTAAAAAAAATGCTTTTCTAAGTACGCCTGTCATGAGTTTTTGTTGTTTTCTAAGTTACAACAAAATTGATGCCTCGAAAAGCCAGATATTTTAAAATAGACTTAAAATATGCGCTGGTTTAAAATAACAAAAGCAGGTTGAAGAACCTGCTTTTGTTTATCTGTCAAATTCTTATGGCCCCTAGCTTTTCATGATCGCCTGAAGTCTTTGTTGCAATTGAGGATCTGTTCTCAATGCCATGGCAAGTTGCTGATATCTTTCCATTGTAAGATCGCTTTCCTTTACAAGGTCTTCCATTTTTTTCTGAAATTTTGGCTGTATGCTTTCAAGTTCTGCAACTACCAGCTCGTACCTCTTTTCTTCTTTTTCAGTAGTTTCAACTTCCTTTTCAGGATCTATTTTTGCCTGATGGATCTCGTTGAATCTTTGCAGTTCAAAATCCTCATCCTGAACTACCTCTATCATCTCCTGCTGAGCCTCCTGGTTCACCACTCGCATCTTTTGGAATACCTGTGCAAACTCTGTAAGTTCAGCATCGCTCACTTCAATATTTTCCTGTGGTTGTGGCATGGTTGGGGTTTGAGCCATTACAGTGGCACTACCCATTATGAATACCAAAAGCAAGCTGCTGAATAATTTCGTCAATTTCATATTTTATCTTTTCAATTTTGAAGCGCGTAAGCTATACTTATGCAACCCCAAATCCAAAGCTTTATGAAACTGAAATAGCTTATTAAGAAAATATTAACGAAATAAATTCTAAGATGTTAATTTCTTCAAGACTCATTAGGCCAGTATTCGTATGATCTCACCATTTATCTTGCCCAAAACAGATTTTTTATAACCGTCCACTACTTTATTCATAGGAACAGGAGTATGGCCTGGAAAGTATTCTTCATATTTTTCCTTAGCATCGTCCACCAGATCGGCTGAAACAGCATTGATCCTGTGGCCACCTTCAAGTTCCAGCGAAACCGCCTTTACAAAACTGTGAATCCCGCCATTTACCATAGCGGCGCTGGTAGTCTTATCTACAGGATGATCTGCTAATATCCCAGTGGTAAGTGTAAAAGAACCACCAGAGTTCAGGTAATCCCTGCCAATTCTTACCAGATTCACCTGTCCCATCAGCTTGCTCCTGATACCGATATAAAAATCATCTTCAGAGAGATCTTCGAAATTATCCCATTTGGCTTCGCCGGCTATACAAACTATAGCATCCACTTTTCCTGATTTTTCGAACATTTTATGAATTGAGGAGGAATCTGCGATATCTACCTGGATATCGCCGCTAGTTTTTCCAACCTTTATGATCTCGTTCTTTTTAGAGAGTTCTTCAGTAACTTTGCGGCCAATCGTGCCATTGGCCCCAATTATCAAAATTTTCATCA
>JAWWBH010000163.1:0-6769 GCA_033721075.1 Christiangramia sp.
CTGGCCCCTTCCGGCAACATGCCCTTTTCAAGAATAAGGATCTTTGCATCAGGCCGCTGCTCCTTAAGCCTTAAAGCACAATTAAGTCCGGTGATCCCGCTACCTATTATACAAAAGTCGATATCCGAAAACCAGGAATTGGTTTCCCAAAAGGAAAAATTCATAGGTTGGTATTTTCTATGGCTGAAAATACAAAAAACCTCACAGGTTTTTGGAACCTGTGAGGTTTATATAAGTTATTGAATTCTAAATTTTATGACTCTTCTTCAATGGCCTTCATCTTGAAGTCTTCCATGAATTTCGTCGTGTAATTTCCTTCTATATAATCAGGATGATCCATCAACTGGCGATGGAAAGGGATCGTGGTTTTTATTCCCTCGATCACAAACTCATCAAGGGCACGCTTCATCTTATTGATCGCCTCTTCCCTGGTTTGGGCAGTGGTGATCAACTTGGCGATCATGGAGTCATAATTTGGAGGAATAATATATCCGCTATACACATGAGTATCTATCCTTACCCCATGACCTCCCGGCGCATGCAGGTTGGTGATCTTTCCTGGTGAAGGCCTGAATCCGTGATAGGGATCCTCTGCATTGATCCTGCATTCTATGGAGTGAAGCTGTGGCTCATAATTCTTTCCTGAAATTGGCACTCCGGCAGCTACAAGGATCTGCTCACGAATAAGGTCATAATCTATTACCTGCTCTGTGATAGGGTGCTCCACCTGGATTCTTGTATTCATCTCCATGAAGTAGAAGTTCCTGTGTTTATCCACAAGGAATTCTACGGTCCCTGCACCTTCATATTTGATATATTCGGCAGCTTTTACAGCCGCATCTCCCATTTTCTTACGAAGGGTATCTGTCATGAAAGGAGAAGGTGTTTCCTCAGTCAGTTTTTGGTGACGACGCTGAATGGAACAATCCCTTTCAGAAAGGTGACAGGCTTTTCCGCTACTGTCTCCTACGATCTGAATTTCAATATGGCGTGGCTCTTCAATAAGCTTTTCCATATACATTCCATCATTTCCAAAGGCAGCATCGGCTTCTTTTCTTGCCGATTCCCAGGCCGCTTCAAGATTTTCCTCTTTCCAGACAGCCCGCATACCTTTACCACCACCTCCGGCGGTCGCTTTTAGCATTACGGGAAAGCCTATTTCCTTAGCAAGAGAAAGACATTCTTTGTAGTCGCTAAGAATTCCTTCAGAGCCAGGAACGCATGGAACGCCTGCCGCCCTCATGGTAGCTTTGGCCGTAGCCTTGTCTCCCATTTTCGCGATCATATCTGGCGATGCTCCAATAAATTTTATATCGTGTTCCTGACAGATCTTTGAAAATTTGGCATTTTCTGAAAGGAATCCGTATCCCGGGTGAATTGCATCGGCGTTTGTTATTTCAGCCGCGGCGATGATGTTCGATATTTTAAGATAAGAAAGGTTACTCGGTGGGGGGCCAATACAAACGGCCTCATCAGCAAATCTTACATGAAGACTCTCAGCATCTGCGGTTGAATATACCGCAACCGTCTTTATACCCATTTCCTTACAGGTACGGATTACACGTAATGCGATCTCCCCTCTGTTTGCAATCAATATTTTTTTAAACATACCTAGTGCTTTTAAAGTTCTGAAGCCCAAAAAGGGCTTTCAGTGGTTCAAACGGGCAGTTAATTATGATGGATCAACTAAGAATAAAGGCTGATCGAATTCTACAGGTGAAGAATCTTCTACCAGTACTTTTACGATCTTTCCGGAAACTTCACTTTCGATCTCATTGAACAGCTTCATGGCCTCAATAACACACAGTACATCTCCTTCTTTAACTGTATCCCCGGTTTCAACAAACGCGGGTTTATCAGGAGATGGCTTTCTGTAGAAAGTTCCAATGATCGGAGATTTTACAGTGATATATTTAGAGTCATCTGAAGCAGTGTCCTTGCTTTGCTTTGGAGCGCTTTCGGTTTCCTGTGGTTGCGGAGCAGGAGCTTGTGGCTGCGGTTGAGCCGGCATCTGCTGTGACATTTGCTGACCCACAGGAACCTGTTGTACTATGGTTGTTTCCTTTTCGTCTGAACCTGTTTTAATTGTGATCTTTACATCGCCTGTTTCCAGTTTTACCTCACTTGCACCAGACTTGGCGACAAATTTTATCAGATTCTGAATTTCCTTTAAATCCATAATAATTGGTGTTGGTTTTTTATGAGTTATAAGCCCATTTAAGATAAGCAGCTCCCCAAGTGAAGCCACCTCCAAAAGAGGCGAATATTAAATTATCTCCTTTTTTAAAATTTTTCTCGTAATCGCTAAGTAATAAAGGTAAGGTAGCTGAAGTAGTATTCCCATACCTCTGAATATTCATTAAGACCTTAGACTCGTCATCTAATCCCATCCTGCTGGCCGTCGCATCTATAATGCGTTTATTGGCCTGATGAGCTACCAGCCAGTCTACGTCTTCATTGGTAAGATTGTTGCGTTTCATGATCTGCTCGCTTACACCAGCCATGTTAGAAACGGCAAACTTGAACACCGTTTTCCCATCCTGTCTCACAAAATGCAGCTTCTTGGCAACGGTTTCTTCAGTGGGCGGGGTAAGGGATCCCCCGGCTTCTATCTTTAAGGATTCCCTTCCAATAGCATCACTTCTTAAGATCTCATCCTGGAGGCCAAGCCCCTCGGTATTGGGTTCCATAAGCACGGCACCGGCACCATCTCCAAAGATGATACAGGTAGTACGATCAGAATAATCAATAATAGATGACATCTTATCGGCGCCAATTACAATTACCTTTTTATATCTTCCCGATTCTATATATGCAGCCGCAGTGGACATTCCATATAAAAAACTGGAGCATGCCGCCTGCAGATCGTAAGAAAATGCATTGGTTGCTCCAATCTTGGTCGCCACATATACCCCTGTAGAAGCTACAGGCATATCTGGTGTGGCAGTTGCCATTATTACTAAGTCTATTTCTTTGGGGTCCAGGTTGGTCTTTCTAAGAATTTCTTTTGCTGCCTGGATTCCTAAATAAGATGTTCCTTTGGTTGGATCTTTTAGAATTCGTCTTTCCTTAATTCCAGTTCTGGTGGTAATCCATTCATCTGTCGTTTCCACCAATTCTTCCAACATTTCGTTGGTTAAAATATCTTCAGGCACATAGGCCCCTACAGCCGTAATTGCTGCTGTGATTTTACTCATAAAATTGGATTTAATTCACCTCTCACCGGTCTAAAATCGTTCTGAATATTCATAGAAAATTACTAAAATTAATTCGAACCGGCGTGCAAATTAAGGTCTTTTTAGGACTTATTCAACTAAAAACAAAAAACTCCCACTATGTGAGAGTTCTCTAATTTTTATGAAGCTCTTTTCCTAAATTAAGCCTCTATCTCTTCAGTATTATCAATTAATACCTGGCCACGGTAATACAGTTTACCTTCATGCCAGTGAGCTCTGTGATACAGGTGTGCTTCACCTGTTACAGCATCTACAGCCACTTTTGGAGCTGAAGCTTTATAATGTGTTCTTCTTTTATCTCTTCTGGTTTTAGAGATTTTTCTCTTTGGATGTGCCATGGCTTCCTGTTAATTATTCGTTTAGTAAATTTTTTAATTTGTCCCAGCGAGGATCTGTATCGTCCTCATTTTTCTTTTTCTGATTTTTCAAACTAAGCTCTTCCAGCTTATCGAGTACTTCAGATTTCAATGTGCCGTCTTCAACTCCCGGATGAATTCTTTTGACGGGTACTGAAAGTACCACCAACTCATATATATACTGCTGAATATTCACTTCATATTCACCATGAGGTATAATGAGCAGATCTTCATCATCATTGTTGAATTCATCGCCAAACTTGATCACCAGAAATAATTCACTATCTATAGGCTGATCATATGGCTCGTTAGTAAGATCACAGTTTACATTCACTGTTCCTGTCGCCCTGAAAGTCAACTCCATCATGGTAGTTTTTTTCTCGAACAACAGATCAATCTTTACATTGGCACTATTGAATTCGTCGTACTCAAAATGTTCAAAGAACCTGTTATCTAACTCATACTCAAACTGGTGTTTCCCAAGCTTTAATCCCTTAAAAGGAATTGTAAACTCTTCTAAATTCCTCATCTCTCCTCAGTTTTGAGTGCCTTCCGTTTCCGTAAAGGCGGGTGCAAAGATATAAAAATTAATCAATTATGCTCTTTTTATAAACAAATTTTTGTTTATATCTTCCTGCCTTGTTTCTTAAGCGGATTTTCAGTCAACTCCCTATATTCTTCCCTTGCTTTAAAGATCTCAATAGCCTTAAATACAGCTTCTTTAAATGAGTTAATATTAGCCTCATTTTTACCTGCAATTTCAAAAGCAGTTCCATGATCTGGAGAAGTTCGAACTTTGCTTAAACCGGCAGTGAAGTTCACTCCCCTGCCAAAAGACAATGTCTTGAAAGGTATAAGCCCCTGATCATGATAAGAGGCCACAACAGCATCAAAATTCTTATAATTCTTTGAGCCAAAGAAACTGTCGGCTGAATATGGTCCAAAAACAAGGTCGCCCTTATCTCTTATTTTCTGAATAGTTGGTTTAAGAATTTCCTCATCTTCCTTTCCAATCACACCATGATCACCGCTATGAGGATTAATTCCAAGCACTGCGATCTTCGGTTTTTCAACCCTGAAATCCTGCTTCAGGGTTTGCTGGATAATATTGATCTTTTTTTCGATCAGTTCAGGAGTGATCACAGAAGCTATATCCTTAAGAGCTACATGATCTGTCAATAAACCTATCTTTAAATTATCTGTGATCATGAACATTAAACTATCACCTCCCAGTTCTTTGGCGAGATAATCTGTATGTCCAGGAAAATTGAATTTTTCTGACTGTATCGTATGTTTATTGATGGGAGCCGTGACCAGCACATCGATATCATCATTTTTCAAAGCATTCGTAGCAGCTTCAAGAGATTGAAATGCAAATTCCCCAACGCTTGTATCTTCTTCTCCAAAATTGATCTTCACATTCTCTTTCCATACATTCATCACATTAATCTTTCCGTCTATGGCTTTAGAAGGATGATCTATGCCCTGAAAATGCAGAGAAAGATTATAATGCTTCTTTAAAAAGTTGACGATCTTGGACGAAGCAAAGATGATCGGGGTACAAAAATCCAGCATTCTGGCGTCATCAAAGGTCCTGAGCACGATCTCACTTCCAATCCCATTAAGATCTCCAATGCTAATTCCCAATTTGATCATTTCGGCATGTTTCATATAGTTTCCCGATATAATATTTTAATTTTACCCACAAATGTAACCATTATTATAGAAAACAATGTTCACAGGCATAGTTGAAGAAACAGGAAAAATCACAAATCTGGAAAAATCTGGAGGGAATTTGAATATTATCGTTCAGGCAAAGATGACTCCTGAGCTAAAGATAGACCAGAGCGTATCTCATAATGGTGTTTGTCTTACAGTCGTTTCCGTGGATAATGAGGAATATATGGTTACTGCAGTCCGGGAGACCCTGGAAAAAACCAATCTTGGAAAACTGACTGTAGGAGATCCTGTAAATCTGGAAAGAGGAATGAAACTGGGTGATCGCCTGGACGGACATATAGTACAGGGACATGTAGATCAAACTGCCACCTGCAGCGAAATTAAGGAGAAGGATGGGAGTTGGGAATTCACCTTTGATTATGATCCTGAAATAGGAAACATCACTATCGAAAAAGGATCTATTACTGTAAATGGAGTGAGCTTAACGGTGGTTAATTCGAAAAAGAACAGATTTAGTGTTGCGATTATTCCATATACCTATGAAAATACAACCTTCAATAATCTGAAAATTGGGGATACAGTAAATCTGGAATTTGATGTGATAGGAAAGTACGTTAAAAGAATTACGGAGCTGTCTTAATTCACCTCGAATTTTCTCATCTTGTAACAACCGTACATAACGCCAACGGCCATCAATAAATATACATAATCGTCTATGGGAAGACATAACCCGGGTGGTGGCGGAGTTCCTCCTCCACTTGAGCCATCATCACATGGGGGATCTGTATGGCTTTTTGTAGGCTCCGGCGGATCCTGAGCGTACAAGGACGTTGAAATACCCACGAAAAGTATTAAAACCAGGAATATACATCTAATCTGCCCCATTGATATTCGGTTAATATTTCCGGCTAAAGCCCTTAAATTCAGATTTTTTTCAGGAATTTCTATCACTAAGGTAAGAATTTTCCAGCTTTAATAAACATTTATAAACTTTATAAAAGTCTTAATTGCAAACTTAAACTTTCAAATCTTTCTACCTAATTTTAAATTTTAAAGTTTTACGGAGCTTTTGAGAGGATTTTCTTCATCGGGACTTTTCATAAAAAATATAGGTTACTGAAAACCAGATGGTTTAACAGCTTCAAATTTATATAATAAGTAGCTTCCATTCAACAATTAAAGATAAATTTTTAACAATCTTATTAATAATAAAATTTATTTTGGGATATCTTTCACGGGAAACTGACCTATAAATTGCCCTCAATATCGAAGTGATAAAGAAAAAGCCCTGCATTACTGCAAGGCTTCTGTTTTTAAGTGGTCCCACCTGGGCTCGAACCAGGGACCACCTGATTATGAGTCAGGTGCTCTAACCAACTGAGCTATGGGACCTGATACTTATTTGTATCGCGAGCGCAAATTTAGATAATTGCGGCTTATACACCAAACAAAATATTTCTATTTTTCCTGACAGAGTTCCACCAGCACTCCGTTGGC
>JAWWBH010000164.1:0-6762 GCA_033721075.1 Christiangramia sp.
CTTAATAATGGTTTCCTTGGAATGGTTAGACAATGGCAGCAGTTATTCTTTGATAAAAGATACGCTTCCACAGAAATGGTAAACCCTGATTTTGTAACAATTGCCCAGGGATATCATATTAAATCCAAAAGGGTTACTGAAAGAAGTGAGTTAAGGGATGCAGTAAAGGAAATGATGGAAAGCGATGAAGCTTATTTCCTAGAAGTGAAAGTTGAACAGGAGGAAAATGTGTTCCCTATGATCCCAACGGGAGCTGCAGTTTCTGATATATTATTAGAGTAATGGAAAAGAAAAGTTATACAGTTTCGATATACACCGAGAATAATCTTGGTCTGCTAAGCAGGATCGCAGCGATCTTTCTTAAAAGGCATATCAATATAGAAAGTATCACCGCCTCACCGAGTGAGGTAACGGAGGTGATGCGATTTACGATAATTGTTGAAGTGACTGAGGAGCAGATCAAGAAGATCATTGGTCAGCTGGAAAAACAGATAGAGGTGATCAGGGCTTTTTATCATACCGATGAAGAGACCATCTACCAGGAAACAGCGCTTTATAAGATCAAATCAGATGAATTTCTGGACGATCATAATATCCAGGATTTTATCAAGGAAACTAATGCCCGTATCGTTACGGTGACCAAGAACTTTTTTGTAATTGAAAAGACAGGAAAGCGTAGCGAGGTAGACCAGTTATATGAAACCTTAAAACCTTATGGTCTCATGCAGTTCGTTAGATCGGGCACTATTGCAGTGACCAAAAATGAAATGCCAATATCAGGAATCTTAGAAAAATTTAATACTACAAATTCAATATAATCATGACCAACTACTTTAACAGCCTTCCGTTACGAGAACAACTGGCCCAATTGGGAACCTGCAGGTTTATGGACCTGGATGAGTTTAGTGAAGGAGTGACTGCTTTAAAAGGTAAAAAAATCGTCATCGTGGGCTGTGGTGCCCAGGGACTTAACCAGGGATTGAATATGAGAGACAGTGGTCTCGATATTTCATACGCGCTTCGTGAAGGAGCCATCAAGGAAAAAAGACAGTCCTGGAAAAATGCAACTGAAAATAATTTTAATGTCGGGACCTATGAGGAACTTATTCCTCAGGCTGATCTTGTGATCAACCTTACTCCCGATAAACAACATACCCCGGTAATTAAGGCAATTGTACCTTATATAAAAGAAGGCGCCGTACTTTCTTATTCCCATGGATTCAATATCGTGGAAGAGGGAATGAAGATACGTGAGGATATTACCGTAATCATGGTAGCTCCAAAATGTCCGGGTTCTGAAGTTCGTGAAGAATACAAACGAGGCTTTGGAGTTCCAACGCTTATTGCGGTACACCCTGAGAATGATCCAAAAGGGATTGGTTTTGAATGGGCCAAGGCTTATGCATATGCTACCGGTGGACACAGAGCTGGAGTTCTGGAATCTTCCTTTGTGGCTGAAGTAAAATCTGACCTTATGGGAGAGCAGACCATACTTTGTGGGGTTCTTCAAACAGGATCGATCCTTACATTTGATAAGATGGTTGCCGATGGAGTAGATCCTAATTACGCGGCAAAACTTATCCAGTATGGCTGGGAGACTATCACAGAGGCCCTGAAACACGGTGGGATCACCAATATGATGGACAGGCTTTCCAACCCGGCTAAATTAAGAGCCAATGAAATTGCGGAAGACCTGAAAAAACAGATGCGTCCACTTTTTCAGAAACATATGGATGATATTATTTCAGGAGCTTTCAGCAGCAGGATGATGAAAGACTGGGCAAATGATGATAAGGAATTATTGACCTGGAGAGCAGATACTGAGAATACTGCCTTTGAGAAAACCGAAGCTACTTCTGAAGAAATAAAGGAGCAGGAGTATTTTGACAAGGGAGTCCTGCTTGTGGCTTTTGTAAAAGCTGGGGTGGAGCTTGCATTTGAAACGATGGTAGAAGCCGGGATCATAGAAGATTCGGCATATTACGAATCACTTCATGAGACTCCGCTTATTGCCAATACCATAGCACGTAAGAAGTTATATGAGATGAACCGTGTGATTTCAGATACTGCCGAATATGGATGTTATCTCTTTGATCATGCTGCGAAACCACTTATAAAGGATTACGTAAATGGTCTTGAACCTGAAGTGGCCGGAAAATCATTTGGAAATGGATATGACGGTGTAGACAATCAGGAGCTTATCGCTGTGAATGATGCTCTTAGAAGTCATCCAGTAGAAAAGGTAGGAGCCAGATTGAGAAAGGCGATGACCGCAATGAAGAAAATATACGAATAGAAGAATATGTTGCTGGAAAAAGATAGAAAATATAAACCAACACTTGAAGCTGTAAAAGAAGCCGCCGAAAGGATCTCCAGGGTAGTCCTGAAAACTCCTCTTGCCAGTTCTTTCACTTATAGCAAACGTTACGAGGCCAATGTACTTTTAAAAAGGGAAGACCTCCAACAGGTGCGTTCCTATAAGATACGGGGGGCTTATAACAAGATCTCCAGCCTTCCTGAAAATCAGCTTAAAAAAGGGGTTATCTGTGCAAGTGCGGGTAACCATGCGCAGGGAGTTGCTTTTGCCTGTAACAAGCTGCACACCAAGGGTGTTATTTATATGCCTATCACTACTCCGCGACAAAAGGTAGAACAAACCCAGATGTTTGGGGGCGAGTGGGTAGAAGTGATCCTTAAAGGAGACACCTTTGACGACTCCTTTAAAAGTGCCATGAAGCACAGGGAAAAATTCGGACTGGTGTTTATACATCCTTTTGATGATGAAAAAGTGATTGAAGGCCAGGCCACCATAGGCCTGGAAATACTTGAACAGGCCGATGTTCCTATAGATTATGTTTTCGCTCCACTGGGTGGCGGTGGTTTACTGGCAGGTATCTCTACCGTTTTCAAAAGACTTTCACCAAATACAAAAATAATTGGGGTTGAACCAACAGGCGCACCATCCATGACTTCTTCGCTGAAAGAGGGCAAAGTGGTAGAACTCTCCGAAATTGAAAGATTTGTGGATGGCGCCGCGGTTCAAAAAGTAGGAAACCGAAATTTCGAGATCTGTAAAGAGAATCTAGACGACATGATCTGTATCCCTGAAGGGAAGATATGTCAAACGATTCTTGATCTATACAACCAGGACGCTATTGTGGTAGAACCCGCGGGAGCCATGGCGATCTCGGCATTAGATAGTTACGCCGAAGAGATAAAGGGTAAGAATGTGGTTTGTATAGTAAGCGGAAGTAATAATGATATTACCAGGACTGCCGAGATCAAAGAGAGAGCCCTTCTTTATGCGGGGATCAAACATTATTTTATTGTGAGTTTCCCTCAACGAGCCGGAGCTTTAAAAGAATTCGTTGCAAAAGTCCTTGGGCCGAATGATGACATTACGCATTTTGAATATTCCAAAAAACACCACAGGGAGAACGGTCCGGCTGTTGTGGGCATTGAACTGAGCGATCCTGCCGACTTTGGACCCCTGGTAGAACGCATGAAAAAGAAGAACTTTTATGGGGAATATCTGAATGATAAACCGAATTTATTTCAATTTTTAGTTTAATAATTTAGTGTGAAACAAAATATTATGTACATTTACCGCGTGAAAACATTCAGACAAATAATATTACCCTCTTTTCATTTCAGGCCCCGCCGCAGCTAAGCGCTGGCCCTGACTCTCCTTTTTTATTAATATTATTTGATTTTTTCCATTTTGAAACACCTAAAAAGCATAGAATTTAAGTTATATATCAGGATTTTTTCTGACATATCTCCTATGCGCCGCTTTTTCCCCCGCCGCACGTAAGTGCGTGCGTATATTTATGGAACTTAGGTGAGTCCGGTTCCCCTTTCAAAAGACAAAATCAAAATAAATTTTAACCTTAATTTTTTAGCAGATGAGAATTATCATTGCTAACAAATCTCATGCTTCTTACGCAGAGACCATTTGTAAAAACATAGAAGAATCGGCTAAAGTACGTGGTACTGGTATTGCCCGAAGAACTCCTGAATATATTATCAATAAGATGGAGAAAGGTAATGCTGTGATCGCCCTTGACGGGGAAAAGTTTGCGGGTTTTTGCTATATCGAAACCTGGAGCCATGAGAAATATGTGGCAAATTCAGGACTTATTGTACATCCCGATTACAGGAAACAGGGCCTTGCTAAAGATATAAAGCAGGTGATCTTTGATCATTCCAGGAAGAAATATCCGCATGCCAAGATCTTTGGTATCACCACTGGGCTTGCTGTAATGAAGATCAATTATGAACTGGGATACCAGCCTGTAACATTTTCTGAATTAACAGATGATGAAAGTTTCTGGAAAGGATGCCAGACCTGTAAGAACTACGATGTACTTACAAGGACTGACCATAAGATGTGCCTTTGTACCGGTATGCTATATGATCCTGAAAAGAAGGTTGAAGAGAAGAAAAAGAATAATAAGGTTAGTAAATTCAATGATAAGGCCTTTCAAAGGCTGAAGCATATTAAACAAACTCTTTTCTATAAAAAGGAAAAGGCTGAAAAAGAATAAAAATCGTCAAGCTGAATTTGGTTCAGCTTCTCTTAGATCCTGAACCAAGTTCAGGATGACGGAGGAAAAAATAAAAGAATGAAAAAAGTAGTAATAGCATATAGCGGTGGGTTAGACACTTCTTACTGTGCAAAATATTTATCGAAAGAAGAGAATTTTGAGGTTCATGCGGTAAGCGTGAACACCGGTGGTTTTTCAGAAGAAGAAGTGGAGAAAATAGGTTCCAATGCCAAAAAGATAGGAGCTGCCACTTATAAGAATATTGACGCCGTTTCTTCGTTCTACAATAAAGTGGTGAAATATCTCATTTATGGGAATGTACTTAAGAATGATACTTATCCGCTGTCGGTTAGTGCGGAAAGGATAGTGCAGGCCATCGAGATTGTTAATTATGCAAAGGAGATTGGAGCCGAATATATCGCTCATGGTAGTACGGGAGCAGGAAATGACCAGGTGAGATTCGATATGATCTTCCAGACCATCGCACCGAAGATAAAAATTATTACTCCAATCAGGGACAAACAGTTAAGCCGACAGGAGGAGATAGATTATCTTAAAGCGAATGGGGTGGATATGAACTGGGAGAAAGCTAAATACTCAGTAAATAAAGGCCTTTGGGGAACCAGTGTTGGCGGAGCCGAGACACTGACTTCAGAAAAGCCTTTGCCCGAAGAAGCGTATCCTTCTCAACTGATAGAAAAAGAACCAAAACAGGTCAGCCTTAGCTTTACTAAAGGAGAGCTTACAGCTGTGAATGGAGAAAAAAATTCCCCTGAGAAGAATATCCAGATACTTGAAGATATCGCGAAAAAATATGCCATAGGAAGGGATATCCATGTGGGAGATACGATTATTGGAATAAAGGGAAGGGTTGGTTTTGAGGCCGCCGCAGCTCTTATCACCATAAAGGCTCATCACCTGCTTGAAAAACATACATTGAGCAAATGGCAGCTTCAGCATAAGGATTATCTCGCCAACTGGTACGGTACTCATTTACATGAGGGATTATATTTAGATCCTGTGATGAGAGATCTTGAAGCATTTCTTGAAAGCTCCCAGGAACAGGTGAGCGGTGAGGTTTTCGTAACACTTCATCCATACAGGTTCACTCTGGACGGGATAAAGTCCCAATATGATCTTATGAATTCCGGGTTTGGAAAATATGGGGAAGAGAACAAAGCCTGGACTGCTGATGATGCTAAAGGATTCATTAAGATCCTTTCCAATTCAGGGAAAATATATCAACACGTAAAAGAGGAAGCATGATCGAAGCCGGAATAATAGGAGGAGCAGGTTATACTGCAGGGGAACTTATCAGGATCCTGCTAAGGCATCCCGAAGTGAATCTGAATTTTGTTTACAGCACTTCCCAGCCAGGGAAACCTGTAGCCCAGGTTCATCAGGATCTGCTGGGAGAAACCGATCTGAAATTCAGCGGAGAGATCAATAAGGAAGCCGATGTGGTATTTCTTTGCCTTGGACATGGGAACTCCAAAAAGTTTCTGGCGGAAAATCAGTTTTCTGAAAACACTAAAATTGTTGATCTGAGTACCGATTTCAGAATGGCAGCAGATGACCATTCCTTTGTATACGGATTACCTGAATTTCATAAAGAAAAGATAAGCAATGCAGATTATATAGCTAATCCTGGTTGTTTTGCAACGGCCATCAGCCTTGCAGTACTACCATTGGCCCAGAAGAACCTGTTGAAAGATGAGTTGCATATCAATGCGGTGACCGGAGCTACCGGGGCTGGAACATCATTATCAGATACAACGCATTTTACGTGGAGGGATAACAACTTTTCGGCTTATAAGTCTTTTGAACACCAGCATCTTAATGAGATAGGACAGAGTTTAAAGATGTTACAGGAGAATTATAGCTCTGATGTGAACTTCATTCCAAACAGAGGTAATTTTTCAAGGGGTATTCATGCAACGGTATATACCAGTTTTTCAGGTAGCGTGGAAGATGCACAGAAGATCTATAAGGAAGCCTATGCAGATGCCGCATTCACTTTCGTGGTAGAAGAGGACCTGCATTTAAAACAGGTGGTGAATACGAATAAATGTTTATTGAAACTACAGAAGTTTGGAAACAAGTTGCTGGTAACAAGTATCATTGATAACCTGTTGAAAGGAGCGTCTGGCCAGGCGGTTCAGAATATGAACCTGATGTTTGGCCTGGACGAGAAGTCAGGACTGGATTTAAAAGC
>JAWWBH010000165.1:0-6757 GCA_033721075.1 Christiangramia sp.
CCGTTTGTTCTTTGTTTTTCCTGATGGTTCTTATAAGCTTTATGATAAGAGGCACACTTTCACCCTTGCGAAGGAAGACCTTACGTACACTGCCGGGAAGGAACGCCTTATTGTTGAATATAAGGACTGGAAGATATGTCCATTGATATGTTATGATCTTCGCTTTCCGGTTTGGGCCAGGAATACGGAAGATTATGATCTACTGATTTATGTTGCCAACTGGCCGGAGAAAAGAGTAAATGCCTGGGATACTTTATTAAAGGCAAGGGCCATTGAGAATATGTGCTACTGCATAGGGGTGAACAGAACCGGTGAAGATGGTGACGGCTATGTTTATAACGGGCATTCGGCGGCTTATGATTCCCTGGGTAAAGAGCTTACCGAACTGAACAGGGAAGATGAGTTTATAGCCCAAATAAGTTTGGATAAAGAAAGTCTGTATGAGACGAGGAGCAAGCTGAAATTCCTTCAGGACCGGGATAAATTTAATCTAGAATTATAGCCTGATTGATATCCCAGTTGGCCCTTACTTCAAGGGTGTCAGAAAAATACTTTATCTGTTCCGGTTGTATCTTTTTAAGATAACTTCCGGTGTCCCATTTTCTGTTCATATTGTCATCAAAGATCACCCGCACCAGATAATTACCTGGCTGAAGGAACTGGAAACTGAAGTTTCCTGAATTTTCCGAATACTGTTCTGCAAGTACTTTTCCCTTGGTGTCAGTTAGTTGTACTATCACGGGGAAAGACTCCAGGTTCTGAAAATTTAGGATAATGGTACCATAATCTGAAAGAGCCTTGGTTCTTACATTCTGTTTAATAGTGTCATTGGTTTCTTCAAAAAGATCGGTGAAAGCCCCGGGAAGTGCGGTGATCTGATATCTGTTGGCAGGGGTTTTCTCAAATTTCACCAGGATTTCATTTCTGATGGGATCGAACGAAGTGCTAAAAGGAACTTCCATTGAATCCTGATCAAGGATATTAACCAAATCTTCACTATAGTCAATAATTGGAGTGTTGGCCTTGAATTTGAAATCCTCGTTCATCCCGCCACCTTCTGTAGAAACCTTCAATGAATCTCTGTCCAGTGTGCTGAGTCTTGTAAAAAGTGTATCCCGTGTTTTGGGAGTGGTTACCTCGAAAGAAAGGCTATCAGATTCAGGTTTGATATTATACCAGTAATAGAGGGTATCTGTTTTAGCATCTTTTATGATCCTGGACCTAAATGCTTCAGGTTTCGGGTTAAGCAAAGTAATGGAAAGGCTGTCAAGGTCGGGGCTTCCCTCGTAACCAAAAAGGATCTGGTTTCCCTTAAAATACGCGGGACGTTTGGGAGAAAATTCCAGTTCTTCTTTGAATACCGTAATTTCATAAGTGCTATCCGTTGGAATAATAATATTCTGGACTATAAACCCTATTTTCTCACTTTTAGGATTATAGAGATAATTGGAGTTCTTATCCATGATGCCCACCATTCTGTAGGTTCCCTCCTTAAGATTTTCAAGAGAAAAAGTAAAGGTGCTGTCCTGGGAATAGGTTACATATCTTGGTGTTTCTTTGAAAACGATAGAGTCAGTAAAAGCAGTGTCCACTTCATACAGCATCACCGTGACAGGCCCTTTTGGAGCTTTAAGACTGGCGTCTTTCACGGTTCCTGAAACCTGTAGAGAATCGATATAGTCTCCTGTAGAGAAAACATATTTGAAGTAATCAAAAGGATTGCCTTCGTTGTTGTCTACGATGCTTTTTCCGAAGTTTATGGTATAGGTGGTATTTTCTTCCAGGGTATCGAAGATCTCGATTTTTACATCCCTTCTGGCAGTTCCAAGAGGCATGATATTGGGCTTGGGATCCATTGGCGGAGATACTATGATCTGCTGTTGAGGTTTATCCAGCTTTATATATTCGTCAAAATAGATCCTTATTTCCTCAGCATCGAAATTTGTGGTATAATTTTCAGGATTTGCCCTTATGAATTTGGGAGGTTCTTCATCTATAGGACCTCCTTCAGGCATTCCTTTTTTAGCGCACTGCACCAGGGTAAGTAACAGAATAAGAACAATTATAAAACCGGGCACCTTTTTTTTCATAGAGGAAAAAATGAAAACTTTTAGCAAAGAAACAATTATTTTGAATTACAAAGCAAAGCTTAATGGGTAATTGCCATTGTTGCAACACTTAGTTCAACACCGGGAATTTCCAAAAGCTTATGTGCACATGCTTCCAGGGTTGCACCCGTGGTTACCAGATCATCTACGATAAGAACATGCTTGTGAGCGGCTTTTTCAGGATTTTTAATATCCAGGGTTTCTTCCAGCCTGCCCCAACGGGATAGTCGCCCCTTTAAGGTCTGTGATTGGGTTTTGCTGATCTTTAGAAGGATGTCATCATGATATTCTGCGTCGATTGCTTTTGCTATTTCCTTTCCAAAATCCTCCACCTGATTATATCCCCTCTGTTTCAGCTTGGTTCTATGAAGAGGTACAGGAATAACAATATCGATATTTTGATATTCGGGGACGGCAGAGAGCTCTTCTCCCAGCCATTTTCCCAGGTAGCTTCCAATCTCGCGATGCCCTCGGTACTTGAGGTCGTGGATAAGATGCTGTACCCCTGCTTTTTTGCGAAAATGCATCAGGGCGGTAGCATTCTTAAGCTTTATACGGCCATAAAATACTTTTTTTACAGGGTTCTCGTTATCAAGATGATACTTGGTAACTGGTAGATCATGCAGACAGGAAGTACAGATGAGGTGCTCATTTTTTAATAAGCTGGCCTCACAAATGTGGCACGCAGGAGGATAAATAAGATCAACAAAATCGTGAAACATTTGTTAAGGGCTTGTATCTTAGCTTTCTAAACCTATAAATTTACAAACTAAATATACTTAATTATACTTATGATGACAGAAAAGAAAAACAATACCGCATTGAAGGTTTTAACCGGTATTCTTGCTGTAGCCCTGGTTGCGCTTAGTATCTATACCATAAAATTCTATAATGAGGAAAAAGAAAATAAGGAGATTCTTCAAAAAGAAAAGGCTGTGATCGAAGATGAACTCAACGAACTTATCGTGAAATATGATGAGGCGATTGAGGAAAACGAGATCATGGACCAGGACCTGGTAAATGCCAGGGACCGTATCTCCAAATTACTGGACTCGGTTAAGGATAATGAAGCCAATCTTGTGTTAATTTCAAAATACCGAAGGGAGATCGGGAATCTTAAAGCTGAAAAAGATCGTCTATTTAGAGTTGTAGACAGCCTGAGCGCACAGAACCAGAAATTAACAAGTTCCCTGGACAGTACGAGTGTCGCACTTGAAGAGCGTACCAAGCTTTCCGATTCTTTGAAGACCACCAATCAGAGTCTTTCAACAAAGGTTGATAAGGCCTCCAGATTAAAGGTGACTAGCCTTTCAGGAGGCGGAGTGATAGTAAGGAATAGTGGTAAGCTGGTTGAAAATGACAATAACCGAAGGGTAGACCAGATAAGAACCTGCTTTACTTTAACTGCAAATGACCTGGCAGAGCCGGGAGAAAAGAACATGTATGTGCAGGTTTATAATCCCGAAAATGAGCTGGTAGGAGACGAGATCGTCGTACAGCACGAGGGAGGAACCATGGTGTACAGTGCGGCATCGAAGGTCTATTATGAGAATGAAGAACTTGATGTTTGTATACTGGCGAATACCATGGAAGATAAATTGCTGGAAGGAAATTATAAGGTGTACGTTTATAATGATGCACTGCTTCTGGGAACAGCAAGTTTTAGCCTGGATTAAACTTAAATTTATAATTTGAAGGCCGCCTTGAGATAAATCAGGGCGGTTTTTTTATTTTTGCGCCATGGCAAAACAAGAAGATCTTTTTAAGAACGTAATCTCCCATGCAAAGGAATATGGGTATATTTTCGCCTCGAGTGAAATCTATGACGGACTTAGTGCCGTTTACGATTATGGGCAGAACGGAGCAGAATTAAAGAAAAACATCAAGGAATACTGGTGGAAAAGCATGACGCAGTTGCATCAGAACATCGTTGGTATCGATGCGGCTATCCTGATGCATCCTACCACCTGGAAGGCATCCGGCCACGTAGATGCTTTTAATGATCCGCTTATAGACAACAAGGATTCCAAAAAGCGTTACAGGGCTGATGTCCTGGTGGAAGATCATGCTGAAAAATTACTGCAGAAGGCAGAAAAGGAGATTGCAAAAGCCAGGAAGCGATTCGGGGACGACTTTGATGAAGAAATGTATAAGGAAACGAATCCAAGGGTAAAAAGATATCTCGATGACCGTAAGGAGATCCTTGAACGCCTGGCACGCTCCCTTACAAATGAAGACCTTGCCGATGTAAAGTCCCTCATTGAGGAACTGGAGATCGCTGATCCTGAGACAGGTTCAAAGAACTGGACAGAAGTAAGACAGTTCAACCTGATGTTCGGTACCAAACTGGGAGCTTCGGCCGATTCAGCCACTCAGTTATATCTTCGTCCTGAAACTGCTCAGGGGATATTCGTGAATTTTCTGAACGTTCAGAAAACCGGAAGAATGAAGATCCCGTTCGGAATTGCCCAGATAGGAAAGGCTTTTAGAAATGAGATAGTAGCGCGACAGTTTATTTTCAGGATGCGTGAATTTGAGCAGATGGAAATGCAATTCTTTGTACGCCCCGGTGAAGAATTGGAATGGTATGAGAAATGGAAAGAAACTCGATTGAAATGGCATAAATCACTGGGCCTTGGCGAGGAGAATTACCGTTTCCACGATCACGAGAAACTGGCTCACTACGCAAATGCCGCGGCCGATATAGAATTCGATTTTCCATTCGGATTTAAAGAACTGGAAGGAATTCATTCAAGAACCGATTTTGACCTGAAAGCCCATGAGGAATATTCAGGAAAGAAACTCAGGTTTTATGATCCTGAACTTAAAGAAAACTATGTACCATTCGTAATCGAGACCTCTATTGGTCTGGACAGGATGTTCCTTGCCGTACTTTCAGCTTCGCTCAAAGAAGAAGAGCTTGAAGGCGGGAGTACCAGAACCGTACTTAAACTACCAGCTGTGCTGGCTCCAAATAAGGCTGCAATATTGCCATTGGTGAAAAAGGATGGTCTGCCTGAAATGGCACAGAAAATAGTAGAGGATCTGAAATGGGATTTTAACGTACAGTATGATGAGAAGGATGCGATAGGAAGAAGGTACCGTCGACAGGATGCTGCGGGAACCCCACTATGTATCACCGTAGATCATGAATCTCTGGAGGATAATTCGGTTACGGTTAGATTCCGTGATTCCATGGAGCAAAAAAGAGTTCAGGTAACCGAGCTTGATGCGCTTATCAGGAAAGAGACCGATTTTAAAACCTGGATGAAAGATTTTGCAGAATAAGTAAACAAATTCAGCTTTTTATGAGTTTTTTAAGAAAGGCAATCGATTTATTCATTGCCTTTTTTATTCCGTTTAATCGGAGAATGTCTATTTTTAATGAATTATAGCAGAAGATCCTATATGATGAAAAAATTACTTTTCCTTTTTACTTTCAGCCTACTTTTTCATCTTAACTTTTTCGGCCAAAAACAGGAAAAAGCCGGGCCTGTATATGTTGATTCTGCCAATGCCGTTATGTCTGGTTCGTTATCCAAAGCCCGACTCGTGCCGCCATCCACCGAATTTAAAATATATAATCCCCGGAACAGGGGAATTAATAAAGTTGTACCCGGAAAGGGACTCCCCAGGACGGCAGACCCTGCTCTTCAAAGCAAGATGGGAGAGATCAAAGCCAGGACCCCAATCATTACCTTTGATGCGGCTATTTCCCGCTCTACTCCAACCGATCCTACAGGTGTGGCAGGACCAAATCATTATGTTAACGCATGGAATTCTGCATTCTCCATATGGGATAAAGATGGAAATCAGATCGTCCCTCCATCGTCCCTGGCCAGCATTGGCGGAGAGTTTGAAGGTGAGATCCTGGGAGACCCTATTGTAGTTTACGATGAAGCTGCAAATAGATACATAATAAGTCAGTTTAGCGATACACCTGAAAGTTTTCTTATCGCCGTTTCCCAGGGACCGGACCCTGTAAATGATGGCTGGTATACATATAGATTTACAACCAATTCAGTTTTACCTGATTACCCGAAATTGTCGGTTTGGGGTGATGGTTATTATATAACGACCAATAAGAATTCCAGGACTGCCGATGAAAGTCCTGTGATATATGTAGTTGAAAGGGATAAAATGCTGCGGGGGGAAACTGCCAGGATCGTATCATTCCCATTGCCGGGAATCGAAACCAACGGATTCTACAGTCCTGCAGGCTTTCAGACCATTGGACCCGACCTTCCGCCAGCAGGGAATTCACCCATTATATTCTTACAGGATGATGCATGGGCAGGAGTGAATGAAGATCACCTCAAGATCTGGCTTATAAATGTGGACTGGAATAATCCTTCTGCTTCAACAATATCCGAAAGCCAGGAGTTATCATCAGCTCAAGGTGTCTCACCTTTCATGGCTACTTTTGACGGGGGCTCATTCACTAATCTCTCGCAGCCGGGGGACGCTCCGGATATTGATGTGCTGCAGGCGACCATGATGTATATGACCCAGTACAGAAGATTTGGTGCATATAATTCCGTGGTTATGAATTTTGTGGTAGATATAGATCCCACGGCTGCAGAACATGCGGGAATAAGATGGTATGAATTAAGACAGCAGACTGATGGTGGGCTATGGAGTGTTTACCA
>JAWWBH010000166.1:0-6734 GCA_033721075.1 Christiangramia sp.
ATCCCTCAAAATTCAGCGGAATTTTTATCTTCATGCAAAACTTGAAAATTGTGGAGATCAATAAGCTTCAGCTTGAAAAAGTTCAGAAAAGGATTCAACCATACATTCATCGTACACCCGTATTGAAATCGCGCCTGTTAAACGAAATTACAGGAGCTGAGCTATGGTTCAAGTGTGAGAATTTTCAAAGAATGGGAGCCTTCAAGATGAGAGGCGCTGCCAATGCCATTATGAGCCTGAATGAGGAGAAGAGAAAAAAAGGCGTGATAACTCATTCTTCCGGTAATTTTGCCCAGGCAATTTCACTTGCGGCTAAAAGCCTGGATGTTCCTGCTTATATCGTAATGCCAGAAACCGCTCCTGAAGTAAAGAAGGCCGCGGTAAGAACATATGGGGGAGAGATCACAGAATGTCCATCCACCATAAAAGACAGGGAAGAAACCGCCTCAGGAATTGAACAAAAAACGGGCGCCACCTTTATCCATCCTTCCAATGACCTGGATGTGATCCTGGGACAGGGCACCGCTGCCATTGAACTTCTAGAAGAGCATCCTGAACTTGATTTTGTGATCACTCCTGTAGGTGGTGGCGGACTCATTGCCGGGAGCGCGCTTGCCGTAAAATATTTTGGCAGTGATTGTAAATGCATAGGAGCCGAACCACTGGAAGCCGATGACGCCTGGCGATCCCTGAAAAGCGGAAAAATTGAAATAAATGAATCAGCAAATACCATAGCTGATGGTCTCAAGACAAATCTTGGGGACATCAATTTCCCTATCATCCAGGAAAATGTTGAGAGGATCATCAGGGTATCTGAAGAGGAAATAAAGCTGGCATTGAGACTCATCTGGGAAAGGATGAAGATCATTGTGGAGCCCTCAAGCGCAGTGGCTCTGGCAGCAATCATCAAAGAAAAAGAAAGTTTCAAAAACAAAAAAGTAGGCATTATTATTTCCGGAGGAAATGTAGACCTTGAACGATTAGAATTCTAATCTAACCTCCTTGTTTCTAGACCTTTTTGAATTACAGTTCTTTTATTGGATAGAAACTTACTGTATATTTAAACTAAACTTGGTTTAAATGGAGCTCTATCTAACCGTCGCGATTATAATCATTGGGGTCATCCTGTTTGTACGCGATTATTTTTCGATAGATACCACCTCCATTATCATCATGGCCCTTTTTATAGTCTCAGGAGTACTAAGCCCTGAGGAAGGCTTTTCCGGTTTTAACCATCCTGCGACCATAACCCTGGGATGTATGTTTGTGGTTAGCGCGGCAGTATTCAAATCGGGGGTCATAGATGGTTTAAGTGCCAAGCTTATCAAAATAGCCCGGATCAATTATTTCATGGCACTGGTCTCCCTTTGCTGTACCGCTGCGGTACTTTCAGCATTTATCAATGACTCCGCCGTGGTAGCCATATTGATCCCTGTCGCTTTACTGGTTTGCCGGGAAGCAGGGATAAGCCCCTCAAGATTGCTGATCCCTATTTCCTTTTCGGCCCTGTTTGGAGGCACCTGTACACTTGTTGGAACCTCAACAAACATCCTTGTAAGCAGTTATGCAGAAAAATTAGGCTCGGAAGGTTTTGGCATGTTTGAATTCTCTTTGCTGGCCTTTTGTTTACTTACAATAGGAATGTCCTATATTTTTCTGGTAGGCCCCTTAATGCTCCCAAAGCGAAGCTTGCCTGAAGGTGCCGGCTTGAAAAAGCAGGCCGAGAAATATATGGCTGAAATTGAATTACAAAAGGAAAGCGAGGACGTAGACGAGTCCATTTCCAAATCTCAATTGGTGAACGATTTTAAGGTCCAGATTCTGCGAATTAAAAGAAAACATTACCGGGTCTATGAAATTAACGGGGAAACGGTACTTAGGGAAAGTGACCTTATCAGGATTTTGGTAGATCCCGTTAACCTTGCAAAATTAAAGTTAAAAAAGGGGCTTTCGGTTATTGGTGACAAAGAGAACATCCATGATGTTGAAGTGAATGACAGGGTAAACCCAAAATCGGCCACCCCCAATGAAGAAAAAAAGATCTATGAGGTAATGATCCCATATGGTTCAGAACTATCAGGAAGATCTATCAAACAGTTAAATTTCAGGAGTACCTATTACGCTTCGGTTCTGGCAATTAGGCATCGAAAAGAAACAATTACCGAAGACGTTTCAAATGTCGTTCTTAAAGAAGGAGATATGATGTTGCTTTTCGCGTCTGAAAAAGCCATTTCATTGCTCACTTCAGAAAAACTTATAGTAACGCTTTCCGAATACCAGGGAAGAAGGGTGAACTATAAAAAAGCGATCCCCGCTCTTCTTATCGTTATTGGGGTGATAAGTGCTGCAGCCTTTAATATCACCTCCATACTTATCAGCGCCATGATAGGCAGTCTTTTACTGGTTACCCTTACCATTCTCAAACCCCAGGAAGCCTATGAAGCGATTGAATGGAAAGTTATCTTCATGGTAGCGGGGGTGCTCTCTATGGGAAAGGCTCTGGAAAAGACGGGCGGTTCAGATATCATTTCTCAATATATCTACGAATCGCTGGGGGGAATGGACCCGAGATGGACCTTAAGCCTGATTTTCCTGTTCACATTCCTCTCAACCAATGTACTTTCCAGTAAAGCTGCTGCAGCATTGATGACACCCATTGTAATTAGCCTGGCCGCAGCCATGCAGGTTAGCGAAAAGCCTTTTTTAATTGGAGTGATGTTCGCATGTTCCCTTACATTTATGACGCCTGTGAGCTACCCGGTGAATACAATGGTGTATGCACCGGGAAATTATCGGTTCAGGGATTTTTTAAAGTTCGGCACACCCCTTAACTTTATCGTCTGGATCGCCGCATCCTTTTTAATACCAATATTTTTTCCATTTTAATTATGAGAAGAGTAAAACTACATAATCCATTCAAAACAAGACTGATCGATGAAAAACTGCTTAGGGAACATCTTGCCCTGGAGCGAACTAAACTGGCAAACGAGCGAACCCTTCTTTCCTATATACGGGCCTCGTTGTATTTACTGCTTGGCGGACTGGCACTACTCCAGATAAAAGAGTATGAGCAGGTAAAATGGATTGGTTATTTATCCCTTTTCATATGCGTCGCATTTGTACTTGTGGGTTTCTCCCGGTATATTGCCCTGGAAAGAAGACTGCATAAATTACTTCGTGAAGACCAGGATGAGGAGGAAGAGGAAAATTCAGATAAAAACAAAAGCCAGTAACAGTTGCAGCAAATAGTCCATTACTCGCTCCACTTCCTGATTATTGGCATTATCGCCTATTTTTATGATAAAGAAAACTGGTTGAAATACTGGTTAATTCTGGCCGCCACTATGCTCGTTGATCTTGACCATCTTGTAGCCACTCCCATTTTTGACCCGGAAAGATGCGGAATTGGTTTTCATCCTTTACATTCTGAAATAGCCATTACAGTGTATATTCTGGGAATGATATTCGTAAAACACCAAGTCCTGAGAATAATATTCATAGGCCTGTTCTTTCATATGCTCACCGATTTTATCGACTGTATCTGGACCTATGCCCGATGCGCCCCCTGTCTTCAGGATATTTTTTAGAAATAAGCTGCAGTAAATTATAAGGCCAAAAAATAACTATTTTTAACTATTCTGCCTCTCCCTAAAACCCCTGTTTTATCTTAAATCTATTATCTTTACTCCCGCAAAAAACCGAAACTTCAATCAACCTAAAATTACCAGGGCAGTAAATTATTTATTATGCATGTAGCCATCGCAGGAAACATTGGTGCGGGAAAAACCACTTTAACTAAATTACTAGCAAAGCATTACAGATGGGAGCCCCAGTTCGAGGATGTACTGGAAAACCCATATCTGGAAGATTTTTACAACAAAATGGAGCGATGGTCGTTTAATCTTCAGATCTATTTTCTTAATAGCAGGTTCAGGCAGATCCTTCAGATAAGAGAGAGCGGAAAGAAGATCATTCAGGACAGGACGATATATGAAGACGCCTATATCTTTGCTCCAAACCTGCATGCGATGGGCCTGATGACCAACAGGGACTTTGAAAATTATAAGTCTTTGTTCGATCTAATGGAAAGTGTGGTTCAGGGACCTGATCTTCTTATTTATCTAAGAAGTAGTATTCCCAATCTGGTTTCCCAAATACATAGCCGCGGCAGGGAATATGAGAATTCGATCTCTATTGACTATTTAAGCCGTTTGAACGAAAGATATGAAGCCTGGGTGCATGACTATGACAAGGGAAATCTACTCATTGTTGATGTAGATAATATTAACTTTGTAAATAATCCTGAAGATCTTGGTAATATCATTAGCCGGATAGACGGACAGCTACACGGACTTTTTTAAACCTAATGAAATTATGGAATCTACAAAACTAAAAAGACCAAAGCACAAAGGATCACCCAAATTATTCAAGAATCCGATCCTTGAAAAACTAACACATACCCACATATCTATTCCGTTAATAATATTTGGGGTAATTGCAGTTGCCTTAATCTATTACGGAATCATAGAAAAGGGATTTGAAGTACCAGAAATGGTGTTTTTATTCTTTGCAGGACTTTTCTTTTTCACACTGGTTGAGTATGTCATGCATCGATATCTTTACCACATTCCGGCGACCACACCAAGAAAACAGAAGATTTCCTACACTATGCACGGTGTACATCATGATTATCCAAAGGATAAGTCCAGACTGGCCATGCCGCCGGTATTGAGCCTTATTATCGCCACGGTACTTTTCATTATTTACCGTGCTGTGCTTGGAGATTATGTTTTCGGGTTTTTGGCAGGATTTCTTATAGGCTACGCTGGTTACCTTGCAGTACACTATTCAGTGCATGCATTCAAGGTGCCCAACAATTTTTTAAAGATCCTATGGCATCATCACAGTATTCATCATTACCGTGAGCCAGACAGGGCTTTTGGGGTATCTTCTCCATTATGGGATCATATCTTCAGGACGATGCCTAGAAAATCACCAAAAAGCGAGCGTGCTCAGGTTGGGACCAGTATAGATCCTAGTTAGCACATTTCGACTCCGCTCAATGTGACAAAATTATAGATCCCCTGCCTTGCGGGGGATTTTTTATTGTATAAACCCATTTTCACGGGCATGCTTTTCGGCTTCATTTGAGTTTTCGGCCAGCAGAACGGGAACGGTATCAAAATTATCGATAAGACTCTTCACACGTTCCATCCTTTTCTTATGCCTTACACTTCTAAGGTAAATAGCAAGGATGCGATCGGAATACTGGGCCGCAATATCGGTATAGATGCTCGCGTCATGCTCCCCGCTATCACCTATCAGAATAAATTTAAGATCCGGATAGGTTTTGAGAATATTGATGATCTCCTTCTGTTTATGAGGTTTTTCAGGTTTTAATGTACTTTCAAATGGAGTTCGCAGGTCCCTTAGCAAGATGGGGCCTCTGGGAAATTTATTATAGTCAAGGAAAAGTTTCAGGTATTCATATAGATTCCACGGACTGTTACTTAAGTAAAACATCGGGTTCTTATTCCTTCCGCTTTTTCCCTTATGAAGTTTCTGATATAGATCTGGCGCATCCTTTAAAGGGATACGTTTATATGCATTGGTCAAAAGCGAATTCTTAAGCAAACGCCATTTTAAAAAGGAGGTCACCCCGGTGTGAAGGATGGTATCGTCAATATCGCTTATCACCCCAAATTCGGCATCGATCGGGGGAACAAGGAATTCACCCCTGAATGGATTAGCCAGAAGCTCGGTTCGTTTCTCTAATTCGTTCCGATAGTAAATTTCATATTCCACCCAACCTTCGTCATTAGCATGTTCAGAAAGGTTTTCATCTATGGTCTTATCAAATAGAAAATAACCTTCGTCATTGGTCAATTCCTTTAGATTGGTCTTTCCCGGAACAATAAGTTCAATCAAAGCATCGGGAATTTCAAAACTATCGAACTGCTTATAGGTGTTCTTTATGGTTTTAAAAAAAGACTGGTCCTTTACAATTTTTAGAGGTTCATTATCAAGAGCTCTTCCTTTTACATACAGATGAGAAAACGTACCGTAACTTCGATAAGGGACCACATAGACCTGTTCCAGATTACGGTACCGGCCAATGATTTTCTTAAAACGTTTGATCATTAAAACACAAGCTTTGAGCTCAAGTTAGTTTTTATTCCCAAGAGGGAATGTTTTCGGGCTGAGTTTTATAAATTTTTTAATATCTAAAGTTCATTAAGGCGTCCCAATGCCTTTTCCATATTAATGCTTTCAGACAGTACACCTTTAAAAAGATCTCCTTTATTCTCCAACCTGTAAGGCATGTTCTTCAAATTAAAATCGGTAATCCTTAAACCAGATTTTAATTCATTCCATTCTATTGGCGCTGAAACCGGTGCAGCCTTCTTTGGTCTCACACAGTAAGGAGCGGCCAGCGTCTGGCCCCTCCTGTTTTGAAGATAATCCAGATAGACCTTTCCCTTCCTGTTATTTAAAGTCCTTTCCATACTCGTTAGCCCTTTAGTTTCCTCTAGTATGAAATAACAGATAAGTTTTGTAAAATCCCTGGCTTCCTCATAAGCGTAATTGGCTCCCAGTGGGAGATAAATATGAATTCCGCTGGACCCCGTTGTTTTACAGTAAGCATTAATATTGGCCTTATCCAGTATTCCTTTTGCCACCTGTGCCACCTCAATCACTTCTTCAAAAGTATTCATTTCTGAAGGGTCCAGATC
>JAWWBH010000167.1:0-6621 GCA_033721075.1 Christiangramia sp.
GCTCTTAAGAGTTCCACTATTCGCTCCTGATTCCTGAATTAGTTTTTTTGTTTTTAAGGCCTTTTTTGATTTAGCGGTTATGGAAAAATAGCTAAGAAGGATCTCCCTTTGCTTTGGTGCTCGGGAAAGTTCATCCAGCAAACGGTGCATTTCAGTTTCGGACTCGTAAGCGGGATTTAGCCTTACATATCTTACTTCTTTTGGCTTGAATTGTTCATAGATTTCCTGGTTAAGGTCAACCAGGTTCTTCATCACCAGCTTATTGATTACCGGCAAAACCTTTTTCCTGTCAAGAAGTTGTTCCACCTCCTGGATTTTCATGGATGACTGACGTTGTAGAGCTTCTGTTACCAGATACTCATCATCGCTAAGTTCCACAGAATCAGGTTTAGCATCTTTTCTTAATTTTACGATACTTTCGCTCTCCAGTAAAAAAGCACCGGGTAAAGCCGCTCTCATCACGTCACCTTCCGCACACAAATAATAAGAGGCTATCCATTTCCAGAAAGCAAGCTGCTCCTTCGTAAGTAAAGGTTTCTCATCAAGTATCTGGTGTATGGGTTTGGCTTCATAAACTTCAGGAGGATTCTGATGTATATCTGCAACGATCCCTGTATAAATCCTGTTCTTTCCAAACTGGACTGCAAGGCGCATGCCCGGCTGTATAAACCCTGCTTCCTCTGGGGTAAGGCTATAGGTAAAACGCTTTTCCAGTGGCAAAGGTAAAATCAGGTCGGCGAAATAGGACATTTATAGCTGGTTAGTTTATTCAATAGAAAAAGCTGCTTCTAAAGTAATTTACTTTCAAAGTAATAATCCAAAAATATTAAGAATCTTTAGTTATTTGAAAGTAAAGCTAAAACTTTAAAAACAGCTTTTTCTCTTTTTGACTTTATTCGGCTCTTTGCCAGGTTTTGGTTTTATAGAAAAAAGCCAGATATCCACGTACTTTTAAAATATCAGGATTATCATCATCCAGCCAGATCTTACAACGATATTTCTTCCCCGATTTAGGGTCTACAATAGTACCTCCTACATATTCATCTCCTTCTTTTTTCAGGCCTTTCATGAGTTCCATTCCTTCTATCGGCTCGTTTTTAAGGTCCCCTTCGCATTTTGTACAGCGTCTGCCCCTATCTTCTTCCTTAAGGATACGGTCAACTTTACCATAAATTTCATCCCCTTTCTTGTAGATCTCAATTATAGAATTGACCTTTCCCTCAGAATTAGTGTTCTCCCATTTCCCCACAACCCCCTGGGAGTGTATAGTGAATGGTGTTATAACCAATAAAATTATATGTAGCAGGGTCTTTTTCATAAATCTATTTGCCGAGCATAGCTTCTTTAAGATCATCATCAGCCGGTCTCTTAGAAAGCCATATTCCGAAAAGTGCCTTTTTAAAATCCATACCTTCTATGGTTCCCAGTTCTTTATCATTCTTATAGGCTACCACACCTTTATTTGGAAGGTAAACTATATCGAAAACATCATGTTTTTTGATCTCTTCCATAAAAAAGCTTCGAAATTTCTCAATTTTGGGCTCAATAGGCTTGGTGTTTCCTGAAGTGGAATTTTCAAAACCTTCGTTTACGGCTTCTATCATCTTATCGCTCGAGATAAGCTTGGAGACAATATGTAGTTTAATGCTCATTGGTTCATCTGCCGAAACGATGGCTGAAGCATCAGAAGATTTTTTGGCAAGGTAAAGACCACCGGCATACAGGTCTATCCATAGCTTTTCCCTCACACCGGCACCATTTAACTGGAGGTTCTGCCCCTGAAAGCTTACTTGATTTGGAAGTGTTACCCCGCCAACTTCAGTTTGAGCGCTGGCAAAATTAAGCCCCATCAGGGCTATCATCATAAATATTAATTTCTTCATTATTTAAAGGATTAAGTTCGTCTAAAGTTATTTAAATTTCTTTTTCAGTTTGATCAAAGAAGCATTAAGTTCGAATCCAAGAAGTAACATGTTGGAATTTAGCCATATATAGAACATAAGTATCAAAAGAGCTCCAATTGAACCATATAGTTCATTGTAACTCGAAAAATTCGTAATATACAGACTGAAAAAGAACGTGGTTATCAATATGAGAATAGTTGTGAACAATGCTCCTATTGAAAAAAACTTTGCCTGCCTCGCCTCCCGTGTTCCAAAGTAATACAGAATTGCAACAGCTGTATAGATCATTATTATAAATCCGATATACTTAATTAGACCAGCGCTAAAACCATTTGCATTCACAATTCCCAGTTGAATTAGGTCATCAATGGCATAGGTTATATACACCGCTCCTATTACCGATATGAGCAACAACAGTGCCAATATAAGGGAAACACCTACAGCAACTGCATACTGCCTGGGAATAGACCTGTTTGTACGGGTATGGTAGCTAAATTCAAAGCCTGTAAAGATAGCATTCACACCATTGGTCATTAAAAATATGGATAGGATAAATGCTACAGATAAAAGACCTCCCCTTGGGGTATTGGCGATATCGTAGAATATGTCCCCAAAGAATTCTGAAGTATTTGGAGGTAAAAGGGTTTCCATAAATAACAGGAACTCTATCTGAAAATCATCAATAAAAGTGATATAAGGAATAAGGTTAAGCACGAAAAGCAAAAAAGGAAAAATAGCCATAAAAAAACTGAAAGCGATAGAGCTGGCTCTTGTTGAAAATGTTCCTTTAATGATCCCTCCCCAATAGATGATCCAGAGGTTGTAAAGCGATAAACCTTCAAGACCGGGCAATATTATCTTCTTGGTCTTTATCTTCCACCATTCTGATAATTTATCCAGTTTAGATTGAATCGCTTTTTTTGGGGCCATATTAAACGGCTTTTAAGCTCAGATCGAGATTATGTACAGAATGAGTCAAAGCCCCGCTGGAGATGAAATCCACTCCACATTCAGCATAACTTCTGGCAGTTTCAAGAGTGATCCCCCCACTGGATTCTGTAAAGCATTTTCTGTTAATCAGTTCAACGGCCTTCCTGGTATCTTCATAACTAAAATTATCTATAAGTATCCTGTATATACCTTCCGATTTCAAGATCTCCCGAATCTCCTCCATATCCCTGGCTTCTACGATGATCTTTAGATCCAGGTCATTTTCTTTAAGATAGGTCTTCGTTTTCTCGATAGCTCTTGTGATCCCTCCGGCAAAATCTATATGATTATCCTTTAGCATAACCATATCGTAAAGTGCAAAGCGATGGTTCTCCCCGCCTCCAATCTTTACAGCCCATTTTTCAAGGGCGCGAATACCTGGTGTGGTCTTGCGTGTATCAAGGATTTTTGTCTTTGTACCTTCAAGTTTCTGAACAAACTCAAAAGTTTTCGTGGCAATCGCACTCATTCTCTGCATGGCATTCAAAACAAGTCTTTCAGCTTTCAGGATGCTCTGAGAAGATCCTTCCACATAAAATGCGATATCTCCACGTTTCACCGGTTCTCCATCCTTTAGAATGATGTCCAGCTTCAGTTTGGGGTCCACATATTCAAAAACTTTTGATGCAAATTCAACTCCAGCCAGAATTCCCTGGTCTTTAACGAGCAGTTTTGCTTTTCCGGTCGCGTCTTTGGGAATACAGGCAAGGGAACTGTGATCTCCATCTCCAACATCTTCCCTGATCGCGTTTTGTATGATTATTTCAATTTCTTTTTCGAATTGTTCCGGTGAGATCATTTTCTCTGCTTATTTTTGTAAATGTAGTAAAGTCTGTACTAAAATCACGGGATGACCATAAAATTAGTCTGTATAGGAAAAACAGATAAAAAGGAACTTGAGGAATTAATCGAAATCTATTCTAAAAGGCTTCAGCACTATATTAAATTTGAACTTGAGATAATTCCTGATCTTAAAAAGACCAAAAATCTTGATGAGAATCAGCAAAAATCGAAGGAAGGTGAACTGATACTTTCCGGAATTCAGAATTCCGATTTCCTGGCCTTACTTGATGAAAATGGAAAGCAGTTCAGTTCAGAAACATTCTCAGATTACATTCAGAAAAGAATGAATACAGGATTGAAGAGACTTATCTTTGTGATTGGTGGACCTTACGGTTTTTCTGAAGATGTCTATCAACGGGCCAATTCCAAGGTGTCCCTCTCCAGGATGACCTTTTCCCACCAGATGGTGAGGCTCTTCTTTACTGAGCAGTTGTACAGAGCCTTTACCATTCTGAAAAATGAACCATACCATCACCGTTAATCCTTACATATGAAATTAGTATTCGCAACGCATAACAGGAATAAATTTATCGAGATCAAAAGTTTACTGCCCGGACATATAGAACTATTGTCTCTGGATGATATTGGCTGTAAGGAAGATATAGAAGAAACCGGAGATACCATTGATGAAAATGCCATTATAAAGGCAGAATATGTGAGAAGCCATTATGGCTTTGACTGTTTTGCCGATGATACGGGACTGGAAGTAGACTCACTGGACGGAGCACCGGGTGTTTACTCAGCGAGGTATGCAGGAGACGATAAAGACGATGATGCCAACGTAAGGAAACTACTAAAGCAGTTAGAAGAGCAAAACAACCGGACCGCACGATTTAAAACTGTAATTGCCCTTAACCTGAAAAGAAATGAAAATCTGTTCACAGGTATATGCGAGGGTTACATCCTAAATGAACGCAGGGGAACAAATGGTTTTGGTTATGATCCTGTCTTTCTTCCAAAGGGTTACGATAAAAGTTTCGCTGAAATGGACCTCAGGGAGAAATCTAAAATAAGTCACCGCGGAAAAGCTTTCAGGGATCTGATAGAATACCTGTCAAAATAATTTTAAGATTCTTATAGCACGATGGCATTATAATTATCTGAAATCCAATAAATAAGATAAAATACTTGGAATCTAAAATAAAAGCCTATATTTGCCGCTTCAAAAATTCCTCAGGGTGAGGATGTGTTGCTGGAAGTTTAGGTTTAAGTATGTCGATTCGCTTCTTATGTAACACTTACATATCATAATCGAATACTTACATAAAAACGAATGAACGCATTCCAAAAACTTGGACTGGACACAGACGTGTTGCAGGCCGTAAATGACATGGGCTTTGAAACACCTAGTGAAGTCCAGGAAAAATCAATACCAATCTTATTAGAACAGGAAACAGACCTGGTAGCACTGGCCCAAACAGGGACCGGAAAAACTGCTGCTTTTGGTTTTCCTCTTATCCAGAAGATTGATACCAATTCAAAAAAGACTCAGGCATTAATACTTTCACCTACTCGCGAACTGTGTTTGCAGATCACCAATGAACTTAAAAACTACTCAAAGTATAAAAGATCATTGAATGTGGTTGCAGTATATGGTGGAGCAAGTATAACAGAGCAGGCAAGATCTATTGAAAGGGGAGCTCAGATAATTGTAGCTACTCCGGGTAGAATGCAGGATATGATCAGAAGAAAACTGGCAAACATTTCCACAATAAGATATTGTGTGCTTGATGAGGCTGATGAAATGCTGAATATGGGATTCTATGAGGATATCAAAAGCATCCTGTCCCATACCCCAAAAGAGAAAAAAACATGGTTGTTTTCAGCAACTATGCCAAAAGAGGTGGCCAAGATCGCCTCAAAATTCATGAATAATCCGGTAGAGATCACCGTTGGTTCCAAGAACACGGGAACTGCAAATGTATCTCACGAATATTACCTGGTTAACCATCGAAACAGATACGATGCCCTTAAAAGGCTGGCCGATGCAAATCCTGATATCTTTTCAGTTATCTTCTGCCGTACCAAGAGAGATACCCAGAAAGTTGCTGAAAAACTGATAGAAGATGGTTACAATGCTGCAGCGCTTCACGGAGACCTTAGCCAGAATCAGCGTGACCTGGTAATGAAAAGTTTCAGAACACGCCAGATACAGATGCTTGTCGCTACTGATGTTGCTGCGCGTGGAATTGATGTAGATGATATCACACATGTGATCAACTACCAGTTACCAGACGAAATTGAGACCTATACCCACCGTAGTGGTAGAACCGGAAGAGCAGGGAAAAATGGGGTTTCTATGGTGATTATTTCAAAAAGTGAGGTTCGAAAGATCAGAACTATTGAAAAGATCATTCAGCAGAAATTCGAGCAAAAAGAAATTCCTGACGGAATGGAAATCTGTAAAACCCAGCTTTTTCATTTAGCTAATGATATTAGTAAGACAGAGATCAATCACGATATCGATCCGTATTTGCCTTCCATTAATGAAGTGCTGGAAGATTTTTCTAAAGAAGAACTTATCAAGAAATTCTTCTCAGTCGAATTTACCCGTTTCTATAATTATTATCAAAAAGCACCCGATCTTAGTTCAGAATCTACAGGTGGAAGACCTGAAGTTTCTGAAGGTAATACAAGATATTTCATAAACGTAGGTTCAAAGGACGGTTTTGACTGGCAGAGCCTGAAAGATTTCCTGAAAGAAGTACTTAATCTTGGAAGGGATGATGTTTTCAAGGTAGATGTAAAGGGAAGTTTTTCATTCTTTAATACAGACGAAACACATTCAGATCTTGTACTTAGTACTTTTACTGAGTTCAATCACCAGGGAAGATTCATAAATGTTGAGATCACCAAAGACCAGAAGTCGGAAAAGAAAGGAAGA
>JAWWBH010000168.1:0-6593 GCA_033721075.1 Christiangramia sp.
CCCTGGAAACAGATAAAGGCATACTTGTCAATGAATATCTGGAAACGAATATTCCTGATGTATATGCCATTGGTGATTGTGTGCAGCATCGCCAGATCTCTGGTGGAAGAAAGGCTGTTGAACAGGTATGGTATACCGGCAGGATCATGGGGGAAACACTCGCGCAAACTTTAACGGGAAACCCCATGAAATATACTCCCGGCAACTGGTTCAATTCTGCTAAATTCTTTGATATAGAATATCAGACCTATGGCTGGGTTTTACCGAAATCCACGGCCAACGAATCACATTTTTACTGGAAGCACCACAACGAACCTAAGGCTATTACCATAGCCTACAACAAGAATTCAGGTGAATTTATAGGGATCAATACTTTTGGTATCAGAATGCGGCATGAAGTTCTCGATAAATGGCTTACCGAAAAGAAGAGCATAGAGTTCGTTCTGGCCAATCTGAAACAGGCCAATTTCGATCCCGAATTCTACGACCGCCATGAAAAGGAAATTTTCAGAAGTTTTAAGAATAATCTACAGCTAATGTAAAAACCTGTGAGGTTTAACTAAGGAAGATGCAATACGAACCATTAATAGCAGATAGCTACTACCATATTTTCAATAGGGGTAATAATAAACAGCCTATTTTCTTTGAGGAGAAAAACTATTATTACTTTCTAAACCTAATAAAAAAATATCTGGTCCCTGTTTGCGATATCTACGCCTATTGCTTACTAAGTAATCACTTCCATTTACTCATAAAAACAAAAGGGGAGATTGCTGATAAGGCTATTCCCCAGGCTTTCTCTAACTGTTTTAACTCTTATACAAAAGCCATTAATAAATCTTATAATCGAAGTGGGAGCTTGTTTCAGGATAGGTTCAAAAGAAAAGTGGTTCAGGATGAGAATTATTTACGTAAGTTGATTATTTATATTCATTTGAACCCAGAGCTTCATCAATTAATTGGAGATTTTACGAAATATGATTTCTCTTCTTATAAAGGTTTCCTGTCGGCAAAACCAAGTTTATTGAAAAGACAGGAAGTTCTAGGTCTTTTTAATAGCCTGGAGAATTTTAAGTTTTTACATGCAGAACGAAATTTTCAAATTGAACAAAATAAAGAAGAGCTATTCTTAGAATAAAGGAGACCTCACAGGTTTTGAAAACCTGTGAGGTCTAAAAAAAAAATTATATGAGCAGACTAGAACATAATATGGCGATGACTGGAGATTCTCCGGCAGCACTTTCCGGCAAACAGAAACTGGCTACCGGGATTGGTCTTACCGGACTTTTTATCCTGATCCTGGCCATAGCAAATGTCAGTTTTCCTAATAAAACCCTGTTTCTTACTCTTTCTCTTGGGCTCATTGCCGCGGGAACCATCATTTTCGCCAATGATGCTTACCTGGGAAAACACGAAGGGATAAAGAATGATGGAGTGTGGTTTAAATCAATGACCAGTCGAGGCCTGTTGGCGTGGATTGCAGGAATTGCCCTTACTCTTTTTTATATTGTACTGTATTGGTTTCCGAAATACCTGGGACTGAATGCAGATGGAGCGAACACCGGGATCATAGCCCTGTTCGATCCCCTGAGCAAATTGATCAATGGCGGCCCTGCGAGTCAGTGGTTTGTTTATGGAACGCTGTATACCCTGGCGATCCTTGTTTTTGGATATAAGTTCATTCTTAAATACCGCCACAACAGGTATGAGGTGATAAGAACATTTTCGGTCATGTTCTTTCAGCTTGGGTTTGCCTTTTTGATCCCTGAGATTCTTATCAGGTTAAATAAGCCTTATTATGACTTCAAGAATATCTGGCCGCTTAATTATGATCTTTTTGCAGGTTATAAGCTGCAGGAATTTCTCTCTGCCGGGAACCTGGGAATGTTCATGCTGATCTTTGGAATTGTTTCCATCTTTGTGATTACTCCTATCCTTACCTATAAATATGGTAAACGATGGTATTGTTCCTGGGTTTGTGGTTGCGGAGGCCTTGCCGAAACTGCCGGTGATCCATACCGGCATCTTTCAGATAAATCACTATTCGCATGGAAAGTGGAGCGCTGGGTGATACATAGTGTTCTGGTCTTTGTAACGGTAATGACTATTGCAGTTGTCTATAGTTTCCTGGGTGATGAGTCGCAGGGATACTGGCTAACCAAAGATGTTTTCCTCTGGGCCAGCGCTCTGTTGCTTACCCTGGTTTTTGCACTTATCATGATCTTTAAGAGGGAAGAACTGGCCAAAGATGCAAAGTTGGGGGCGGTCTCTTATTTTGTGATCATTATTGCCATCATAGGGATCAATTATTTCAGCGGGAATTATAAGATCTTCTTCTTTGATGCCTACCTGTTAAGACAATGGTACGGATTCCTTATTGGCGCTGCTTTTTCAGGGGTTATAGGGGTCGGTTTTTACCCGATCTTCGGAAGTCGTGTGTGGTGCCGTTTCGGTTGTCCTATGGCAGCGATACTGGGAATGCAGCAACGACTTTTCTCAAAGTTCCGGATCACCACTAATGGAGGGCAGTGTATCTCCTGCGGGAATTGTTCAGTTTACTGTGAGATGGGTATCGATGTACGGGCATATGCTCAGAAAGGTCAGAATATTGTGCGTTCCAGTTGCGTTGGATGCGGGATCTGTTCCGCAGTATGCCCCAGAGGTGTACTGAAACTCGAAAACGGATCAAGAAATGACAGGATTAGATCTGAAGAAGCCGTAATGGGCGATAATGTGGATCTAATGGATATAATTAAGGAGAGTAGTAAATAAATTGTAAGCTTGTTCTAAATTTGCGCACTCAAGATTCGCAAAAACAGAAACAGACTGCATGTCCCATCTTATAAAAGTTATAATCCCCGCCTTTAACGAAGAAGATTCGATCGCGCATGTGATCAGGGATATTCCCGGCTATGTTGATGAGGTGATCGTTGTTAGCAATAATTCAACAGACGATACCGAAAAGAACGCGAGAGAAGCCGGAGCCACCGTTCTGAAAGAGCCCAGGAAAGGTTATGGCTATGCCTGTTTAAAGGGAATGGATCATATCGCTGCTAAAAATATCAAGCCGGATATTATCGTATTCCTTGATGGGGATTATTCGGATTACCCGGAGGAAATGGACAGGATCCTGAAACCGATCCTTGAAGATAATAAGGACTTTGTGGTGGGAGCCCGGGTGAAGAAGTGGCGGGAAAAAGGTTCCATGACCTTTCCGCAGGTATTTGGGAACTGGCTTGCCACCACCCTGATGAAACTGTTTTTTGTTTCCACCTTTACCGATCTCGGTCCGTTCAGGGCGATCAAGTATGAAAAACTATTGCAGCTGGATATGCAGGATAAAACTTATGGCTGGACGGTTGAAATGCAGCTCAAGGCTTTACGACAAAACCTAAGCTATGCCGAAGTGCCGGTACATTATAAAAACCGTATTGGCTTCTCAAAAGTTTCAGGAACTGTGAAAGGTGCTATCTTTGCAGGAGTAAAGATCCTCGGCTGGATTTTTAAATATAGTTTTAAATGATAGATTTAGCGGTAATTACAATTTATACTCTTGCCTTACTCGTTATTTTTATATACAGCCTTTCCCAGCTTCATTTACTTCTGAATTACCTTAAGGCTACTAAAAGGACCGATGATTCCGACAAGTTTGACTTTTCAGCAGGAGACCAATTGCCATTAGTGACCATTCAGCTGCCATTATATAATGAATATTATGTGGTGGAGCGCTTACTGAAGAATATTTCCCGCATAGATTACCCTAAAGGTAAACTGGAGATACAGGTGCTCGATGATTCCACAGATCATTCTGTGGAAAAGACATCGGAGATCGTAGAAGAACTCAGGGGTAAGGGGTTTGATATAAAACATATAAGAAGAAAGCAAAGAACTGGTTTTAAGGCTGGTGCTTTGAAGGAAGGCCTTAAAGTGGCCAAAGGCGAGTTCATCGCTGTATTCGACTCCGATTTTATGCCTGGCAGAAAATGGTTGCTACAAACACTTCCTTATTTCAGGAATAAGAATATAGGCGTGGTTCAAACCCGTTGGGGACACCTTAACCGGGATTATTCATTGCTCACCCGGATACAGGCCTTCGCTCTCGATTTCCATTTCATACTCGAACAGACAGGGAGGAACTTTGGCCGCAATTTTATCAATTTCAACGGTACTGCCGGGATCTGGCGTAAGGAATGTATCATTGATGCAGGTAACTGGAGCGGTGATACGCTTACCGAGGATCTCGATCTTAGCTACCGTGCCCAGATGAAGAAATGGGAGTTCAAATATCTCGAAAATGTGGAGACCCCGGCTGAATTACCCGTGGTGATAAGCGCAGCCAGGAGTCAGCAGTTCCGATGGAACAAAGGAGCAGCCGAGAATTTCAGGAAGAACTATGGAAAACTTCTGAAGGATCCTTCGGTATCATTCAGTACCAAATTCCATGGCTTCTTTCATCTGCTTAATTCCAGTATGTTCCTTATCGTCCTCCTACTGGCTGTAATGAGTGTTCCTGTGCTGTACATAAAGAATACGAATCCTGATTTTAGCTGGTATTTCAATGTGCTGGGGGCATTTGCTGTGAGCACTGTCATCTTTTTTTCCTGTTATTATGTGGCTTATGCGAAGATCCATGGAAAAGGGATAAAGACCTTTTTAAGGTTCATTGGAATGTTCTTCACCTTTTTTTCCATCGCGATGGGGTTCTCTGTTCATAATTCGCGGGCAGTGCTGGAAGGTCATTTTGGAAAGAAATCTGAATTCATCCGTACTCCTAAATTCAATATCAATTCATTGAAGGATAGCTGGAAAGGGAACAGGTATCTTAACAATAAATTTTCGGCTAACCTTATTATTGAAATATTGCTCTTTCTCTATTTTGGCTTTGCCATCTTCAGTGCCTTTAAACTGAATGAATTTGGATTGCTGATCTTCCACCTGATGTTGTTCAGCGGATTCGGATTCGTGGTTTTTAAAAGCCTGAAACCGGAAGTTTGATTATTTTAGCGGGAAGCTGACCAAATTTTCTATGGATTTCAGGAGATTGAAACTTTACCAGACCCCGATAATATTCAGTCTTGGCTGTGCTGCATTTTATCTTTCTTTTGCCTATGACCTGGAAAGAAGTGATTTTATAAAACTTATTGGGCTATATGCAGCTTTGTTCTTTATGAGCTTTAAACTTATACAGGTGCAGAAGAACAACTTCTGGATCCTGGTTTCTCTCGCGCTTATTTTCCGACTGCTCTTTATTGCAGCCATACCCAGTTTATCCCAGGATTATTTTCGTTTTATCTGGGATGGCCGATTACTTGCCAATGGCTGGAATCCATATGAATACATTCCTGCTGAACTGATAATGTCGCCAGATTTCATGATAGCTCAATCCAGAGAACTGCTTCATGGAATGGGAAACCTTAGTGCAGGTCATTTTACCAATTATGCTCCTATCAATCAGTTTATCTTCGCCATAGCGGGCTGGCTTGCACCTTCAAGTATCCTGTTCTCTGTGATTCTCCTTAGAATAGTGATCATTCTTGCAGATTTTGGAACATTATACTTTGGAACACAGCTGTTAAGGGCTATGCGTCTGCCCGATCATCGTATTTTCTGGTATATGCTCAACCCGTTCATTATTATTGAACTTACCGGGAACCTTCATTTTGAAGGAGTGATGGTCTTTTTTCTGGTATTGTCGCTTTACCTCCTACATAAAAAGAAATGGGTATGGAGCGCCGTTGTATTCGGGCTCTCCGTTTCAGTAAAATTATTGCCCCTGATGTTCCTGCCATTATTGTTCAGGTATTTTAAGGTTCCGACTCCGCTTAGACAAACAATAGAGAGTCATTCCAAAAGCAGAGTGAGTGATGCAAAAAAAAATCATCCTGAGCCCAGACGGAGTAATAAGGAAGAACGTCATCCTGGGCGGAGTCGAAGGATAGTCGGTCTCTGGAAGCTTATACTTTATTATTTATTGGTGCTCATTATAATTGCAACTTTCTTTTTACCCTTCATTTCTCCCGGGGTCATTCATAACTTCTTTCAGAGTATCGGGCTATGGTTTGGAAAATTCGAATTCAATGCCAGTATCTATTATATTGTTCGCTGGATAGGGTTCCAGGTGAAAGGCTATAATGTAATAGGTATAGCCGGAAAGATCCTTCCAATTGTTACTTTTCTGATAATAATGGTATTAAGCTATTTCAGAAAAAATAACACTTCACGAGAGCTTATTACCAGTATGCTTTTTGCTATTACAGCCTATCTTTTTCTTTCAACAACCGTTCATCCATGGTACCTTACAATTCCACTGGTACTGACTGTCTTCACCCAATTCAGATATATGATGCTGTGGACAGCAATGGTCATTTTAAGTTATTTTGCATATTCAAATGCTGAATACCAGGAAAGTTCATTGCTAATTGCACTTGAGTATCTTATAGTATTTGGCTACTTTTTTTGGGAACTTTTTCTTAAGAGAAAAGGGAATAGAGACTTACTAGGCTTTAATTAGTGAAAATAAAAAAAGCTGCCCACTAATAGCGGACAGCTTCCCTCATTGAAAGTCGAGTGGTTTACATATCCAGAAGATATGC
>JAWWBH010000169.1:0-6566 GCA_033721075.1 Christiangramia sp.
AATAAATTTTACCTAACCACCATAGTTTTTAATGATTATAAATTAAAAGTTATAAGTAAATATTATCGTAAATTTAATGAGTTAATTAAAAAACTATCCAACATGGCACACAACAATCATTCGAACAATTCAGATAATCACAAGGTTTGGGAGGTGAACGAATCCAGCAAATGTCCGTTTATGGGTGGAGCTACAAAATTTACCGCTGGTAGCGGGACCTCCAATCGTGACTGGTGGCCAAATTCATTGAATTTGAAGATACTTCGTCAGCATTCCTCCCTTTCAGACCCTATGGGTGATGATTTTAATTATGCCGAAGAGTTCAAGAGTCTCGATCTTAAAGAAGTGAAAAAAGACCTGTTTGATCTTATGACCGATTCCCAGGACTGGTGGCCTGCCGATTACGGTCATTACGGTCCCTTCTTTATACGTATGGCCTGGCATAGCGCCGGGACTTATCGTATTGGGGACGGGCGTGGAGGTGGAGCATCCGGTTCCCAGCGATTTGCCCCCCTCAACAGCTGGCCCGATAATGCCAACCTTGATAAGGCACGCCTACTCCTCTGGCCTGTCAAGCAAAAATATGGTAAAAAGATCTCCTGGGCAGATCTTATGATCCTGGCCGGAAACTGTGCCCTGGAATCCATGGGTCTTGAAACTTTCGGATTCGGTGGAGGCCGTGAAGATATCTGGGAACCCGAAGAAGATATCTACTGGGGTTCAGAAGGTGAATGGTTAGGTAACAAGGAGCGTTTCGCTAAGGGCGATAAACTTGAAAATCCGCTTGGAGCAACTCACATGGGACTTATCTATGTGAATCCAGAAGGGCCTAATGGAAACCCTGATCCGGTAGCCGCGGCCGATCATATTCGCGAAACTTTTGGCCGAATGGCGATGAACGATTATGAGACCGTAGCATTGATTGCCGGAGGTCACACCTTTGGAAAGACCCATGGGGCAGCTGATTCTGAAAAATATGTGGGAGCCGAACCGGCTGGAGCGAATATCGAAGAGATGGGACTTGGATGGAAAAACTCATTTGGTAGCGGTAAAGCCGGAGATACGATTACCAGTGGGATTGAAGGTGCCTGGACCAAGACGCCTACAAAATGGAGCATGAACTTCTTTGAGAACCTGTTTGGGTATGAATGGGAATGCATTAAAGGCCCGGGTGGAGCTTATCAGTGGCAGCCAAAAGATGGTGCCGGTGCGGGTACTATTCCAGATGCACATGATTCTTCCAAAAGCCATCAGCCATTTATGCTTACTACAGATCTTTCCCTGAAGATGGATCCCGAATATGAAAAGATCTCAAGACATTTCTATGAAAACCCTGATGAGTTTGCCGATGCCTTTGCACGTGCATGGTATAAACTGACTCACCGTGACATGGGACCAGTATCCAGATATCTTGGTCCGGAGGTTCCCGATGAAGAACTTATCTGGCAGGACCCTGTTCCCGCTGTGGATCATGAACTGATAAGCGATCAGGATATTTCCAGTTTGAAGGGGAAAATTCTTGATTCCGGACTTTCGGTTTCTCAACTGGTGACCACCGCCTGGGCTTCGGCATCTACCTATCGCGACTCAGATAAAAGAGGTGGTGCTAATGGAGCACGTCTCAGGCTGGAACCACAAAGAAGCTGGGCAGTGAACAATCCGCCTGAATTACAGAAGGTACTGGAGAAACTTGAAAGTATTAAAGATGATTTCAATAACTCTCAATCTGGCAATAAAAAAGTCTCTCTGGCTGATGTCATAGTCCTTGCCGGAAGTGCTGCAGTGGAAAAGGCTGCCAGGGATGCGGGTCATGACCTGAGCGTTCCTTTTACACCGGGTCGTACCGATGCTTCCCAGGAACAGACAGATGTGGAAGCCTTTGAACCACTTGAACCACAGGCAGACGCTTTTCGCAATTATCTGAAGCGAACAGAAAAAATTACTACTTCAGCGGAAGAGATGTTGGTAGACAGGGCCCAGCTTTTAAAGCTTAGCGCACCCGAAATGACGGTACTGGTTGGCGGTATGCGTGCACTTGGCGCTAATTATGACGGGTCTGATCACGGTGTTTTTACCGCTAAGCCCGGAATTTTGACAAACGATTTCTTTATGAACCTGCTGGATATGAATACTACGTGGAAGGCGACTTCAGATGACCAGATGGTATTTGAAGGTAAAGACCGTAAAACAGATGAAGTGAAATGGACAGGAACCCGTGTTGACCTTATCTTTGGTTCCAATTCAGAGCTTCGTGCCCTTGCTGAAGTCTATGGAAGTAAGGATTCACAGGAGAAATTTGTAAAAGACTTTGTGAAAGCCTGGACCAAGGTGATGAACAGTGATCGTTTTGATCTTGATTAGTTGAAAACTGAGTCATAATTAAAAAGAGGCTGTCTAGAAAAACCTTAACCTGTCATTGCGAGGAACGAAGCAATCTTTAATAATATTTGGTAATCAAAGGAAAGATAACTTCACTTCGTTCGTAAAGACGGCAGGATCGATTTTTTAGACAGGCTCTTCCATTTTTAATACACTCCATGTGAATTTCTTCAAATAGGGACTTCAGTGATTAAAATGTTTTAACTTGCTGCCTGAACATTGAATTTTTATTTTAAAAATGAAGAATATCTGCTATCTCATTTTACTCTTTGCTATTATAGGCTGCCAGAATGATGAGGGATTTAAAATCGATAAGGAGTATAAAAAGGATTACCAGGCATTCAAAAAGAGGATTCATGAAGAACATATTTATTATTTGAGTATTTCAGATATGTTCGAACTGGATTCTGCTTCTCCAAATAGTTTTGGCTCCTCTCCCGAAAATAAGCTCCAGTTAAGGGATTCAACAGCCCCTTCCAGATTGGGTAGTATACATTTTGAAAATGACTCCTTAATTTTCCATTCCCCTCAAGATGTTGATGTAAAACTGGAAAACGATTCGGTTATAGATACATATAATCTCATATCTCTGGATTACCGTGGACATTCTGAGAAGATGTATCATGAGAATTATAGCTGGTATGTGAATTCTCTTGAAGATGTAAAGCTTCTTAGGATCATGGATTCCCGGAATCCTGAGATCGATAAATTCCCTGGTTTTCAAACTTATGAGCTTAATCCTGAATTTATTTTTGAAGGTAAGCTTACCTATTATGATCCCCCAAAAACCATTGAAGTGCCGGTGACTCATGGAGGTACCAGGGAGGCTGAATTTATTGGTTCCATAGATTTTGAATTTGAAGGTAAGACCCATTCACTCGATTTTATGGATGGTAATTTTATCATGTTCGGAGATAAAACAGCTCTGACTGAAACCTACGGCGCGGGACGTTACCTTGAATTTACTACCAGGGATAATAAAACTGCAATCCTGGATTTTAACCATGCCTATAATCCTCCATGCAGTTATAGCGGTTTTACTACCTGCTCTTACCCTCCAGAAGAGAACTGGCTGGATTTTGAAGTAAAGGCCGGGGAGAAAGAGGCGCTTTTAAAAGAATAAACACGCTCCTTCAGGTATAGCGTTCTTTATCTGATCACCATGGGATCTAAAGTTTTTGGAATGCCCTGCGGGAACCTTGCAAACTTGTGTAACTGTTCCCAGGGCACATTCTCAGGATAGTTGGTACGGTAAGTGCCTTTAGCGGCATCCTGGGACAGGCTCACGGCGGCAGCTATATTAATTGGAAGTGAAAATATCGCAATATATCCGTGCCCGATACTTAAAATACTTACGAGGCCACTCCATTTACTTATTTTTCCAGGGTCATCACTGGTAAGACTGATAATGATATCTGCTTTTGGAATTTTATTTCTTTCAATATGGATTACACCCGGACTGGTCTGGTTCACTGGTAGCAGCATCATATGCTCCGGCCCAACTTCAATGATCTCGGCTATTAAAGTAGAATCCTTCGAAACTTCCATTTCCAGGATGAGCCCTTTGGTGTAATTTTTAAGCTCCATTGGCTTTGGTAAATACTGAGGAGATTTACATGCTATGCCGCAAAGTAGAATTATTAAATAATATAAACCTGTTTTCATGAGCGTGTTATTGAGTGGGTGTATATTTAGAATTCCAGAATACCGTTTCCATTTCCTGCTCCATACTTTTAAATTCAATGGCCAGCTCACGCCAGGTTTTCTTATCCAGCGTCATCATTTTTCTCAATTTTGCGATATCTTTTTCTTCCAGCCATTCTTTTCTTATCCACTCCAGGTAGTATCCTTTGGTGGAAAGGAATAATTCAAATTCTTTTGTCCTGGGAATTTCAGGCAATTCAAACTTCAACCTGAATTCATTTCCGGGCAGAGAGATCAGGTAAGCTTCATCATCATGGGCTATTTCGTAAGGGGTGTAGGTCTCTCCATTGATGCTTTCAATATCTGTAACAGCTACTTTAAGGGCTTCGGTCTTTTCAATAATAGTGGTAAGACCAACATGGTCTACCCTCCATAGACCTTTGGTAAGTTCCAGTTTAATTTCGGTGGCCTGGCCATTTTCAGAAGAAGGCAGCCGGATTATATTTAAATTCTTAGCAATAGGACCGGTCTCCTTAATCTCTTCCACGAATACCCATTTTTTATCCGGGTTCTTAATATATACCTTAATCCCTCCTAATTTATCATATGGCAGGGAGAAGTATTTTCTACTCTTATCGTTATTTTCAATATTGGCGAAAATCTGCCCAAATTCATCTCCCATATAAGAAATACCGCTGTACAAAAGAAAAGTGGTTAGCAGGCTTTGTCTGAAATTAAGAACCAGTCCCTTTTCCTGACCTGGCATACTGTCAAAATTTAAATATATCTCTTCCCTGGTGAACAGGTCCAGAGAATCTGTAACCGAAAAATATTCTTTTTCATCAATTGCTTTTACCTTGTCAAGGATATCCCGGTTAGCCACCTTAGCCATGGCCGGAGGCAGGTGTCCCTTGCAACGGTAATAATTGTTGTATCGGTCTGCATAGACTTTTTCATCAACATTTTTCAAAACCGCTTCAATAAAGACTTCATTGATCACATGGGTCTCCAAGGCTTCATTTTTCATTCTTAAATGGAATTCCCTGGACCTTGTAACATATTGCAGGGCATCGATATCTTTCCTTTCCAGAACGGGAGCGATCGAGCTTGAAAACCCTTCGGCCCGGGTAGAATGTAAATTATCGTTCTCCTCAAGATAAAAGGTGGGACATGAGCCGAAACATGCCTTGGGATTGGTGAGGCAGATGGCATCTCCTATAAGATTGGCAGCGGCCAGAATGGTAATGGCGGTCATTCTGTTTTTGTCTTTGGATTGCAGGTTAGCAAGTTCATTCGTTTCAATGATAGCAATTTCCTCCAGGTCAAAAGACAGTTCACCTTCCTTTATGAGTGAACGGTTATAATTATACAGGGAACCCTTACCAAAAAGAGTGTCTCCTGATGGCTTCAGATCCCAGCTATTCATTACGCCTACATCCCCGTTTTTAAAATGGACCTTAAAGAAAGAACTGGAAGAAATTTCATTATAGATCTCCTTATTTATTTCAGAATAAGACTGCCTGAAATTATGGTCTACATAATATTTACAGGAGCTGGCTATAGCAATCATTATAATGACGACTAATAAGCGCAGATAGAGGTGGTTAGTTAACATATGCCTTTAGATTTATGTTTAGGCCAAGATGTTGATGGGGAACCTGGTTTTAGTCGCTATAATTTTCTGGAGTAGGAAGTAAGTTAATAAAAATTACGTAAATAACTGATATTCAGAAATTAAAATCATATAGGCTGTGAAGGCTTTTTGGTTTTCTTCTTGATTCCGTTGAGAAGTATAAGAAGGCCCAGGACGGCTACAGGTAAGCCCAGTAAGAGTGTCATTAGCCCTTTTTCCCAAACAAGAAAAACCATATACCATTGTATGGTATACCAGATAAGGAAAACCATTCCCGCGATCACTTTCTGTTTCCATAAAAGTATATAACCAACCGCAAAGAGACTAAAAAGGAAATAACCGGTAAGCGCACTGGACTCGTTATAAAGCGCGGCACTTTCTAGCATTAGGAATATAATATAACCCACCATTGCCATGGAGGTTATGATCTTTAAGGTAAGGCTGTAATTCTCAATTCTGCTTCTCATGTTTCACTGTTTTAAAGGCATGAGCTGGTTCGTCAAGGTAAATGTAGTAGATCTGGCGTCCCTTTAATGTTCGCCCTCTTAAGTTACTTAAATTATTTTAATTAACGTATTTATTTCAATTGATCAGTCTTAATTTTTTAGTCTAATGGCCTGGTTGTTTAGCTTATACAGACAATAAGCGGGATGGAAAAACTCATCCCTCTTAAAGAACAACTAATTAAAAAACGCGATTATTATTCTACTTCTTCCAGCACTCTTCCTTCCTTTTTTATTGTGGCCTCCCTGGTAAGTTCTTTTAGCTGTGCAGGGAAAATAAGAATCATACGAAAACATGATGAACATTCAGTGCTTAATATTTAAGGAACCTGGTGCCTTTCATTTTTTTAAGTTCGGTCTTGTCATCCGGGTAATCCCACAAATTAATAGCTACTAGTGCTTCCCCT
>JAWWBH010000170.1:0-6556 GCA_033721075.1 Christiangramia sp.
CCAAAACCTACTGCATTAGTGACCACACTTGCGGCATAATGCTCATCAAGAATATTATTTATTCCAAAATGGAGGTCAAGGTCAAAACCGTAGCCCAAACGAATTTCATAATTAAGTTTAAAGTTAAGTAACTGGTAAGGATCGGCATATTTAGTATTTGTATCATTTAAAGCCGTTTTTCCGAAAGCCTGATAATTTATATTTCCAGACAAATCTTTATAAACTAATTCAACACCAGGAGAAACCATGTATTCTGGTGTACCGGGAATTTCATTTCCCGAATAATTCTCACCCTGGTCTACAAAGCTGTCATATTCGTAAAAATTTAAATTTGAATTCAGAAATAATTTAAACAGGAAATCCTTATTTAAACTGGTTGCAAATGAAGAGGTGAATTCGATACCGTTACGGTCTGCCTTTCCGGCATTTATCCCTATATACTCATCCTGCCCCACTCTACGGGCCACAAGCAGATCTTTGATCTGTATGGAATATAGATTTACTTCCGTATACAGGCGTTTATTCAGCCAGTTCCCTTTGAATCCCACCTCATAATTCAAGCCTTTCTCTGTTTGAAGATCGGTATTTATTAAACCTTCCGGAGTTAAAGTTTCTGCTACTGTAGGCGTGGAAAAACCGTGGCTTACAGAAGCATAAAAACTTTTTCCTGAAAAGGCTTCATAGCTTACTCCAAATCGTGGAGAAAAAACCGGATCAAAACGGTAATCACCGGACTGGTCTATATCATCTTCCTCAAATTCATCTTCAAGGCTGTAAGCCGTGGTATTGAAGTTAAAACCGATTTCCAGAAACAATTTTGAGGTAATATCCATATTCATCTGCCCGAAAACATTCACATAATTCCGGCTTTGATGATTCTTACTCAATGGTTCCCCCTGAATACTTTCTGGTATTTCTGATTCTTCATAAAGATTCTCAAAAGTGGCCAGGTCGTACCATTCCAATATAGCCTCGGTCCCAAAACTGAACTCTGCAGACTTTTCAAACAATGAAGACTCCAGATTGAATTTACTTCTTATCCCCACTGAGCTCCTATCGTCATCCAGAATATTAAAGGGACGCGGCTCATAACCGTCACGTGAACTTAAAAAAACCGAAGTTTGATTTCTTAAATTTTGAGAGAAGGTATGTTCATAAGACAAACCTATAATGTTTTTGCTGTAAGACTCATAACCCGCGGACTGGGCCCAGGTGAAAGCAGCCTTCTCAGGATCATTCAAAAAATCATCTTCACTCAAAGAACTGGGGATAAAGGCCTTTAAATTGGTATAGGAGTACAAAAATGACCAGTAATTTCCTTTTTTATTCAGGAGTCCGGCATCAGCTGTCATTGAAATTCGGTCATAATCGCCATTCTTCCTATAGCCTTCACTATCAATCTTATTGTAATTCACTGAAAGGTTTAGGCTGTCTTTCACATAGGTTATATTCATCCTTGTTTTATGAGTATTAAAACTTCCATAGGAAAAATCTCCACCCACAGACCTTTGATCTTCCAGTCTATTTTTGGTATAAAGGTTTATGGCGCCACCAAGACCGGCTCCAAAGACCGAGGAAACCGGGCCTTTATATACCTCAATGCGATCAACAAATTCTGAATCAAAATCATCTAAAGTCAGCTCTCCTTCCCCGGTAGTCAAAGGAATCCCATTAATATAGGCCTTAATCCTATTGGTGCTGTATTGAGCTCTTGATCCAACCCCGCGAATGTTGATCTTATTTGTATTAAGTGCACCCTGATTCACAAAAATTCCGGGAACATAATTGAAATTCTCGAGGAGATTGAAATTATTCGTTCTATTAAGATCGTCTTTAGTTACAAGGCTCACTGCCGCCGGAGTTTGAATTAATCTTTGAGGAATATTTGAACTTCTTAAGATCACTTCGGATAACTGACCAATTTCAGGCTCCATGTATACCTCCAGGTTCGGTTCGGAGGATCTAAGGACCACTAACTTTTCCTTATATCCTATGTAGGACAATCTCAACTCAACCGGATAATCCAATTGTTCAATTGAAAACCATCCCAGGGAATCTGAAAATATCACGTTTTCATTTCGACCGATTTCAATTTTCACATTTTCTATCCTTTCTCCGGTTTCGCGATTTCTAACAGTACCGGAAATTTCCTGAGCCTCAATAAAATTTATCCAGGTAAGTGCAAAAAAGAGAAGTGAAAATCTTATCAAAATATAAGTTTGTGAACCGCAATTTTAGTTATAAAAACCTAAAATACTCTTTAAAAACCGTGTTTTTTAGATCAAAAATACAATTTAACAATTGTCAAGACCTCAGATAAATTCTATGATTTTGGCAGCTTTCAGACTTTTTAACTAAGTTTACGGCAATATTTTCAGAAAATTTTATGAAAAGATTTTGGTTGGTACTGGGAATTTTGATCAGCCTTACTTCCTGTGATTTCTCAAAATACAGGTTAATCAAGGAATATGATTTTGAGACCCAATTCGAAAAATCGGGAGGAACAGAGACCGACACCTATTACGGAGTAATCAATTTTTATGAGCAACTAGCCGATGCTTATGAGACAGTAACGCTACTGGAATTTGGAGAAACCGACAGCGGCCTACCACTTCACCTTGCTATTTATCATCCTGAAGGCGAATTAGATATTGAAAAGTTCAGAGAATCCCACAGCATAATGCTTATTAATAATGGCATCCATCCAGGCGAGAGCGACGGAATAGATGCTACGATGATGCTTTTCAGGGATCTTGCCGGGGATTCTATTTCTTCTCCGAATAATACCATCATTGCTACGATTCCGGTTTATAATGTTGGTGGTGCCCTGAACAGGAATTCCACCACCCGAACCAACCAAAATGGACCAAAAGAATACGGTTTTAGAGGAAATGCGCGCAATTATGACCTCAACCGGGATTTCATAAAAGCCGATACAAAGAATGCTCAGAGCTTTTATAAGATTTTCCATTATTTGAATCCCGATGTTTTTATTGATAACCATGTCAGCAATGGTGCAGACTATCAGTACACTCTTACCCATTTATTCACCCAGCACAACAAGCTTGGTGGTAATTTAGGAGAGTATATAAATAAAAAGATGATGCCTGCCCTGGAGGATTCATTGAAAGCCAAAAAATGGGATATCACTCCTTATGTGAATGTTTTTAACGAAGTTCCCGAAAATGGTTTTTCCCAGTTCATGGACTATCCAAGATATTCTACCGGCTATACAAGCCTTTGGAACACCCTGGGAATGATGGTGGAGACGCATATGCTTAAACCTTATGACAAAAGAGTCAAGGGAACTTATGCTCTAATGCATTCGATGATCAAAATTACCGATGCGGAAACATCTATAATTAAAGATCTCAGAAACCAGGCAAGGAGAAAATATCTTACCGACCGTCATTATAATCTGAAATTTAAGGTGGATAAGGAAAATCCTTCCAAAATAGATTTTAAAGGCTATGAAGGAGAAAAAATCACCAGTGAGGTTACCGGTCAGGAACGATTGAAGTATAACCGTGAAAAAGCCTTTACCAAAGAGATAGAGTATTATGACAATTTTACCGCTACCGAGGAAGTGGAGATACCAAGAGCATATTTGATCCCGCAGGGATGGTGGCAGGTTGTAGACCGATTAAAAATTAACAATATCAATATGAAAGCTCTTAAGAGAGACACCATAATTGAAGTAGAGGTCTATAAAATAGAAGACTATGAAACTTCTGATTCAGCATATGAAGGTCATTATCTTCATAAAAACACAGTAGTAAGCAAGTCTCTCGAAGAAGTTCGATTCAGAAAAGGGGATTATCTGGTTACAACTTTTCAGGATGGCGCGAGATATCTTCTGGAAACCCTCGAACCAACAGCTGAGGACTCATTCTTTAACTGGAACTTTTTTGATACGGTGTTACAACAGAAAGAAGGTTTTTCTCCCTACGTTTTTGAAGATATTGCCCAAAAATTACTGGAGGAAGATCAGGAACTTAAGGACGAGTTCGAGGAAAAGAAACGCAATGAAGCCGAATTCAGAAACAACTGGTATGCCCAGTTAGACTGGTTGCATAAACAGTCTGAAAATTATGAAAAAGCGCACTTACGCTACCCAGTCTTCCGACTTCCCCGCTAAAAATTTCTCCGGAAATAACATTTTGATGTTGGCATAAGACTTCTTCAAAGCCTTCTGGCTCTTCTCAAAGTTTTTCCATTTGGCTTTCTTTATACCCTCATTTAATTCAGGTACAAGTTCACCTTCATATTCGGTATACATTTCATACCAGTATGTTTCCTTTAACCGCAATTTGCCTTTTCTTCTAAAGACATGATAGGTTCTGGTAATGAAACGGGTTATTTCAAGACCCTGTACTCCGGTTTCCTCTTCAACTTCCCTGATAGCACAGGTCTTAACATCCTCATTCTTTTCTATCTTACCTTTAGGAAGGTCCCAGCGACGATTGCGATAAATAAAAAGAATTTCTTTTTTTGGATTCACCACCATTCCACCAGCTGCGGTAATCACCTTCATTTTTTTGAACAAATATTTCAGGAGTTTGGTTTCATCTGGGTGATACAGATTAACATACATGAGTTTTCCCTTCAGAATCCTTTTCACCACTCTTTTAAAACGAACAGTTTTTAACGGGAAAGATGTATATTTTTCTCCTAAATCTTTCTCTGTAGAAAGAATTATGGGAATATCATTCACAAAAACTTTATACATTTGCAGCTATGATTTTGAATAAAGAAACAGCAAAAAAGACTGCTGAGCTTTTGTTGCAAATTAAAGCAATAAAATTGGAACCACAACAACCCTTTACCTGGGCAAGTGGCTGGAAATCCCCTATTTATTGTGATAACAGGATAGTTTTATCATATCCAATGATCAGAAATTACGTTCGGGAGCATTTCGCTAAACAAATCGAGGAACAATACGGGAAACCAGATGTAATCGCAGCAGTAGCAACGGGTGCCATAGGTATAGGCATGCTGGTTGCAGAATATTTAAGCCTTCCTTTTGCATATGTAAGACCCGAACCAAAAGGGCATGGACGGCAAAACCAGATCGAAGGAAATCTGGAAGAAGGTCAAACTGTCGTTGTGATCGAGGATCTTATAAGCACAGGCAAAAGCAGCCTGAATGCAGTGAAGGCTCTTGAGGAGGCAGGCGCCAATGTAAAAGGTATGTTCGCGATCTTCACCTATGGTTTTGACACTTCAGTAAATAGCTTTGAGAAAGCTGATATTGAACTTCACACCTTAAGTGACTACGAACATCTCATAGAAACAGCGCAAAACACCAATTATATTAATGCAGAAGAAGCAGGGATACTTCGCAAATGGAGAGAGGATCCTGCCAACTGGAAAGCTTAAAAATGAAATTAGAAAGCCAGAAAGTAACTACCGGAAAAAGTCAGCAGGAAATGTTCCAGTTCCTTACCAATGTGGAGAATTATGAACAACTGATGCCGGATAGCAAGGAAAAATTTGAAGCCACTGCCCAGGATACATTTCTTTTTCAGTTAAAAGGAATGCCGGAAATAAGATTGAAAATAACCGAAACCAGAGAACCGGAACTGGTTCGCCTGGGATCGACTTCAGATAAATTTCCATTTAATTTAGATATTCATATAGCTGAAGCTGGAGCTTCCCAAAGCGAGGTATTCATGAATTTCGAGGGCAATTTTAATCCAATGATGAGTATGATGATCAAGGGACCCTTAAAAAAATTCATAAATACCTTAAGTGAAAATGCTTCGAAATTATAGATTACAAGCCGGAATAATTCCGGCTTTTTTGTTTTAATAAAGCAACTGAACTTCTTTCAGGTCAAATGTCTTGAAAAGGCCTTCCTCGATTTCGAGATTTAGTTTACCGTCTTTGGTCACACCCCTTATTATCCCGTTAAAATGCTTCCCTTCTGGAGAAGAAAAAGCAGAAACCATATTGAGCCTGAACATATTCTGAGCATAATCTTCTAAGATCTGATTAGCGGTCACAAGCGGTAATTCTTTTAATTTAGATTGAATTGTAAAAAGTATCCTGTTCATCAATTCATCTAAATCAAAATTATTTCCGCTAATACTTTTTAGGGAGCCTGCCTTAGGAAGGCCTTTAAATTCCTCCTGATTAACATTGAGACCAATCCCAATTATACTGGCAACAATGCCTTCGGTCTTTACAATATTTTCTATTAGGATTCCACCCACCTTTCGCCTGGCTGACAGAATGTCGTTAGGCCATTTAACCTTAAGTTCGGGAATCTGTAGCTCATGCAATGCTTTAAGAACAGCCAGAGAAATAGTTGCACTTAACAGAAAATGACGTGAAATATTCAATTTTTTTTGTGGGTAAAGAATACTGAAAGTAAGGTTTTCCCCAGCTTTTGACTCCCAGGAAGAGCCTCTTTGCCCCCTACCCCTCTTCTGACAAATGGCTCGTACACATACAGGTTCAAAATCATTATTCCCTTCGTAAAACTCGCGAACAAAGGAATTAGTGGAGTCAATGGCATTAACTTTGATTATACGCATATATAAATACTAAGGAA
>JAWWBH010000171.1:0-6552 GCA_033721075.1 Christiangramia sp.
TATTCCCATTCCAAACCGGTTCCATCCACATCTGAATCTCCATAGACTTCAATGATCGTATCGCCATTGTACAGCTCTATGGCGTCATCTCCGTTCTGGCTAATGGAACTGTTAGATTCAAGTATAACTGCAAATTCATCAGTACAATTTTCGAAATAGGCTGATAATGCCTGTGGATTACGGGCTACAAGAACGTTGTCTCCTTCAGAAAGTGAGATCACCGGGAAGGTATATTCCGGTCCGTCGGTGCCACCTCCGTTATTTGCAACTCCAAGACTGTATATGCTAAGGTCTGCGATATCGGCATTGGCCACCACATGAACTGCTTTACCGTCGTTGGTGTCTGCGCCATCCCAGGTAAGTGCCAGAACTCCTTTTAGGGAAAGCGGTGGTAGTTCTTCGGTAATATTGAATTCAACCTGTGTATTATCATTATCGGTCGCATTCTCTATGGATGCCACACTTATGATTACAGATTCGTTGTCATCATTCTCCTGATCTGGGGTGGTAGTAAGCTCAAAAGTGGCAGAAAGTTCACCCGCTGGGATCACCAGTTCTGTACTACTTACAGTATAATCTGTATCCAAAGTGGCCGTTCCTGCGAAATCGAGGACTACCGTGACATCTTCATCAGTATCCTTATCAAGTTCAGCAGTGATCGTTATGGTCTCTGCACTTTCCTTTACTTTATCGACTTCTGAAGAAAGTTTAATAACCGGAGGCACATAAGCTGCTGTCCTGAAATTGATATTCACCGGCTCTTTTATAGCTTCTCCTTCAGCCCCGTATGCTCCTTCCGGGATGTTTATAGTATAACTTGTTTCATAGTCAAATCTCGTATTTGGAGTGATCTTTACTGTTGAATTAGAATTGGAAAATTCAAGGCTGTAGTCGGCGTTTCCACCTTCAGCGTTAACCTGCAGTGCAGAACTCAAGACGTCGGTATTCAAACTATGCGAAAATACGAGTACTAATGAAGATTCCACTGGAATATTTTCAGCTCCATCCATCAGATCCTCTTCTCCAATATTCTGTTTTAGCAGCCTAAGAACTCCGTCATCCTTAACAGCTATGTCATCATCATTAGAACAGGCTGCGAAAGCCAGTAAGATGAAGATAAAGACACCGGAACTCAAAAGTGCTCTAGTTTTAGATTTTATAATTGTTTCCATTATTTAATGTTTTAGAGAGTTATTCTATTTTATGGTTGTTTTAGTACAAATTCTTCACTGAATCCAAAAGGATCAAAATCCCAGAGGATAGGTAGCATTAAGTAGACCATCGCCGTAAGTATAAGTACTGAGATTAGATTCATCCAAACCCCTGTTTTTACCATGTCTGGTATTCTTAAATATCCGGAACCAAACACTACCGCGTTAGGTGGAGTGGCTACGGGCAACATGAAGGCACAGGATGCTGCCACCGTTGTTGCGACCAGTAACATATAGGGATTCAGGTCCAGTTTTAATGCGATAGGGGCCAGAATGGGCAGAAGCATCGCCGTTGTTGCCAGATTTGATGTAAGTTCAGTGATAAAATTGACGCTGAAAATTACGATCAATACCAGAAGTAGTAGTGGTAGTGCCTGTAGCAGGGTCATTTGTAAACCAAACCATTCGGCCAGTCCTGTAACTTCAAATCCTGAAGCAAGGGCCATACCACCACCAAACAGGAGAATAATTCCCCAAGGCATTTTTACGGCTTCCTTCCATTTTATGATCCTTTTACCTTCACTTCCTGAACCTATGGTGAAAAGGGTAATTCCCGCGATCATCGCGATAATGGTATCATCTATTCCAGGCAGGAATTTTTCCAGTATAAATGAGCGAGTGATCCAGCAGAAAGCCGTGATGATAAAAACGCTCATTACGATCTTTTCTTCCCTTTTCATAGGGCCCAATTCAGCGATCAATTTTTGAATTTCCTGTTTCCCGCCGGGGAATTCTTTCTGTTTAAAATTGAAGGCTACATGGGTTAAATAATACCATGAGATAATAAGTAGTAAAACAGATATTGGTAGTCCGAATTTCAGCCACTGAAAAAAGGTGATATCTATATTGTAGATCTCCTGGATATAACCGGCAAAGACCAGGTTTGGAGGTGTTCCTATAAGGGTTGCAATACCTCCAATCGAAGCACTGTAAGCAATGCTCAGCATCAAGGCTTTCCCAAAGACCTTATTCTCATCTTCTATAGTGGATGGATTGTCCTTTAGCTGAGATACAATGGACATTCCTATAGGAAGCATCATTACCGAGGTCGCAGTATTCGATATCCACATGGAAAGGAATGCCGTCGCCACCATAAAACCAAGAATGATATTCTTTACGTTAGTCCCTATCAGTTTTATGATATGTAAGGCGATACGTTTATGCAGATTCCATTTCTCTATTGCGATCGCAAGCATAAATCCTCCCATATAGAGAAAAATATATTTATGCCCGTAGGAAGCGGTTGTAGTAGAAAGGTCAAGGGCTCCCGTTAATGGGAATAAAACAATGGGGAGTAATGCGGTTACAGCGATAGGCACTGCTTCAGTCACCCACCATAATGCGATCCAGATGGTTGCTGATAATACGTCAAAAGCTGCATCTGGCATCCCTTCGGGTCCGCCAATGCTTTGTAAAACAAAGAATAAGACGGGACCAAGCGCTAAAAAAATGTTTTTCCGAGCCTTCATTAATGTGCCTTTTTAAATGATTCCATATCAAAGTCTTCCACCAGTTGTCTTAGAAATGCACCGGTTTCAGGGAGTACGAAATTGAGATACAATAGGTCTCCATCAGAATCTGTGGTTTTTAAGCGGTTCGGAATATCCTTTACAGATCTACCTGTGAGATATTTATAGTAAATGAGAGCTATCAGGTAAGATCCGTCAGATGAAGGATGTTTATCATCAAAATACATTTTTAGATCTGGCCTTGCTTTTTGAGCCTGCATGAAAATGGTTCCCACGGGCACTACGTTCACACCGGTCTCTTTTCCAAGTTTTATATAGGAAGTGCCAATAGTTTCCTGCATCAACGGATTGGAATCATAAGCCCAGGTCATTGAAAGCAGGGGAGTAGCATCTTTTTCATTTACAAGCTCAATGAGCTTGGTGGCATAAGTAGTAAACCTTTCAGGTGCATCTATGGTACTCATACTATGATCCTGAAGCACCACATAGTCCCAGCTTTCCTTCTTAAGCATATTACGCGTATTGGTTTCCTTTTCTTCTTTCCAGTGCTGTTCCAGGTTGCTGCCGCCTACAGTAGATTGCGAGGTTTGCAGTTTTACACCCTGATCTTTTGCCATAGCTTCGACCATCTGCGGCATGTTCCAGAAATAGGTGAAACTATTTCCAACAAACAGAACTTTCTCTGCCTGCTCTTCCTGGCTGAACAATACAGCCGGAAGAAAAAGTAATATGATAGATAGGCGCAGTAAACGTCGGGCAATATTTCTGTTCATTTCTGTCATTATCATGAATTGATATCTGTAGGTTCAAAAAAGTCTGGAATTGGGTTTGGAACATTCTCATTCCTGTCTATTTCAGTTTGGGGGATTAGAAAACGCTGAGGCAACTGGTTACCTGTATTAGGCTCTACCGGAACCCTTACGTTACTTTCATTAAGAGTTCTTCGCATGTCATTGAATGGTTCAATAAGTCCGAAAAGCGTAACATATCTTTCTTCCAGGATCTCTCTTAATAAGGCATCCTCAGGACTCAGTCCATCCGGATTCTCAATACCTCCCGGAGCGAAGTCCGCAGCAGTATAAGCTTCATAATTAAGGTTAGCAGCGTCTATATTCATTAAATATCCTCCTGCATCCATAAATGCCCTGAAATTGTTGAGTGCATCCAGTCCGGAGTCAAATCCCCGCGATCTTAATGCTGCTTCGGCAAGTATCAGAAGATTTTCCTGGTAAGTTACCAGTGGAGCAGGAGCTGTTTGCGCCGCAAAACCATCTTCAGTATTCGGCTGAACTCCTACGCTGGTAATATTGAAGAGATAGTTAAATCTCGCTGTTTCGTCAGTTTTAGAGTTTCCGCGATAATTTTCGGGCATCGGGTTTTCTGATCCGGGTTGCACCAAACTGGTCATAAAATCAGAAACTACCACATCGGCCTGTCTAACTGCGACAGCAAATAACTGATAATTTAAATTTGAATTTTGAACCGCTGTACCGTGTGGAGCGTACATGCTGTTCTCCATAGAACTTATTCCATTTTGTGCAGCCTGATAAGCTAAATCGTATTGTTTTGTAACTAAATAAAATCTTGCTTTTAGAGTATAGGCGGATTCGATCCACTTATTTGGGGCTCCATCATAATAAATATCAGATCCTCCAACAGGTCGCCCTCCACCCATTTGTAAATTTGAGATAGCTTCATCCAGGCGATCCTGGATTTTCTGAAATATGACAGGCTGATCTTCATAAGCAGGATTCGTATTCTCAATATCGCCGGCTTCATCATAAGGAACATCTCCATAAAGTGAAGCTGCAGTCCCAATAATATATGCCTGTAAAACCTGCGTAATTCCAAGGCTTACAGGACCAATATTATCATCTATCGCAACAGTTTCAGCAACAACTGCATTTCTATATGCATTTACATAGAGATCATACCATAAAGCATCAAAAGTACTGGTAGTTACATTGTATTGTGTTAAACTCAGGTGCTGGCGGTCTAATCCTGTGTATTGTCCGGCAAAAAGGGCAGACCTTCTTGCTGTTTCCCCACTCTGTACAAGAAGATTTCCAACTTCAGCACCTGTTAGGATACTACCAAATGTACTTTCTGTAATATTATTAGGGTCGTCATTAATGCCATCTACCAGGTCGCTACACGAGAGCTGAAAGCTTACAACAAGTATTAAAATTATAATTCGTTTCATGTTGTTGATAGTTTTAAAATTTTACGTTAAGATTTACCAGATATGATTTTGTTGCCGGGTTGTTGAAATAGTCAATACCACGAGCGGCACTAATCCCGGAAAGGTTGGTATCTGGATCATTACCTTCAAACTCTGTCCATATGAACAGGTTTCTTCCGGTTAATGTAAGTTCTATAGATTGAAGTTTTGTGGTTTTTTTTAGCCATTGGGAATCCCATAAATAACCCAGGCTTATTTCACGAAGCCTTGTCCAGGAACCATCTTCAATATAAAGTTCATCAGTCCCTCCACCAAAAAATCCTCCTTCACCATTATACCATGATTCGGTAAGTGCTACAGGTCCTCCACCAAAATCCTGAATATTTCCACGGAAGGTTTCACCTATATTGATCACATTACCAGCTGAAGTCACATAATTTCGTTCAGCAGTAACTCTGTTAGCTGTATCGTACCATCTACCCAGATCACTAAGTACAGATTTTGTTCCAGCGAAAATATCGGCTCCCTGATAGGTTTCCAGCAATGCTGAAAGTCTAAAATTTTTGTATTTAATAGAAGTAGACAATGCTCCCTGCCAATCTGGATTGGGATCCCCAATCACACCTACTTCCTGATCTTGTATAGGAAATCCATTTTCATCTAAAGCATAATTACCTTCTTCATCCCTTAAAACTCTCGAACCCCAAAGTACACCTAGTGGCTCGCCTTTAACAGCTCTGGAAGAAACTGCTGCCAGGCCTCCTAAATCGAATGATTCTATACCAACCAGGTCGGTAACTTTATTCTCTACAGTGGTGAAATTTGAGTTAATGCTCCATGAGAAATCATCTGTCAGGATTATTTGATATCCTAAATCTAACTCGAGCCCTTTATTCTCAATTTCTGCTCCGTTAGCATAAATGGAACTGTAACCGGTTGAGTTGGGTAAGGGAAAATCTAAAAGGACGTCCTCGGTTTTATTATCGAAATAAGTAGCACTAAATCGAAGTTTATCCTGAAGGAATCTAAGATCTACTCCAAATTCAACTTCTTTTTTTCTTTCAGGTCTTAGTGCGGTATTTCCTCTACCAGCAGCTGGAATGAAGGCTCCATTTCCGAATAGGGTCAAATCGAGGTCACCACCAAGACTATCGCCAAATGAAGGTGAAACAAATATATTGGAAGTATTATAACGAGAGGGTTGCACCCCAACCTCGCCATAAGAAGCTCTTAATTTACCGAATGAAAGTACATCGTCATTGATGTCCAGAAGCTTGGTGAACTGCCATGCCAGGGAAGCCGATGGAAAAGCGAAAGTATTATCTACATTATTCCCGAAGGTAGAGGCTGATTCTACCCTGATAGTTCCTGTGAAGTATAACATCTCAAGAGCGTTAAGGGACAATGAGGAATAGACCGCGGCAGTCCTTTCATGGCCTTCAGAACTTGTAACCGATCTGTTTTCAGGCAATGCATTGTCTATATCGCGAATTCCGCTGTCTACATCTACAAACTGAATGAAATTTCTTGCGGACGCTCCCTCAACACTTCTTGATTTTGAATTGTAATTAAATCCGGCAAGGAAAATACCACCAAAATCATCACTTACGTTGAACTGAGATTTGGCGATATAGTCCATATTGAAGATGGTATTTTTGGCGATAGAATTATCTATAAGGCCTGAACGAAA
>JAWWBH010000172.1:0-6505 GCA_033721075.1 Christiangramia sp.
ACTAAGGTATTCACTAAAGAGGAAAAAGGGATCATAACCAACTCTAATGATCCGGAAATCACCCTGTGGTTGCTATGGTCTATGAAAGAAGCCGTTTATAAGGCGCATCAAAGGAATTTTAGCCTGACCAGGACATTGAATCCGCAGGCCTTTAGTTGCACTCTGAATGCCGCCGGAAATAAGGGAACTGTTAAAATAGGGGAGTACGATTATCATGTTGAATCTGAAGCAAATTCAGAATATATCCATAGTCAAACTTCAGTCCAGCATACTTTTCAGAAAATATACAGGAAGATAAAACCTACGAAAGAGCAGATATTAGACGATTTATGCTCTTCCTTAAATCTGGATCGCTCTGCCTTCCGATTTGAAAAAGACGGTAATGGCATCCCTTCCTGGGTAGAGCACAACACCACAAAAAAACTGCCATTTTCGCTAAGTCATCACGGTAATTTTACAGCATTTGTCATTCCGTTAATTAACTCCTAAAAGCAGTTAAACATTTAAAAACTGGTTTGACCTCTCCATCCCTGTTTTGTATCTTCAAAGTACATTTAAAAACCAATTATATATGAAGACAGTAGATAAAATGGAGGTGCTTCACAGCCAGTCGGCTGAGTTTATTGAGAAAGGTGAAACCGGAAAATTCTTGAAACTAATTCCTGATACCTTTATCATAAAGGGCGAGAAGGAAAATGGTGTTTTTAACCAGGGTTATGCCATAAGACACCTTAATCGCAGGGATATGATCCTTATTGATGTAGTTGAAAAATCCACGAAAGATGCTGTTAAAAAACTCGTGGAGGAAGGATATAATATCAAAGGGATTCTTATCACCTGTGATGCTATTTTGAAATCGGCTTATGCAGATCTTAAGACCATTTCTGAAGATGCCGGTGGAGCTCCTATCTATGCCCATCCAAGAAATAATTTCAAAGATGATTTTAAAACAAAGGACATAACGGCCAGGGACAAGGTACTGGACAGTTTTGATATCAATATCTTCGATCTCCCTGGAAACGAAGGGGCTTCGGTAGTAGTTTATTGCGACCTCAATGATGGAATGTTATTTCCAGGGGAAGATGCCGTAGGTTCTGACTATGATTCAGAACTAAATACTTTTATAAGGCCCGAAAAGAAAAATGACAATAATGATTATGGACTGGCAGAAAGCTGGGCGGCCTTTGACACACCTTTCACTTATCTTTTCCCAAGGAAGGGTAAACCCGGATTCAACCTGGAAGAAGGGCAGCAAATAGATATACTGAATAAACTGGGTAGAAGTTAACCCTGTTGATATATTGAATTTCCGAAAGGGCTGTTTTGAAAGATTACATAACTGGCCATGATTGCCTTGAATTCAGCAAATCCGTCATGTTATATTTTTCAAAACGCCCTTTTCCTATTCAGGACCTTTCCGATTTTTCCTCTCGTTGCCCATCTTTATCTTCACGTTCCTGTTTTTCTGCTTCTTCCACATCTTCATCGGATACCAGTGGATGGTATGTAACGTTAAGTCCCACGATAAGGATCACATTGGCAATGGTTCCATAAAGCATCATCACTACAGCGATGAAACCACCGCCAAGAAGAGATGCCATTCCCAGGCTTACATAGTAAATGGTCTGGAACCATGCCCGGTCTACTTCTTCAGACTCACTAATTGGTAAATTAAGCATTAAAAAAACGATAACTGCTGTAACTATAACAATAGTATCGGCTTTGGCTATCATGAGAACATCCCGGTAATGCCTGTCTGTAAGTTTGGAATTTGAGGAGCGGCTTAAACCGAGCAGTGTAAGCATAAGGGCCAGAATGGTTGTAGATCCCAGGATCACCGTGTTGCATAGCATATTGATTCCAGACATGGAATTCTTAAGCAGTTCCAGTGCTTTATATCCAGAGATCTTACCAAGTATAAAAGTTCCGGTTGCCATCACAATTGTAGAGACAACACCACCTACAATCGCCCTTTTCACTATAGTATTCATTAAATATGAAGCTTGATAAAACGAAAACGAAATTTACTTTTTTTAATCTTTTCTTCTGCTAAAATTTAGTGGTTTTAGGCTAAGGTTCTGTTAAACCACCGGGGATTTCCTTAGAAAGATGGTAATTTAAAGCTTAAAATTTCCAACTATGTCTAAACTTAATGTCACGCAAAAGCTTATTAAAGAACACCTCCTCAAAGGTGAAATGGAACCCGGAAAAGAAATTGGTATCAAGATAGATCAGGCATTACTCCAGGATGCTACAGGAACCCTTGTACAACTTGAGCTGGAAGCCATGGGATTGAAAAAAGCCCAGACCGAAGTGGCGGTTCAATATGTGGATCACAATCTTTTGCAAACCGATTTTAAGAATGCAGATGATCATCTCTTCCTGCATTCAGCCGCACAACGATTTGGATTATGGTACAGCCGTCCCGGAAATGGCGTAAGTCATCCTGTACATATGCAGCGTTTTGGAAAACCAGGAAAAACCATGGTGGGTTCAGATAGTCATACCCCGGCTGCAGGATCTTTAGGAATGCTGGCCATAGGAACGGGTGGTCTTGACGTTGCAGCTGCGATTGCAGGCCAGCCTTACTTTGTTAAAATGCCTAAAGTAATGGGAGTTAAGTTAACAGGAAAATTACCAGACTGGGTTAGCGCCAAAGATGTGATCCTGGAAATGCTAAGACGATATGATGTTAAAGGAGGAGTAGGGAAGGTGATAGAATATTATGGTGAAGGCTTAAAACATCTGAGTGCCATGGACCGTCACGTGATAGCTAATATGGGAGCAGAGCTTGGCGCTACCACTACTGTTTTCCCCAGTGATGAAGAAACAAAAAGATTTTTAAAGTCCCAAAAAAGGGAAGATGACTGGATTGAATTGAAAGCTGATGAGGGATGTGAATATGATTTTCATGACGAGATAATTCTTGACGAACTTGTGCCTCTAATCGCGCTTCCTACCAGTCCCGGGAATGTAGTGCCCGTAAGGGAAGTGGAAGGTAAGGAGATTAGCCAGGTTGTAATTGGTTCATCGGCAAATCCAGGCCTAAGGGATTTCTGGATCGCCGGTGCGATAGTGGAAGGTAAATCTGTTAACAATGATGTTTCATTTGATATTAATCCTACTTCAAGGCAGATGATCCAGAATATGATCGAGAATAAGGCCTTTGCCAATCTCATAACAGCAGGAGCGAGATTCCATCAGTCTGGTTGTATGGGCTGTATTGGGATGGGACAGGCACCTGCGTCAGGAACCATTAGTTTAAGGACCATGCCTCGAAACTTCCCGGACAGATCGGGAACCAAGGATGACCAGGTACATTTATGCAGCCCTGAAACCGCTGCGGCTTCTGCTCTTACCGGAAAGATCACCGATCCTCGTGATCTTGAGAAATTATACGATATGAAATATCCTCAATTCAAGCATCCGGAAATTGAGATCATTAATACTGAAATGCTGGTGGCGCCACCTGAGGACGGATCCAATATTGAATTAAAAAAAGGTCCGAATATTAAGTCACTTCCTTATATCGAACCTATGCAGGAAAAGTATTCAGTCCCGGTACTATTGAAAATGGGTGATAATATCTCGACCGATGAGATACTGAAGGCGGGAGCTGAAGTGCTGCCATTCAGGAGTAACCTTCCGGAAATAAGTAAATTCTCCTACACCGTCATTGACGAAAGCTTTTATGACAGGGCCATGCAGGCAAAAACGGAATATGGAGGGCATATAGTGGTGGCTAAGGATAATTACGCCCAGGGATCCAGTCGTGAACATGCGGCAATTGCACCAAAATACCTGGGACAGGTCGCTGTTATCGCCAATTCCTATGCCAGGATCGCCTGGCAGAACCTCGTGAATTTCGGAATTCTTCCTTTGGAATTCATAGATATCGAGGATTATGATAAGATCGAACAGGGAGACCTTATCTATTTCCGAAACTTATGTGAGGATGTTAAGAACCGTAATAATATTAAGGTGATTATTAAAAAAGAGAATGGTGAAAAGGTTCATATCGAAACCAAACACAGTATGAGTGATCGCCAGATTGATGTACTACTAAAAGGAGGAATAATCAATGAATTTAAGGACAGGCTGGAAGAGGAAGATCTTAGAGAATGATTACTTTTTAATTGAAAGCTTATAGAAAAAGCCCTTCCAATTATCCTGGAAGGGCTTTTAATTTTGATTAATATAACTCTTTTAGTGTGTACTCATTTTCGATTTCCGTTTGCTGCATTGTCTTTCCAGGTCGCTGGTAGTTGCGGCTATCGCGGCTTCAAAGGAATTTTCATTAGACTGGGCAAAGATCTCAGGACCCGGAGCACTAAGCCTTATTTCAGTGATATAGCCATTCGGTTTCTGATTTTCATCTTTCTTTAAATATACATTTGCTCTAACAATCCAGTTATATTTATTCTCAAGTTTGTCCAGCTTTTTCTGTGCAAAAGCTTCAAGATTTGAGTTTTTATCAACGTTCACAAATTCAAAAATAGCTTCCATATATTTCAGTTTAATTTTAATTAAAGAAACCCAATTCCAAATGGCTTACCAAGCCTGTTAGGCCAGTTTTGGCAAAGATTTAGCAATCTTTTTAGTTTTGAGGAAAATAACCTTAAAATGTCCTTAATCCATCTGGAATTAGTGTGAAAATGAAGGCAATCCATATATAAAGCCTTAATTTTATACAGTTATGGAAATAAAGGATTTACAACGAAAAATGATGAGAAGGGCCATTCAGCTGGCCCGTGAAGGAAGGGATATGGATAATGGAGGTCCTTTTGGTGCAGTGATTACAAAAGGAGATGAAATTATTGCTGAATCCCGTAACGAGGTGTTGTGTAAAAGTGATTGTACACAACATGCCGAAATGAGAGCCATACAGCGAGCCTGTAAAAAACTAAAGACCAACAACCTTGAAGGTTGTGTACTTTATGCTAGTTGCGAACCATGCATGATGTGTCTTGGCGCTGCTCACTGGGCCGATTTCGATTATATATATTATGGAGCATCGGCTGAGGATGCGCGTAATTTCGGTTTTGGTTACAGTGAGATGTATCATAACTCGAATTCTGAAAAAAGACATGAAGAATTCAAAATGATTCAGATCTGCAGGGATGAGGCTATAAAAGTATGGGAAACCGCAGAAAAGGAAGAATTACATGTTTGAACTTTAAAATAAAGCGAATTGCAATTGATCCGGGAAGCAGGTACGTTTCCCGGATCTTTTTTTGAATAATCATTTACGACAGGTGTACTTTAAAATTAAAAAGAATAATAGAAGGGGAGTTGCAGGAGATTTCCCGGAATATGAAAGCAGGTGTGTGAAGTATGCCTCAAAATTTGTAAATTAATGTTTGTAAAATTCAAGTAAGTGTTATGCGATCCTCAAAATTTAATAGCTTAATTTCTATCCTCATTTCAAGCTTTTCAATACTAATTATTTCAGTATTGGGTTCTTGTGGAGGTGCTGGTTCAACAGGCCGGGTGCAGACTTATAAGGAACTTCAGGACCTGGTGTCCTCACGTGGTTTTGAAATAGAGAATGACTGGGCAAATCCTGTAGGGGGTAGCAATGTAAACCTCATAGGAAATCCAAATTTTATCAGGTTTAGTGGAGATAGTGTGGAGGTCTACCTTCCATATTTTGGAGTACGTCATTCCGGTGGAGGATATGGTACTAAGGGGGGAATAAAGTATGAAGGGCTGGCGAAAAAGCTTAATATAATTGAAAATGAAACGAAAAAGAATATAGAGTTGGATTTTGAAGCAGACCAGGATGGAGAGAATCTTGAATTCCACATTAAACTCTTTGCTAATGGAAGCAGCTTTACCTTTGTAAATAGTTCACAAAGATCTACCATATCCTACCAGGGAGAATTTAAAAGCTTACCGGAAGAGGAATAGAATCGATTGGTTTTTCATTTCATTCAGGTAAGATGTTTATCATATTCCCCAACAAACTCCAGCGCTTTTTCAAGTTCGGTGAAATGATATATTATGGACGGAAAGAATATTTTTTCAAAGATAAGGTTGGTATAACCAATTTTACCATAGGTAATTATACTGTAAGTCTTTAAATTTTTCTGGAAATCACCAAATTTTCTCCAATCCTGGGGGCGTACAGAGTAGTCATGAATCCTGTTTGAGATATAATGTACGCTTGAATCCTGGCCGTAATGCTGGAGGGCCAGATCAATTATTTGTTTTCCTTTAGACCAATCAAATGAAATTCCTTCAGTGACTTCTGAAATTATAATATTTTCGAGAAAAAAAAACTTTCCGAAAGACAGGTCATGGATCTTAGTAATTTGAATGCGAGGCACAATTTCCAGGACAGATTTCTTCCACATAGTTTCAACAGATTAATTGAATACATGTGCAAAAAACGGACCTAAGTTATTATATATCAAAACGATAACGCCTTTTGCGGTAAATGGAGTAAGTTAAAGCTTATTGGAAATATTTAATTTTCACAGGAACTTTCTTTCTTTTTTTAATA
>JAWWBH010000173.1:0-6490 GCA_033721075.1 Christiangramia sp.
AATAACTCTATTAGTTCCTCTTTACTGGGTGCTTTTTTATACAATTCCTGAATTTCTTCATAAAATTTGTTTTTAAGCATGCGTACCGGTGCCAGTTCTTTTAGTGTTAACACGGTGTCCCCTTCCTGAGCATTCAAGACCATATTCTTGAAATTTTGATGGGAAGAGGCCTCCGGGGTAGCGACGAAACGGCTTCCAACCTGCACGGCATCGGCTCCCAGGACCATGGCAGCAAGCATTCCTCTTCCCGTAGCAATGCCTCCGGCTGCGATGAGAGGGATGGATATCTTTTCCTTTACCATAGGAATAAGTGTGAAGGTGGTGGTTTCGTCACGGCCATTATGCCCACCGGCTTCAAAACCTTCAGCAACCACGGCATCTACTCCCGCATCTTCCGATTTCATGGCAAATTTCACACTGCTCACCACATGAACCACCTTAATTTCATTATCCTGAAGCTGTTTCGTCCATGTTCTTGGGTTTCCGGCTGAGGTAAAAACGATCTTAACACCCTCTTCAATAATGATCTCCATGATCTTCTCAATATCAGGATACAGCATCGGTACATTTACCGCGAAAGGTTTATCTGTTGCTTTCTTACATTTCTGAATATGTTCTCTCAAAACTTCCGGATACATAGATCCTGAACCTATAATCCCTAAACCTCCTGCATTTGAAACGGCACTTGCAAGTTTCCAGCCACTGGCCCAGATCATTCCGGCCTGAATAAGAGGGTATTTAATATTTAGAAGTTGGGTGATTCTATTGTTACCAGCCATTATTTTTTAATAATAAGAAAGGATTTTCGAAAATTATTTTGTTCAAACATAGCAATATAAATTCCTCTGGAAAAACCGGAAAGGTCTATTTCATTCTGAACATTATCTTTTTCCAGGATCTTCTGTCCCTGAAGGTCGAATAATTTTACATTATAATTCTCTGGCCCTGTCCTGCGGAACTTAAGGACATCGGTTACCGGATTTGGAGAATAAGCAAATTCTAGATCATTGTTTTCAATGATTATTGATGAAAAAGCCTTTTCAAAGTCAGGGATTCCATAGCCAAACCTGAAATTGGGATTATTAAAAAGGCTCGAACTTTCTCTCACCAGTTGCATGATCTCCAGGTTGGTGAGGGAGGGGTCCTTTTGCCATAAACTGGCGATCGACCCGGCAATGATTGGTGAAGAAAAGGATGTGCCGCTTACACTTACAAGATTGTTAGCTTGATCAGCTGCAACCACTGCCAGTCCCTGAGCCATGACATCAGGCTTTATTCTTCCATCGGCTGTTGGACCTATTGAACTGAATGCTACATAGTTCCGGTCTTTATCAACGGCTCCAACCGTTAGTACGTTGGCATCGGCAGGGGCGCCAACCCTGGGGAAGGTTTCGCTTTCCCCGCTATTTCCGGCTGATACAACTACCAGGAGGCCTTTTTCTGTCGCGATATTTGCTCCCCGGGATACGAAGCTAGTCTCTCCGTCCATGTCTTCCATTGAATAATTATAGGCCGGATTATCAAATATGGCATAGGATAGTGATGAATTTATAATATCCACTCCAAGGCTGTCTGCACGCTCTGCGGCTTCAACCCAGTAACTTTCCTCGACAGGGGTTTCCGAAACGCTTACTTCGGTCCTGAAGAGATAAAAGGAAGCACCTGGAGCCGTTCCTATAAGCTGTTCGTCCAGAAAAGCTGCCATGGTAGATAATACCAGGGTTCCATGGTTACTTAAGTTGGGATTAGTGTAAAAATCTGATCGGTCATGAAAATCATAACCTCCCAGTAGCCTGCCCTCAGACCTTAGTCTTTCGAACGCTACAAGGTTTTCAATATTAGGGAAGCCAGCATCCAGAACGGCGATAACCATAGCTTTTCCTGTAAGATCGTTCTCATGAAGGAAATCGGTGCCCAGCATGGTCACCTGATTTTCAGAATAGCCGTAATCATAATCGATGTGAGAATCCAGTTTGGAAACCATTTTCTCCTCTTCGTTTAGCGATCTATCCTGCAGGTTTCGATTCGCAAATTCGATCTTTTCTACGAATTCCAGAGAGATTAGATTGTCTATAGCGCTAAGTTCACCAATAACGTGAGCGCAATTAAGCCACTTTGATTTTGCCATAACCTGTATGCCTTCCTGGTCTTTCAGGGAAGATATGTAGGCTTCATTCACCGGAACATCCCTTTCGTCTATAGGAGTATTATGGAGAGCTTTTCGTTGAATGGCTTCCTCGCTAAGAATCAAGGATGGATCTGCAAGGGAAGCTTCTACATTGAGCTTATCTTTAAAGTACACCCAGGCATGTTCCTGCTGGGAATAGGATAAACAGGAGATGAAGAGGAATAAAAATAAAAGTCTTTTCATGGGGGAGGCCTAATGGCTTCAATTTACGAAATTACTCCAGAACCCAGTAATTCATCCTCATTATACCAGGCCACGAACTGACCCTCGGTAATGGAAGCCTGAGCTTCCTCAAAAACCACATACATTCCGTTTTCGGTTTGATGGAGTGTGGCATCCTGCAGCGATTGGCGATATCTTATCCTTGCCTTTACTTTTATTTCCTCATCATTCCTAATTGCCAGGTCCCTGCGTATCCAGTGAACCTCATCCTGTTCAATGAAAAGTGCTTTTCGGTAAATACCCGGATGATCCTTACCCTGGCCGGTATAAATTATATTCTCGTCCACATTGGTATCTATAACAAATAAAGGCTCCGGAGTTCCTCCCACGGCAAGGCCTTTTCGCTGGCCTTTGGTAAAATAATGGGCTCCCTGATGTTTGCCTACCACCTTACCATCATCCAGTTGGTACTGAAATTTTTTAGAAAGGTATTTCAGTTCCTCAACTTTTGAACTGAAGGTTTTTTCATCTTCAGAATATACTTCCTTATCAGCCGGGACTTCTACAATAACCCCTTCTTTTGGTTTTAGTTTTTGCTGAAGAAAATCGGGCAGCCTAACTTTACCTATAAAACATAGGCCCTGGGAATCTTTCTTTTCAGCTGTTACAAGATTTTGCTCTGCAGCGATCTTCCTTACTTCCGATTTCTGTAGTTCTCCAATAGGGAAAAGGGTTTTGGATAGCTGCTCCTGTGTAAGCTGACATAGAAAATAAGACTGGTCTTTATTGTTGTCTTTTCCAGAAAGCAATCTGTATATGGGCTCCCCGTCCTTATCAATTTCAGCCTTACGGCAATAGTGACCCGTTGCAACATAATCGGCACCAAGAGAAAGAGCTATTTTCATGAATACATCGAACTTAATCTCACGGTTGCATAACACATCAGGATTCGGAGTTCTTCCTCTTTCATATTCATTGAACATATAATCCACGATACGTTCCTTATATTCCTCACTAAGATCTACCGTCTGGAAAGGGATACCAAGTTTATCGGCCACCATCATCGCATCGTTGCTGTCGTCCAGCCATGGACATTCATCAGAAATGGTAACAGAATCGTCGTGCCAGTTCTTCATAAACAGGCCTATTACCTCATAACCCTGTTCCTTTAAAAGATAGGCTGCTACACTGGAATCCACACCTCCCGATAAACCAACAACGACTTTTTTCATCTTCTTATTCTTTTTAATTTGAATAAACCGCTTAGGGAGTCGGTTTAAACGCTGCAAAATTACGAAATAAAAAAAGGTGGCGAAAGCCACCTTTTGAGTTCAGTTTATAATATGAATTATTGCATCTCGAATACCAGCGAGGAGGTTGGCAGATCATCAGGTCTAAAAGTAAACCTTGTTTCGCTGCTAAAGGTGACAGTTCCGGTCACGGTTCCCAACTGGGGTACCTTAAAAGTATATTTGGAGTCGGATTTACTCCAGGCTCCCGCATCTGTTGAAGAAACACATTCATCATTACTATTCTTTCCATAAAAAGTGGAAGAAGCAGTGTTATCTGCCATAAAGGTAATCGTCGATTGGCTGGAACATTCATCAACCTGGAATCCAGGTACATTATTAGCTTCAACCAATACCCATGTTCCTATTATACTCTCACCGTTATCAGAAGGTGAATCATCCTCGCTGCATGCTGCAAATAGGCTAAGTGATAAAAATAGAATTAAGATCTTTTTCATAATTACATTAGTTTAGTTATATAAATATATTCAAATTAAAATTTAATAATCTTCTTCACTGTCTAATTTTCCATCGTTATAATATTTCCAGGTACCCGATTTTTTTCCTTCGGTATACCAGCCTTCCATGGTTTTTTCTCCTTTAGGATCATAGTAGATCGCTTTCCCATGCAACTCCCCATCCTGATAGGTAAGATGCTTGGTGACCTGGCCTTTTTCAGTATATATGAAGCTTTCACCATGTTTTAAGCCGTCCTTATAGCTGGTCTTTTCAGCAAGCTGACCATTTGTGAAAAATGTTTTTTGAGTCCCGTTCAGCTTATCATTTTTGTACATTTCGATCATCATGAGGCTATCTGACTTTTGGTGGTAATAGACCCATTTACCTTCACGCTTGCGGTCAACAAGCTTTCCTTCACTGATAGGCTTGCCTTTCTGAGTATAATAGGTGACCTGCACAGAGTCCTTTCCCTCTTCAAAATTCATAATGGCAGAAGGATGATCATAGAATCCTTTTTTGTAGAATTTAAATACACCTCTTTCTTTTCCATGCTCAAAATTTCCCTCGAATTTAGGATTTGAAGTCCCTTCAAAATTTACTTTCCAGTAACCATGACGCTCACCCTGCTCATCCAATTGATTCACTTGTGAGAAGCAAAAGACTGGAAATAAGAATATTATTAAAAAATTTAATCCCTGTTTAATCATAATAATAAACAATGTTGACTTGTTCGTGGTTCTACTTTAATAAAAAAGATCAAGAACAATACTAAAACTTCGATTTATGAATTTTATTTTAAAAAATGCAAAGTTTGGCCATATTATTCTCTTGGCTTCTTTTGATATTGTGGCATGTGATGAAGAGGATGACTTTCAACCCGGCTACTGAAATTAATGCTTGCCCCAATCCAGAACCTGCTCCTGAGCCTACTAATGTAGCTACTGTAGCGACAATTACCATTGTAGATTTTGCCAGTTTAAGGATTTTACTTCACTTGCAGCGGCAGCAACATATTTAAATCTCAACCCTAAGTAGAGTTACTGAATATAAGGATTTCGCACCCGCTAATGATGCTTTTGGCGTATTCCCTTCAAATAATTCTTTTGAATCTTTAGATGAGGTTCCTGATGATGTATAGAACCTTATAATTATGAACCACCTTTAGGCGGGCAGCATTATGTCTTGATGGAATGGAGGTAGAGACTCTAGAGGATGAATCTTTTACATCTAAATTGGTAACAAAATTACAATTACTGACGCGATCCCAGGAACTTCAACTGTGATAGCAACCGATGTGCAGCCAGTGAACGGAGTTATACATGTAATTGGTACAGTGTGATTACCAACACTATAAAACCTGGTGTTTTGTTTTAATTTGATTATAAAAAACCCCACAAATTTGTGGGGCTTTTTGCTATTTACGTTTTTTCTGCTGCTCTTCAGCCTGTTCCATCATTTCCTGGAACTTTCTGGTAAACCTGTTCTGTTTCTTAGGTTTCTTTTTATTTTCCTGGATCTTCGCATGTATCTTGTCTTCATCGATGATCGCGTATTTGATCACAAGCATGATCCCTATGGTAATCAGGTTAGAAGTGAAATAATAAAGCGATAATCCACTGGCATAATTATTAAAGAAGAATAACATGATAAGTGGAGAAAGATACATAAGGAACTTCATATTTGGCATTCCTGGTTGCTGGCTTGCCTGCATATTCTGCCCGGTGGTCATCATCATATAAATGAATATAGCTATCGAGGCCAGAATAGGGAAGAGGCTCACATGGTCTCCGTAGAATGGTATATGGAAAGGCAATTCCGCTATGGTATCATAACTGGAAAGGTCATCTGCCCAAAGGAAACTTTTCTGTCTTAGCTGAAAAGCACTCGGGAAGAACTGGAACAACGCATAGAAAATCGGGATCTGCATCAGTGCTGGCAGACATCCGCTCATAGGGCTGGCTCCAGCCTTACTATACAGCTTCATGGTTTCCTGCTGCTTCTTCATGGCATTATCCTTATACTTCTCATTGATCTCGTTGATCTCCGGTTTCAATACCTTCATCTTGGCCTGAGAGAGGTAAGATTTGTAAGTAACGGGAGAAAGAAGGATCCTAACAACTATTGTCATTACTATAATTGCAATACCATAGCTTGGAAGGAAACTGGCAAGAAATGCAAAGAATGGAATGAACAGGTATTTATTTATCCATCCAAAGATTCCCCATCCAAGAGGCACAATCTCATCCAGATTACGATCATAATCATTGAGGATCTTGTAATCTGTAGGACCATAATACCAGTTCATATTATAATTCAGTTCGCCCGCTTTTAATTCAAGTGGAATCGTAGAAGCGAACTCTTTAGTATAAACTGTATCTATTTCCTCATCTTC
>JAWWBH010000174.1:0-6346 GCA_033721075.1 Christiangramia sp.
TAAAAGAGGAGATGGCCGGGTGTTAATTAATTTGTTAACAACAATATAACACTTTTCCCAAATCGCTTTCAATCATTTATAACTTTAGTTCAGAAGAAATCCCAAAATCCGTCTCTTATGCAGTTAAGTCATAACGAAGAAGATAATTTCTCACTTTCCCGCTTCGAATCTATGCTGAAAACCAACGATGTTCTGTTCTTTGATTCCAACGAATTTGAGAACATAATTCATCACTATTTGGAGAACGGAAAGATTTCACTAGCCAAAAAGGCCGTTAAAATGGGCCTTGCACAGCATCCCACTTCTGTAAACTTGAAATTGTTCAAAGTGGAGATCCTTGTTTTTGAGGATAAACTGGATCTCGCTGATGGAATATTGAACGAACTAAAGGATCTGGAGGCTTCCAATGAAGAGATCTATATTCAGAAAGCACAGATATATTCCAAGAGGGATATGCATAAGGAAGCCATCAAAATGCTGGAGGCCGCCCTGGAAATCACTCTGGAGGATGCCGAGATTTTCTCCCTTATAGGGATGGAATACCTATTCCTTGAAGATTTCGAGAATGCCAAATACAGCTTTATGAAATGTCTTGAGGCTGATGAAGAGGATTATTCTGCACTTTACAATGTTATGTATTGCTTCGATTTTCTGGATCAAAAGACGGAGGCCATCGAATACCTCAATATGTATCTCAACAAGTATCCATATTGCGAGGTTGCCTGGCATCAGGTTGACAAGCAGTACTTTGATCTTAAAGAATATAACAAAGCTCTTGCAGCATTCGATTTTGCCATCATAAGCGACGACAGATTTGTTGGTGCTTACCTTGAAAAAGGAAAAGTACTTGAGAAACTGAAACGCTATAATGAGGCTATCGAAAACTATAATATCACCCTTGAACTTGAGGATCCTACATCTTTCGCATATCTAAGGATTGGGAAGTGTTTTGAGAAGCTTGGATGTGATGAACTTGCTTTGAAGAACTACAAGCAAACGGTACACGAAGATCCTTTACTTGATAAAGGCTGGATCGCCATTACCGATTTCTATATCAAAAAACTGAACTTTCAAAAGGCACTTTACTACATCAATAAGGCTATCAATATAGACGAGGAGAACGTTTTATACTGGAAGCGATATGCCAAGATCAACAACAGGCTTAATTTTTATGAGGAAGCCGAGCATGGCTATAAAAAGAGTCTTGAATTAGGTAATTATGAGCTGGAGACCTGGATAAGACGTTGTGATATCCTTATAGGACTTGGTGAATATGAGACGGCCATTAGCAGTATGCTACAGGCACTTGAGTTCTATCCGGATACCGCGGAGATCGAATACCGTCTCGCAGGACTTTTCTTCTCTACAAATAAAGGCGAGAAAGGATATTTTCACCTGAACAATGCCCTGAAAATAGACTCGGAGTATTATATTATTATCGAAGAGTTATTTCCGAATATATTTAACAGAAAAAGCGTCAAACAAATTATAAATTCCTTCGTAAAGCTCTCTTAGTAATTTTGCTACCTTTGGGCGAAATCATAATAAACTAAGATGCAGCGAAGCTTTTTGGACTACCTTACGGTTACCCTTAAAGGAATGGCCATGGGTGCGGCCGATGTTGTTCCGGGAGTATCGGGAGGAACTATAGCCTTTATATCCGGAATTTACGAAGAACTTATTTCCACGATCAGTGGGGTGAAACCTTCCCTAATTTCTACCTGGAAGGAAGAAGGTTTTAGAGTCATGTGGAAAGAACTCAACGGGAACTTCATCCTCGCTCTTTTTGGCGGTATCCTTATAAGCCTGTTCAGCCTGATGCGCCTGGCTAATTATCTGTTGGAAACTCACCCTATACTTATCTGGTCCTTTTTCTTCGGACTCGTTCTAGCCAGTATCTGGTTCGTTGCAAAACAGATCCCTCAATGGAATTTTAAAAGTGTTCTTGCAATGGTAGTTGGTGCTGCAGTAGCTTTTTATATTGTTAGTTTGCCTCCACTTTCACCTAATTCCAGTTACCTGTTTTTATTTTTTGCCGGCGCTATAGCTGTTTGCGCTATGATATTACCGGGAATTTCAGGAGCCTTTATACTCGTACTTTTAGGTGCTTACAAATCGGTGACCGAAGCGGCTCACGACTTTGACATCAAAACCCTGGCTATGGTAGGAATCGGGGCGGTTTTTGGTTTACTTACTTTCTCCAGGATCCTGAAATGGCTGTTTGTACATTACACCAGTATTACTCTTGCAATATTAACAGGGTTCATTGCCGGCTCACTTAACAAGATATGGCCATGGAAAGAGGTTCTGGAAAAGGCTGTATATGGAGATAAGGAGGTGGTTCTAAGAGAAGCCTCTGTGCTGCCCTGGAATTTCAATGGAGACCCACAAACAACCTACGCAATTCTTCTTATGCTTGCCGGCTTCTTTCTGATCATCATCCTTGAAATGTTAGCCACCAACCAACCTGACCAGGCCGATGCAGCAGACTAGGACTATAACTGATAAGATCCTCCTCGTATTAAAGGGGCTTGCCATGGGTGCCGCGAACAAAGTTCCCGGCGTTTCCGGTGGTGTTGTGGCCTTCGTGGCCGGATTTTATGAGGAGTTCATTTATTCTCTGCAGAAAGTAAACCTTAAGGCCTTTAAGCTACTTATTTCCGGAAGGTTCAGAAGTTTATTTCAATATTTAAACGGGAAGTTCCTGGGACTATTAATTCTCGGGATGCTTATAAGCTATTTCAGCGTTTCCAAACTACTTGATTACCTGATTGTTCATTACGAATTATACGTTTGGTCAGCTTTCTTTGGGATGATCATAGGCTCCATTTACTATATAAGTAAAGACTTTGATGACTGGGACAGGAACTCGGTAATCTTCGCGATTTTAGGAATAATAGGCGGAATGGCGATTAGTTTTCTTGAACCTGCAAGGGAGAACGATAATCTTTGGTTCGTATTCGTTTGCGGGATGATAAGCGTTTCCGGAATGACCCTCCCCGGGCTCTCAGGAAGTTTTATCCTCATTCTTTTAGGTAATTACGTGCTTCTTCTGGTAGATTCGGTGAATGCTCTCTATGATACCATCGCTGAAATAATTGTGATGGATTTTAGCTTTATGGGCGATGATGAAAGATTAAGGATGTTACAGGTCCTGGTAGTCTTTGCAGCCGGTTCTCTTGCCGGACTGGTTTCACTTTCGCATTTGTTGGGTTATGTTCTGAAAAAATATAAAAAAGAAACCTTTGCCACGATCATAGGTTTTATTACTGGCTCCCTGGGAGTGGTATGGCCATGGAAAGAAAAAATATTCAAAACAGATGATCTCGGCCAGACCTTAATAGACCGGGAAGGCAATAAAATAATTGATAACTACGACAGGTACTGGCCTGAATTTGACATCTCCGAAACATGGCTGGCCATATTTTTTATTCTAATAGGAATATTCATAGTTTTAGGCCTTGCCTGGTATGAAAATAAAAATCACGGTAAATGAGAACTTTTGGACTTCTTGGAAGAAATATAGATTATTCCTTTTCAAGAAAATATTTTTCAGAAAAATTCAAGAAAGAAAATATAGATGCGAAGTATAAAAACTTTGATCTACAATCTATAGAAGAGCTTCCAAAGGTTCTTGAAGAGAATATCATTTCGGGGCTAAATGTAACTATACCGTATAAGGAGGAGATCATTCCTTTTTTAGATCATTTAGATCCACATTCCAATAAGATACAGGCTGTTAATACCGTAAAATTTGAAAAGGACGGTAGCCTGTGCGGCTACAATACCGATTACTGGGGTTTTCTGGAATCCCTGAAACCCTTTTTAAGACCTCATCATAAAAAAGCGCTTATCCTGGGAACGGGCGGGGCTTCCAAAGCAATCGCCTATGCCTTAGAATTACTTGAGATAGACTATAAATTTGTATCCCGAAAAAAAGCAGATAACATATTTTCATACGATGAGCTGGACCGGGAAATAATCGATTCTTATACCTTATTAATAAACTGTACCCCTCTTGGCACTTTCCCAAATGTGGATCAATATCCCAATGTACCGGTTGAATATTTTTCCAAAGATCACCTGGTATTCGATCTTGTTTACAATCCATCAGAAACAAAACTTATGCAGCTTGCGCAGAAAAAAGGCGCCAAATGCCTTAACGGGTTAAGAATGCTGGAGCTCCAGGCCGAGAAAGCCTGGGAGATATGGAATTCATAATTCACATTAAAACAGTGGCTTCCAGCCAACAAATAAAACCAATCGCTTGCCCAATTTTAGGGGAGTTGTTATCTTTCAACTTTAATTGACTATGAAGAACCCTAACATTGAAAGATATGTCTCAACAAGAAAATGATAACAAGAAAAAAGGACTTTCAGAGGAAGAGATAAACAAGGCTGAAAAGGCAAAGAAAACTTCAGAGGAAAGTGATGAAAAAATGGCGGCGGAGTCTGTTGAAGACCAAACAAAAAAGACTACAGAGAATACTTCAGATAATTCCGAGGAATTAAGTACTGCTAAAGACGAAGATGAATCAACCGATCATGAGGATGCCATGTTGGATGAATCGGCGGCAGGTAAGGCCACTTCTGATCAGAAAGCGCGGGAAAAGAAGGATCCGGACTCAGATCCCTACACGCATTTGGAAGAAAAAGAAGATCCGGAAAATCCGTTTTTCAAGCAACCGGAAATTTCAGAAGAGGTGAAAAAGGAGGAAAAACCGAAGGCTAAAAAAAAGGTCTCCCACTCTACCGACCATGAAGATGCCATGGTTTCTGAATCGGAATCAGGTAAGAAGAATCAGAAAGACGAAGACGATGATGAAGATCTGGACAGTGAAATTGGTGATGCAGTTGTAGGGGAGAACAAAAAATCATCGGGAAGTCATGAAGAAGATATGGATAGTGCGGTGGCTGAAGACAGTGAAGATGAAAGTGCCAGCGAACGCCATAATATAGAGAAGAAAGACTATCACTCCATGACCAAGGAAGCCCTTGCCGATGAGCTGGAAAGACTTCTGAAAAAAGAAAAAGTACAGGCCATAAAAGAGCATGTAATTGAGATACGGGCAGAATTCAATGCCAAGTTTGATGAGGAAATGGAAGAAAAAAAGGAAGAATTTCTTGCCGATGGCGGAAATATTATTGACTTCCACTACTCTACTCCCTTAAAAAAACGCTTTAATTCACTCTATTTCGATTATAAGGAAAATAGAAATAATTACTACAAACGGCTTAAGAAGGACCTCAACGAAAATCTGGAGAAGAGACTGGAGATAATTGAAGAGCTGAAAGGGCTTTTGGATGTTGAAGAAAATATCAATACTACTTACAATCACTTTAAGGAGATCCAGGACAAGTGGCGTACTGCTGGTCCAATTCCACGTGACAAATACAATAACGTATGGAATACCTACCATCACCATGTAGAGAATTTCTATGATTTTCTTCATCTTAACCGGGAGTTCAGGGACATGGATTTCAAACATAACCTGGAACAAAAGCTGAAGGTTATAGATCGAGCTGAAGAACTACTGCAGGAACAGGACGTAAACCGGGCCTTCAGGGAATTACAGATGCTCCATAAGATGTGGAAGGAAGAACTTGGACCCGTGGCAAAGGAATATCGTGAAGATATCTGGGACAGGTTTAGTACTGCTACCAAAAAGATCCACGACAAAAGACAGGAATATTTTGAGCAACTGGATTCTCAGTATGAAAAGAACTGGGAGAAGAAGCAGGAGATCATTGAAAGCATCAAGGAAATAGCAGATCAGGAATTTGATAGCCACAATAAATGGCAGCAAAATATCAAAGAGATCGAAGCGCTAAGAGAAGAATTCTTCAAGGCCGGTAAGGTGCCCAGAAGCAAGAACCAGGAAACCTGGAATGCATTTAAGGAAAATGTTCGCCGTTTCAACCGAAAAAAGAATGCATTCTACAAGAATCTGAAAAAACAACAGTATGAAAATCTGGAAAAGAAGAAAGAGCTTATCCAGATAGCTGAAGACAATAAAGACAGTGATGATTTTAAAACTGTCACTCCTTTGATGAAGAAGATCCAGGCCGACTGGAAAAAGATAGGCCACGTTCCAAGAAAGGATAGCGATAAGATCTGGAAACAATTCAAAAAGGCCTGTAATCATTATTTTGACCGTTTGCATGCTCAGCGCAATGAAGATAACAAAGAGGAACTGGAAGCCTTTGACAGGAAAAAGGAGATACTTGATAAATTAAAGAGCATTGAGCTTTCAGGAGATAAAAAAAAGGATCTCGCCAAGATCAAAGACCAGATCAAGGAGTGGAAAGAAATTGGAAAAGTGCCTCATAACAAACGCTTCATAGA
>JAWWBH010000175.1:0-6306 GCA_033721075.1 Christiangramia sp.
AGGACAGGCAGAAGAGCCAAACGTGGCTGGTTACTGGAATGAAATTACCTATAATGTAAACCAGATGGCAAGTAACCATACATCAAAGGAACGGGATATCGCGGGAGTATATACGGCACATTCACGAGGAGATATCTCCAGAAAGATTGATGTGGAGGTAAAAGGTGAAGTACAGGAGCTTAAGAATAATATCAATGCGATGGTTGATTCCTTCACCACAATTGTAAAAGCAGCCAATACCATTGCTGAAGGTAACTTCTCTATAGAGATGCCGCTTCGTAGTGAGGCTGACCAGTTGGGTATTGCACTTAACTCCATGACCGAAAACCTGAAACGAATTTCTGAAGAAAATGAAAATGAAGCCTGGATCAAAACCGGACAGGCCGGACTTAACGACAGGATGCGCGGTGAGCAGGATATTCTTACACTTTCAAAAAATATTATTTCTTATCTCACCAAGTATCTGGACGGACAGGTTGGAGTGATTTATCTTGCTGAAAAGAATAAAGATAAAAAGCAATTACGAATGACCGGTTCGTATGCTTTTACTCATAGAAAATCCCTTAAAACCACTTTTAATTTTGGAGAAGGACTGGTGGGACAGGCTGCCCTGGAAAAAGAACCTATCGTTCTTTCGGGCTTACCCGAAGATTACATAAGTGTTTCATCGGGGCTTGGAAAAAGAGAACCACGACATATTCTGGTTCAGCCTTTCATTATTGACGGAGAGGTAAAAGGAGTGATCGAAATTGGCTCCTTCAAGGCCTTTAATGATAACCAGCTTGAGCTGGTAAGATCGGTTGGAGAAAACATCGCGATTACAACCAACTCTGCATTAGACAGGGAAAAGATGAAAGATCTTCTGGAGGAATCTCAGAGACAATCTGAAGAATTGCTTCAGCAGCAGGAGAAATTAAAGATTCAGAGTAAGGAGCTACAAATGGCCAATGAAGATCTTGAATCGAAAACCAAGGATCTTGAAATGCAGAAAGAAGATCTTCAGTCCAGCAGGGTTGAAGTTGAGCGTAAAGCAAAAGAACTTGAGCTTGCCAGTAAATACAAATCGGAATTCCTGGCAAACATGTCTCACGAATTGAGAACGCCTTTAAATAGTCTCCTTATCCTATCTAAGGACCTTAGCGATAACAGAAAAGGAAACTTATATAAGGACCAGCAGAAGTCGGCAAGTATTATCTATGAAGGTGGGTTGAATCTTTTAAATCTGATTAATGACATTCTGGATCTTTCCAAAGTGGAAGCCGGAAAGCTTCAGATACATGCTGAGGAGGTTAAGATTTCCAATCTTATTAATAATCTTCAAAATCAGTTCGAACCCGTTGCAAAATCGAAAAAGCTGAAGTTTACCATTCAGAAGAAATCAGATGCTCCGGAAATGATCATTACCGATGATCAGCGTCTTGAACAAATCGTGAAAAACCTTATTTCCAATGCCATCAAATTCACAGAAAAGGGTTCAGTTAATGTATCAATAGGTGTAGCTGATGAGAATGTTAAATTCAGGGAAATCACATTGGCAAATTCTGAAATTCTTGAAGTTTCGGTAAAAGATACCGGTATTGGAATTCCGGAGGCCAAACGTATGATGATCTTTGAGGCTTTCCAGCAGGCAGAAGGTGGAACAAGCAGGCAGTATGGAGGTACTGGACTCGGGCTCACTATATCCAGAGAACTTTCCAGGCTTTTAGGAGGGGAAATTCATATTGATAGTAAAGAAGGCGAAGGAAGCACTTTCAGGGTATATGTGCCTATGGATCTACCCAATGCTCCAATTAAGGAAAAGGATGAAGCCATGTCTTCTTTTAGAGAATCCACTCCTGATAACAGCAGAAAAAGATCAATTGAAGCTCCGGCTAAAATTAGAAAGGAAAGCTCTGACGATTACATTTTAGACGATAGAGAAAATCTAAAAGTATCTGATTATTCACTATTGATAATCGATGAGGATAGATCCTTTTTGCAATCTATAAAAACGGCTATTCAGAAATACGGCTTTAAGATGCTTTTTGCAAAGAATGGAAAGGAAGGGCTTAAGCTGGCCGAAAAATATCAGCCGAATGGAATTCTATTGAATGAGCAGTTGCCCGATATGAAAGGCTTAACAGTGTTGGATCATTTAAAATTCAGTTTAAAGACCAGGCATATTCCGGTGTTTTTAATGTCTGAAGAAGATAGAAGTCGGGAAGCCCTTATGAATGGAGCCATAGGCTTTAGTCTTAGGCCTGTTTCTGCACAGGATATAAATAAGGTCTTTCGACAGATAGAAAAATTACACAATTCTCCTGAAAGGGATATTCTTATAGTTGAAGATGACGAAGGCAGCCTTAAGGCCATAAAAAAGATCTTAAAGCATAAGGGAATCAAGATTTACTCGGCAACCAACGGCGAGAAAGCCTTAGCCAAGTTGAAATCCAGAAGTTTTGACTGTATCATTCTGGACCTAAGGTTACCTGACATATCAGGATTTGAGCTTCTTAAAAAATTAAAATCTCAAAAAAATGAGCATAACACCCCTGTCGTGGTTTATACAGGTAAAGAACTCACGAAAAATGAGCTAAGTGAACTACATAAGTTTACAGACAGTATCCTTATCAAGGGAGCATCTTCTCCAGAGCATCTTTTAGATGAGGTGTCTTTATTTATTCATTGTCACGAAAGCAAATTTTCGGAACAACAAAAGAAGATCATGGCAGATCTGCATGACCCAAAACATGGGTTAAAGGATAAGACTGTTCTACTTACAGATGATGATACACGTAATTCCTATGCTCTTTCCAAAGTGTTACAGGAATCGGGAATGAAGGTCATTATTGCTGAAAATGGAAAGGTAGCCATTGAAAAACTGAAAAAGTATAATGATATCGATATTGTACTAATGGATGTAATGATGCCGGTAATGAATGGGTATGAGGCTACATCTCAAATACGTAAAATTAATGCTTACAGGAACCTGCCCATTATTTCATTGACGGCCAAGGCAATGCCGGAAGACAAGGCGAAAAGCCTTGAGGCCGGGGCCAATGACTATTTAACCAAACCAGTAAACCTCGAGAAATTATTGAACCTGATGAGGTTGTGGTTGCTTAAATAGAATCAATTAATAAAAAAAAGGCTTAGAATTTTCTGAGCCTTTTTTTATTGAATACGTCATCTATCTTGTATTCAGCATAGAGAGAATTCAATTCATTTAAAATAGATAATATCACCTTAAACTTTTCTAAAACCTTAATTCTAATCGGGAATTTTAAGAATAAAGCCTTTCTTATGTAAATTTTCGATGCTTATTTTAGGATCAAGTTTCAGGTATTTTCGTAACCTGGAAATAAACACATTCAAACTCTTGCGATTAAAATAATCGTTTTTTCCCCAAAGAAGATCCAATATATCTTTATGAAGGCAAAGCTGATTCTTATTCGATAAGAGATAGAGAAGAAGATCATTTTCCCGTGCTGTTAAGTTAAAGCTCTCATTGTGGTACTGTAAATTCTGGTTTTTGGAATCAAACACGTATTCACCAATTTGGTGAATTTTTTGCTGCTCTTTCAATTCCACCTCGTTAGGATGTAGCCGTGAGATGAGTACTTCAATTCTTGCTACCAGTTCTTCTTCGTCTATCGGCTTTTTGAGATAATCCATTGCCCCTAAGGAAAAGCCTTTAAGAACATCTATTTTAAGGGAACGGGCGGTAAGAAATATAAAAGGGGTATGGGGGTAGCCCATTCTTATCTTTTTAGCAAGACTAAATCCGTCTATATCTGGCAGCATTACATCCAGAATGACCAGGTTATAAGAATGTTTATCAATAAGGTCCAAAGCTACTTTCCCGTCTTTTGCCCAGGAAACCTCAAAATCCTTGATCTTTAAATATTCTGTCAATAAATATCCAAGGGACTCATCGTCCTCTACAAGTAATATTTTATTTTTCCTTTTCATCTAAAGGGATTAAAATAGTGATTTTAGTGCCAGTATTAAGTTCGCTCTCCACCTTGATCTTTCCGTGGTGTCGTTTAACTATTTCCTTCACATAACTTAAACCAAGACCGTAACCTTTTGTTTTATGAAGGTCTCCTTCCGGAACTCGATAGAATTTATTGAAAATCCGTTTCTGGTCTTTTTCGGAAATGCCTTTACCATTATCTATGATATTAATGATAAGATGCTTTTTAAAAGTACCAGCTTTAAGTGAAATATCAGGCTTTTCAGAATATTTCTTTGCATTATCAAGAAGGTTGGTAATTACATTTTCAAAATGAAAAGGGGCCAGTTTAACCATATACTTTCCAGTTTCCAGAATATAGGTGAATTTAAATCCTTCCAGTTGGGCCAGCAAATGAAAATTCTTACACCATTCCAGCAATTCTGGTCTTAAATCCTGTCTTTCAAGGTTGATAAGCTCTTTAGATTCAAGTCTGGCCAGCCCAAGTACCTGTTCGATATGTTGATTTAGTCGGCTTAATTGCTTTCTTATCTGAAAGATTATTGGTTTCTGGCTTTCATCAACATCCTTTTCCAGGATCTTTGTTGCTACACCAATTGAGAACACAGGGGTTTTAAGCTCATGCGTGAGATTATTTATAAAATCATTAGTGATGGTAATTAGATTACGCTGCCAGAAAAATAATCGAAGTATCCATATCATTACAAAAACTATGATGGTAAGAAAAAGAAAACCGGGAATTAGCAATCCTTTTAACTGCGACAGAAAATAAGCGTTAAGATCCTGGAATTTAAGATCGAGAATTAATTTTTCACCCAATAGATCAGGTAAATAACCCTCCAGAATTATCGGATATTTGATAAAAGATTCATCTTTATTCAATCTTACAGGGGATTCTAAATTCACAAGGCTGTCTTCAGAATATAGTTGATAGGAAAAATCAATATCTATCCTGTTGTGTTTTAGTCGGTCTTTAATGATATCATTGATGAAATATCTCGATGCATCCTGTAAACTATCCCTGCTCAGGTTGAAGTACTCTGTAGTTCCATAGGAATGGGCGATTAAGAAGCTTAATTGATTTTCATTCCTGAAATCTACTTTCAGGTCTTTTGCCGTATTTTCCAGATTCTGTTCAAACTGGATTTTGGCCAAATTCAATCCAATTCTTAAAAACTGGTATTGTACAATGAACAGGCCTACCACTGCAATTATAAATACAACTATATATAAGATTCTGTTTTTCAAAATTGATCCTATATTACTAAAAAAAATATTCTCATCCGGCATTTGGCTTTTTATTAATCAGATTAACTTTTCATTAATCTTTTTGACTTCTCATTACTACAAGGGTATTCCAATTCGATCTAAATTGCCTTCTCAAACATTCCAATAATCTTAAATATTTTTATGAAGGTATTTCAACCGGTTTTTCTTTTCTTATTGTTCACTCTTTTATTATCCACTTGTGAGATACAGGCTCAGGGTTGCGTAGCCATAAGACATTTTTCCTGTAGTATAGGAAACGATCTTGAATCCAACCACCTTCGAACAGGCGATGCCTTAATAGGTATGAATTACAGGTATTTTAAGTCCTTCCGGCATTTTAAAGGCACAGAAGAAGAACCCGACAGGGTTTCAAATAATACCGAAGTTATAAATAACTCCCATTCCTGGGATTTTATTCTGAATTATGGGATGAGCGATAGATTATTTGCTTCATTAATAATCCCAGTGGTGCTTAATGAAAGGTCATCACTTTACGAACATGGAAGAGAAGAAAGGAATAAAACTTTTTCACGCGGATTGGCTGATATAAGGCTTGGATTGGGATACTGGCTCTTTGATCCTGTAAATCATCAAAACGGGAATATATCATTAGGGCTTGGTTTGAAACTACCTACAGGAAATTATAACGCTACCGATATATTTTATAATGTAGGCCCCGAAGGTTCACCCCAGGTAAGACCGGTAGATCAGTCCATACAGCCAGGGGATGGAGGATTTGGATTTACTACGAATCTTCAGTTCTATCATTCCATTACCAGTAAATTATTCGTATATGGTGGAGGTTTCTATTTATTTAATCCCAAGGAAACCAATGGTATTAGGACTTTCAGAGAAACCTTGAGTCCAATTTTGCAAAATGAAGCGATAATGTCGGTACCCGATCAGTTTTCCGTGAATACCGGATTGGGCTATACTATTTCCAATAGCTTTTCAGCCTCTTTAGGAGCCAGATATGAAGGGGTTCCCGTGGAGGATGTTTTAGGGAAGAGCGGAGGATTCAGAAGGCCGGGTAATGTTCTTTCCATAGATCCGGGATTATCATTTAGTCATAATAATATAAT
>JAWWBH010000176.1:0-6222 GCA_033721075.1 Christiangramia sp.
CGGTCAAAAACATGTATTGCACACCATTCCATCCGGGATTTTTCACGATGACAGTATCAATCTTGTAGGAAACGGGGTGGTAATAGACCCGGTGATCTTTAAGAAAGAACTGGATAACCTGGCAAAGCATAATATAGATTACAAGTCTAAACTTCTTATTTCCAGAAAAGCACATCTTATACTTCCCACTCATCGCCTTCTTGATGCTGCTTCTGAAGCCTCCAAGGGTAAGGCAAAGATAGGATCCACCCTCAAGGGTATTGGACCTACCTATATGGATAAGACAGGAAGAAACGGTTTACGTGTTGGTGACCTTGAACTTGAAGACTGGAAAGACAGGTATCGTACTCTGGCCGATAAACATGAAAAGATGATCGCTTTTTATGATGTGGACGTACAGTATGACCTAAAAGAACTGGAAAAAGAATTCTGCAAGGCTGTTGAAACCTTAAAGGAACTTACTTTTATTGATAGCGAAGAATATCTTCAGCAAGCTATCAAGAGCGGGAAAACCATTCTGGCAGAAGGAGCTCAGGGATCGCTGCTGGATATAGATTTTGGAACCTACCCCTTTGTAACTTCTTCCAACACTACTGCAGCGGGAGCCTGTACGGGTCTGGGAGTAGCTCCAAGACAGATAGGCGAGGCATTCGGTATTTTCAAGGCATACACTACCAGAGTAGGTAGCGGCCCCTTCCCCACCGAATTATTTGATGAAGTTGGAGAAACCATGGGACGTGTTGGAAACGAATTTGGTGCCACCACCGGAAGAAAGAGACGTTGTGGCTGGCTGGACCTTGTTGCATTGAAATATGCGGTTCAGGTTAATGGTATTACCCAGCTTATCATGATGAAGGGTGATGTTTTAAGCGGATTCGAAACCCTGAAGGTTTGTACAGCTTATAAATATAAAGGCGAGAAAATAACACATTTACCCTATAATATTGAACCCGAAAATGTTGAACCTATATACACTGAAGTAAAAGGATGGAAAGAGGATCTTACTAAGCTTACCGATCCTTCAGACCTTCCAAAAGAGTTCAATGATTATGTCGATTTCCTTGAAAAAGAACTTGAAGTTCCTATCAGGATGGTCTCGGTAGGACCCGACAGAAAACAAACTATCGAAAGATAAATTTAAAATGCCCCACGCTGTAGCATGGGGCATTTTCATTTAGGATAACTTCTCTTTTTCAATAATTCCCTACATACTGCTCTCGTCTACGATAAACAGACTCGCTATAGCAACGGCTGTTTCAGCTGTGATAGGTTCATCAAAAGCCTGGGTAACTGCTGCATTGAGGTCACCAACAATATCATCGGCATAAGTTAAACCTGTAAGGTCCACTCCTCCCTGGGTCACATTTTCTTCACCGTTATATACAGCCTGCGTTGCTTCAGGCATACCATCACCTCGCATACTTCCCGTGATCCAGCCATCAAGACCCCGAATCCTTCTTATTTCGGAAGCATGCCGCGCCTCTACTGAATGGATCTGAAGCGCCGGCTCCAGAAATGGCGTGTTCATCAGGTTTCCAGCCTGGCCTTTATAAGCACGAACACCCGTGTCTTCAAAAGCCTGTGCCAGTGCAAGTAACTGCGCGTATGCTGTCTCCTGCCCGATTCCATTTTCATTGAACGGATCAAAAGCTCCATCGGCGGTAAAATCAAATGTTGGTTTATCAACCGGCGTAGCTCCGGCTCCTTCTAAACCTGCCTTAAGGAATTCAACATGAGCCGATTCATGCTTGGAAATTTGCATATAGGCTATTTCTGCCCTGGAATATCCATCAAGAACACCAGAGTCCAGTGCCTTTATATAGAACTCAGCTTCCAGGTACTCCAGTGTAAGCGCAAGTTGTAAAGCATCTACTGCAGAATTTTCCTGGAACATGGTTGCTGCATTCATTTTTTTGGAAGCTAGGCCAAAAGGCACGGCAGCCATGGCCGCTTTCTTTCCAAAAGAGGAAAGAGTGTTGAACATCTCCCTTCTGGAGGTAGATTTCGTTGTTAATTTCTCAGATGTAAAATCATCCAATAATTTTATAATACTCATAATATATTTTTTTTCGGGTTATAGATTTAGTTTAAGATCCTGTCATGGGTTCTGGCAGGTTATTGGCCGTGAATTCGGTAGTAATGAATCCACCTGCATCAGCTAGCACCATACCTGGATCGTAAGCTAAATCCAATCCGTTTTCATCTATCACATCATCCCCGGCAAAATCAGCCGATTCAGGATTGATTAGAGACCTTATTGCAGAAGCGTGCCTGGCCTCCACAGAAACTATCTTTCCTGCCAGGGTAAGGTAAGTAGCACTTGCAATTCTGTCTCCCGCACCGTTATATGCTCCCACTCCTGTATCTTCCAGGAGTTTTGCCGTTTGAAGAACCGAGGTCCTGTCATCAAAATCTATGGAAGAAACATCAAATTCCAGATCAGGTAAAGTGTTCTCTTCGCCTGCGGCCGCAGTAATTGCCGCCTTAAAGAAGTCTCTGTGAATCACTTCATGGTTGTAGAGATCGTCAAAGATCTTTTTCTCTTCATCTGGGGCTCCTGAATAATAGGCACCGGCACGAACCTGTGTATAAAAGGCTGCTTCAAGCTGCTCAAGAGCAAAAGCATAATTAAGGATACCTACATCTCCGCTTCCAAGGTCAAACACTTCACCATCAGGATCGGGATCTGGTTCAGGCATAGGATTTTCGCGCCCTACTTCTCCACCGGGATTAAACATATCATCTTCACTACAGGAGTACAGTAAAAAACCTGAACCAGCCAATCCCAGTCCACCGAGTTTTAAGAACTTCCTTCGCGAATTCTTTTTCGAATCTTTGGAAGATGCTTCAATCACATCGACCTTCACTAAGGGTTTTTTCATAATCTAAGATTTTAGTTTCATAGAAACATACGAGAGAGAATTAGTTGTGGTTTTTCAACAAAAGTTAAGTTTATCTTAAGGCACACGATATTTGGGAAAGTTTAGCGTTTTGGGAGAAAAATTGAATTTTATTTAAGTTAATTTTTTTAACCAATAGACAGCTAATGCCTTTAAAGCAGCGGATAAGATCAAGGGAATTTGCGTACTTTTGAAAAAAAATCGGCTTGATTAGACTATATTCCATTTTAATAATATGCCTCTTCAACTTTTCAGTTCTGGCCACCGCGCAGGAATCCCAGGAGATCAATTATGATTCTGACCGGACCCTTAAAAATGAAGAGCGCTATCCCGGTGCCCTTATTCTGAGTAAAGTAGATAATCAGGTGTATTTTGATCACGATGGTATAGAAGTATGGTGTGACAATGCTGTTTTCTATAAAGAGGCCAATTTCTTCAAGGCTTACGGAAATATCAGGATGAAGCAGGGTGATAGTGTAAGTATGACCAGCAAATATGCTGAATACAATGGAAACACCGAATTCGCCTTTGCCAGCGGAAATGTTTCCATGAAACGACCTCAAACCACTTTGGAAACCGACAGCCTGTTCTTTGACCGCCTCAAACAGCAGGCATATTACAGAAGCGGTGGAAAGGTTACTGATACTGCCAGTGTGCTTACCAGCCAGATTGGCCGGTACTTCATGGAAGAAGATAAATACAGTTTTATCAATGATGTGGTAGTAACCAACCCTGAATATACTATCAATTCTGAACAACTGGATTTTTATTCTGAAACCGGCCATGCCTATTTATATGGGCCATCCACAATAAAAAGTGAGACCAGTACAGTTTACTGTGAACGCGGGTTCTATGATACCCGTGCCGACAATGGGTACTTTGTAAAGAATTCCCAGATCAATTATGACAACAGGATTCTTAGGGGTGACAGCCTGTATTTTAACCGGGAGAACAGTTTCGCTTCAGCCACGAATAACATCAGGGTAATAGATACTATTAACGACAGCCGCGTAACAGGGCATTATGCCGAGGTATACCGTGATAAGGATTCGGTTTTTATAACAAAAAGAGCGCTTGCCGCCAGCCTTCAGGATAAGGATTCGCTCTTTATTCATAGCGACACCATTATGATTACGGGAAAACCTGACAAACGTATTATAAGAGGATTTTATGATGTACGGATCTTCAAGAGCAATATGAGTGGGCGAAGTGATTCAATTTATTCCAACCAGCAATCGGGTCTTACCAAACTTATCAATCTCAACCGTGATGGAGGTAACAGGAAGCCGGTTCTATGGTCGGGAGAAAATCAGATGACAGGAGACAGTATCCACCTTATGAGTAATACAAAAACGGAACAGCTGGATTCCCTGCTGGTATTTGACAATGCATTTCTTATTCAAAAGGACAGTATTGAAGGCCATAATCAGGTAAAAGGAAAGAAACTCACAGGATATTTCAGAGATAATGAGCTGTATGAAGTGATCATAGATAAGAATACCGAAACGCTTCATTATATGAGGAATGAAAATGATGACCTTATAGGTATTAATAAAACCCTGGCCAGCTCTATCAGGATACTTTTTCAGGAAAGAGAGATCCAGGATATCTATTATTATAAACAGATCGATGGGAAACTCACCCCAGAAGCCGACTTCCCTCCTAACGCCCGTGAACTGAAAGGCTTTAACTGGAGGGGTGAAGAACGCATCTTAAGTAAAGAAGGACTATTTGAAGGTCAGCCGGAACCTGAATTAACTAAGATCCAGGGAATACCACTGCCAGATGAACCTGATGAGTTCTTTGAAGAAAGAGAGGAAGATGACCTGCTCCTCAATGAAAATTCACGGCTAAAACCAGATATATTGAAGAACCGGGATGCTGATAGCCTTAAATTCAAGAATGAAGAGGTAAAGGATAGCCTTAAAACAGAGACTAAAAAAGATAGTCTTATAATGGATATTCAAAAATTAAAGAAGGAAAATACCACAAAAAAGAAGGATCAGTAACTTGAAGGAAGACTTTTTAAAATACCAGGCCCAAACCACTCCACAGCCTTTAGCACTTGAAGTTTCACATGCCAGGGGATGTTATGTTATTACAACAGATGGTAAGGAACATCTCGATTTTGTGGCGGGAGTTTCAGCGTGCAGTCTTGGCCATTCTCATCCGAGAGTTGTCTCAGCCATTAAGGAACAGGCTGAAAAATACCTTCACGTTATGGTGTATGGTGAGTATGCACAAAAGCCTGCTGTAGACCTGACAAAGTTGCTGGCTGAAAATTTACCGGCCCCTTTAAGTAAAACCTATCTTGTAAATTCTGGCACCGAAGCCATTGAAGGCTCCATGAAATTAGCCAGAAGGGCAACCGGAAGATCTGAAATTATCGCAGCAAAAAAAGCATATCATGGGAATACCATGGGATCGTTGAGCCTTATGGACTATGAGGAAAGAGTACAACCATTCAGGCCCCTGCTGGGAGATATTTCGTTCATCGAATTCAACAATGAAAAGGACATTTCAAAAATTACTGACAGGACTGCAGCTGTAGTACTGGAAACCATTCAGGGCGGAGCTGGTTTTATCATGCCTGAAAATGATTATTTAAAAAAGGTAAAGGCCCGCTGCCAGGAAGTTGGTGCATTACTTATACTCGATGAGATCCAGCCTGGCTTCGGAAGGACGGGTAAGCTGTTCGGTTTTGAGAACTTTGATGTTATCCCCGATATTGTCGCAATGGGGAAAGGAATGGGTGGTGGCCTGCCTGTTGGAGCCTTTTCGGCATCCAAAGAACTCATGGACCTGCTAATGGACAACCCGAAATTAGGACATATTACCACTTTTGGGGGGAATCCGCTTATCGCCGCCAGTGCGCTCGCAACTCTTCAGGAGATCACAGAGACAAACCTTATGCAGCAATGCCTGGAAAAGGAAAAATTATTCAGAAAACTATTGCAGCATTCACTAATAGAAGAAATTCGCGGTATAGGTCTCATGCTGGCCATCATTCTAAAATCTGCCGAAATTGCCGACCGCCTTGTGCTTCAGGCCAAGGAGAATCAGCTAATTCTCTTCTGGTTACTATTCGAAAAACGGGCTGTACGCATCACTCCGCCACTTAACATTTCAGATCAGGAAATAGTGAAAGGTTGTGGCATTATTATTGACATATTGGATAACTTAAAAGAGGAGATGGCCGGGTGTTAATTAATTTGTTAACAACAATATAACACTTTTCCCAAATCGCTTTCAATCATTTATAACTTTAGTTCAGAAGAAATCCCAAAATCCGTCTCTTATGCAGTTAAGTCATAACGAAGAA
>JAWWBH010000177.1:0-6196 GCA_033721075.1 Christiangramia sp.
AAAAGAATGAGATTCTGGTTACCAGTGAAGGGATGATAGACGACAAAAAAGATCCGGGTATTTTTCGCCTTGATGAAAATGGAAGAATTCTGGATTCTTTTACTATTCCGCAATATTTTCAATCTGAAGGAGAACAAAAACCGAGGCAAAATGGAGTCTTTGAGGGATTATCTGAAAGCTTTGATAAGCAGGGGTACTGGATAGCGACCGAATTACCTCTTGAAAAAGACGGCTCAAAACCGAAAATCTATCCTACACGATCCCATGTGAGGCTCACAAAATTTGATAAGAATACAGGTGAACTAATAAAACAATATGCTTATAAACTGGATGGTATTTCAAAACTGCCTATCAATTATTTCGCGGTGAATGGTGTAACAGAAATTATTGAATATGCCCCGGACAGGTTCCTGGTTCTTGAAAGAGCATTTTCGGCGGGTTATGGATCAAATGGCAATACCGTTAAGATCTTTGATGTTGATGCCTCAAATGCGACCAATACTTTGAACTTTGAAAAGCTCAGAAAAGCAGATTATCAAAAAGTAGAAAAAAAGCTGATCTTCAACTTTAAATCTGTAAAGGATCAGCTTACCGATGGAATTATTGATAATATTGAAGGAATGTGCTTTGGACCGGAATTGGGTAACGGAAAAAGATCCCTGATCCTTGTTTCAGATAATAATTTCAACACCTATGTAAAACAGCTCAACCAGTTCATTCTGCTTGAGATCGATATAAGGAGGTAGTTAGTCTGTAACACTTCTTATCAAAAAGCGTCAAACCAAAAAAATTACAGATCATGCCTAATATCCTATTTCTTTTTACTTGTTTAATTTTAAGTATTGGCAATCCTTCAGATAAAATGAAAGAAGAGCAACAGGAAAATAAAGGCACTACCTATTATCTTATCAGGCATGCTGAAAAGGACAGGACTCAGGCTGGTAACCGGGATCCAGAATTAAATACTGAAGGCCTAAAAAGAGCGAAGAAATGGGCAGAAGTACTTAAAGACGTAGATTTTGATGCCATTTACAGCACCAATTATAAGAGAACCAAACAAACAGCAAAACCACTGGCAAAGCTTAATGAACTTGAAGTTCTCGAATACGACCCACGGAATTTATATAATGAGTACTTCAAAAGGGCTACATCGGGAAAAACCGTTCTTGTAGTGGGTCACAGTAATACTACCCCTCATTTTGCCAATGCGATCCTGGGAGAAAAAAAATATGAGGATATTGCCGATAATGAAAATGGAGCTTTATTTATCGTTCATGTCCAACCCGACGGCTCGGCCACCTGTAAGGTTCTTTACATCAATTAAAAGATCAGGAACCTAAAGTAACCTCAACATCTTCGGTCTCGATCACAGAAAGTAGCTCAAGCTCTCTTGCTTCAAATAAACTATCGAGCTCAGATAAAGGCGTGGAAAGATCTTCATATTTGTAGTTCTGATAATCCACAAACCTGATCCCCTTTATGATGCGCGGATTATAAGCTTTTCTGAACCTTATCCCTCCATCATTGGTCTCAAAATTATAGGCCAGGTAATCTACCTTAAAGGTTTTTGTGTCTATCCAGTATAAATATTCATCTTCGTGATCTGTGCCGCCTCCATTTTGTGAAAAGGTCACCTTTACTTCGTAATACTCTCTTTCCCCTATGCTGTCTTTACCAATAAGTTTTTTATTGGCAGCAGGTGCATTTAGGCCAAAAGGAAGATGAACAAAATAATGAACAGAGTTCACCGAATTTCCAATAGGTCTCCTTAAGGAATCGGCAAGTTCTACAGCAGAATTATTTATATATCTTTCAAGTCCTTCATTATCCAGAATATCATGAATTTCATTTCCGGTTGAGTCGGTCATGATCCTTTCAAGTTGAAACTTTCCTCCTTCACGTTTGCTCCGGTACTTTCTTTTCCTGAAAACAAAATCGATTTCAGCATTATTATAGCGATCCCCCCCGGCATTTTCAATTGCCTTATCCACAATTTCATCTGCCGTAAGGTCTCCGTTGTTATCAGTACAGGAGACTAACAGAAATGCAAATAAGAATATTAGAACATATTTCATAAGAGGCGACTTTAAAGGCGTACAAATATAATTATTTGTTGAGAAATTACACAGGCCTAATTTTAAAATCCCTTTAGTATGAAATTAGCATAAAGCTTGTATTTTTGTGCTGTATGAAGAATTCTATCAACATTAAAAACCGTAAGGCAAAGTTCAATTATGAATTCCTGGATAAGTATGTTGCCGGCATCAAACTGGCCGGCACTGAGATAAAGGCTATACGGGAAGGCAAGGCAAGTATTGCTGAAAGCTTTTGTGAATTCAATAATCATGAACTTTTTGTAATAAATATGCATGTTGAAGAATATTCTCACGCCACACATTTTAACCACAATCCTAAGAGTGAACGAAAACTTTTGCTTCAGAAAAGAGAATTGAGGAAGCTCGAAAAAGAAGTGACAAATTCAGGCCTTACCATTATTCCCCTTAGATTATTTATAAATGACCGTGGCCTTGCGAAAATGCAGATTGCCCTTGCCAAGGGTAAAAAGTTATATGACAAACGGGAAACTATCAAAGACCGGGAAAGCAAGCGTCGCTTAGACCGTATTCAGAAAGATTACCGATAATTTATCTTATCTTTTGGTTCATTCTTAACCCCTGATTGAATGCTTAAAAAGTTTCTTGGCCTGATTCTCTTTTTTGTGATTGTCCAGGTAAACTCACAAATAACCGGTCTGGTAAGGGACGAGAAAGGCACTCCCCTGCCCTATGTGAATATTTATACAGAATCGGGTTCCACCGGCACCACTACTAATGAAGAAGGAATTTATGAGCTCAAAATTAATCATGAAGGCGATCACACCCTGGTCTATCAGTTCCTGGGGTATAAAACTCAAAGGAAAAGGGTAGAATTTGAAGGCTCGCCTATCAAAATTGATATTAAGCTTTCCCCTGAAAGTACTACCCTCGAAGAAGTGAGTGTAAATAGTGGCGAAAATCCCGCCAACAGGATCATAAGAAATGCAATTGAAAGCCGGAAGACCAACTCCGAAAAACTGGAATCCTTTACCGCCGATTTCTATTCCCGCGGACTCTGGCGTATAAAGAATGCCCCGGAAAAGATTCTCGGGCAGGAAGTAGGTGATCTGGGTGGTGGCCTGGATTCCACCAGAAGCGGTATTGTTTACCTCAGTGAAACTATCTCGAAGATCGCCTATAAAAAACCGGATGAATTTAAAGAAAAGATAATTGCTTCAAAAGTAAGCGGAGATGATAATGGCTTTAGCCTGAATTCTGCTCAGGAAGCCTATTTTTCTTTTTATGAAAACACCCTGGATATCAACAGCGAGATCATCTCCCCAATTGCCGAATATGCTTTTAACTATTACCGCTATAAACTGGAAGGTAGCTTTTTTGACGACCAGGGCAATATGATCAACAAGATCCTGGTGACTCCAAAAAGAGAGAACGACCGGGTATTTTCAGGTTACGTCTATATTGTTGAAGACTTATGGCAGATCTATGGTATTGAGCTTACCACCACCGGCCAGGCAGTCCAGGTACCGCCAATTGAAGAACTGATCTTCAGGCAGAACTATAAATATTCAGAAGAAAACGATCTCTTTATACAGATCTCCCAAAGCGTCGATTTCAGTTTTAAAATATTCGGCTTTGGTGGCGACGGAAGATTTACGGCCGTTTATAGTAATTACAATTTCAAACCTGATTTTGACAGGGGCACATTTGGTCCTGAGATCCTGAGTTTTGAAAACGAGGCCAACAAAAAGGATTCTTTATACTGGCAGGAAATAAGGCCGGTACCGCTTACTACGGAAGAGATCAGGGATTATATTAGAAAAGATAGTATTCAGCAGGTTAGAAACACTAAAAAATACCAGGATTCGACAGATGCCGTAAACAATAAATTTGAGTTGACAGATATCCTCTTTGGGTATACTTACCGCAATTCCTGGAAAGACCGCAGCTTTAGCATCAGCGCTCCTGTTACAGGAGTGGCATTCAACACAGTGCAGGGATGGAACCTTGACCTGGAGGTGGATTACACCCAGAGAACGGGAGAAGATCAGGAGAATTACTGGAGGATCTACTCTAACCTTAACCATGGCTTTAGTGAGGAACGCTTCAGACTTAGCGGAGGTTTCGAGAAGAAATTCAATAATTTCACAAGGCCATATCTTAGGATAGAAGGCGGGATCGCGGCAGAACAAATAAATAACCGGGAACCTGTTTCTACGATCTTAAATAATATTACCACCATTTTCTTTGAAAGAAACTATCTGAAGTTATACGAAAAAAGCTATGCTTCTGTTGGATACGGACAGGAGGTTCTTAACGGCTTGCGTTTATTTGGTGAGATGAGCTGGGAAAACAGGCAGGCACTTATAAACCACACAGATCATGTTTTCGTTGAATGGGGTGATAGAACCTACACTTCTAATAACCCACTGGAACCTCAGAATTTTGGAAGCCTCCCATTCGAAGAACATTCTCTGGCAAAATTCGGTTTTGTTGCAGATATCAGCTTTGGTCAAAAATATATGAGCTATCCAAATGGTCGCTACAGGGTTTATGAATCAAAATTCCCCAATCTTAAATTAGCCCTGGAAAAAGGATTTGGTGGTAGTGATGAAAAATACAATTACGACCAGTTCAAAGCTGAAATAAGTCAGACCTTAGAACTTGGCAATAAAGGTGAATTCAGGTACCTCATAAATGGTGGTATCTTTTCCAACGCTGAAGATATAAGCCTGGTAGACTACCGGCATTTTGATGCCAACCAAACCAGGATTGGTTTTGGCAGTTATGTAGGCAAGTTCAATTTGATGCCCTATTATAACTTCAGCACCAACCAGAATTATGCTGAGCTACATGCTGAACACGACTTCCAGGGATGGGTTTTGGGAAAACTGCCATTGATCAACAAACTTAATTTCAACCTTATTCTTGGAGCTCACAGGCTTACTACCGAAGGAAAAAATCCATATTCCGAATATTCAGTAGGAATAGACAATCTTGGCTTTGGCAAATACAGGATATTGAGGCTTGATTATGTGGTTTCAGAGTTTTACGGAGAACGGGAAGGTGCTTTTATCTTCGGGCTCAAAATCTAGAAAGGAAAAGGCCTGAAAAGTGCTTTTTCCGTCAAGCTGAACTTGTTTCAGCTTCTTACCTCCTTAGATATACTGACCTCTCGACTTCGCGCGAGGTGACATCTACGATGACGATTATTTCACTTTTCAGACCTTTCTATATATTTTCCGAAGAGATCTGAAATCTATTCCTCTTCGTCCTTGGATTCTTCTTTCTCTTCTTTCGAAAAATCATTGAAACCATTCTTAATCAGGATATTATACCATTGTATGATCTTTTTCATATCGCTGGCATAAACCCTGTCTTCGTCATAATCTGGCAATATCTCAGAGAAAAAGTCTTCAAGTTCCTTCTTGGAAGATTTATGGCTAATGGTTTCCTCTCCATTCTCCTTCTCCTTTATTTTTTCAAAAACTTCACCAAGCGGAATTTCTTCGGTATAGGTATATATGGCTATTTCACTCAGGATACTCACATTGTGACGCATATTCACCGCGATCTTCTTACCGTCAAGCAAAGATTTAGCAATAAACCCTCCTCTGGTTTGTGCAGTAAGCTCATATAGACCGGGTTTTCCGGAAATAGCTAGAATTTTATCTAATCCCATAGTATTTTTTTATTTAGGTTGGCAAATATCATTTCCCTGAATTAATTATCAAAACCCTTAACGAGCTTTTTTTGCCAAAGGAAAACGCATTTTATAATCTACCTGGATCTTGCCTTTAGAAATATTTGCCAGTTTGCTTTTTATAAGTCTCTTTTTCAGGCTTGAAAGTTTATCGGTAAAGAGAATACCTTCAATATGATCATATTCATGCTGAATTACCCTGGCCGCAAGACCCGAATATTTTTCGGTATGCTTTTCAAAATTCTCATCGTAGTACTCTATCGTGATATCCGGCTGGCGGAAGACATCCTCACGCACCTCGGGAATGCTCAGGCAGCCTTCACTGAATGCCCATTCTTCGCCTTCTTCTTCAATGATCTGCGGATTGATGAACACCTTACGCATATTTTTCAACTCTTCCTGTTCCTTTTCCTCCAGCTCCTCATCTTCAGCAAAAGGC
>JAWWBH010000178.1:0-6173 GCA_033721075.1 Christiangramia sp.
AATTACTGAGGCGATTCCGCCTTTTAAAAATCTGTTTTTCATAGTTTTCAATTTTTGTTATTATAAAATGGTATATAATTCTGATTTACTTTTTCTTACTTTTTCAAGGTGTTGAACATTATCCTCTTCGCTTCGATAACCTACGGTGGCAATTACAGAGGAGGTGAGGTTTTTGCTGTTCAGTTCTAAGATTTCATCAAACTTAGAGTTGTCGAATCCTTCCATAGGGCACGTGTCGATCCTGAATTCGGCAGCGGCAGAAAGGAGATTGCCAAGTGCTATATAGGTTTGCTTGGCACCCCAGATCCTTTGTTGCTCTTCAGAGAATGACAGAATGGTATTCTTAAGCATATCTTCCATTCCTTTCAGATTCTCCCTTGTAGTGTTTCTTGTTTTGGCAATATTATCCAGGTAAGCATCAATATCGGCCTCCTCTATCTTTCTGAAATTTGCGAAAACAAAAACGTGTGAGGAGTCTGTTAGCTGTGGCTGATTCCATGCTGCTTCCCTGAGTTTTTTCTTAGTTTCAGAATCTTTGATCACAAAGATCTCATAGGGCTGAAGCCCGTAGGAAGAAGCGGAAAGCCGTACGCTTTCCAGCAACTTCTCCAGGTCTTCCTCACTAAGTTCTCTTTCTTTATCGAATTTCTTGGTCGCATATCTCCAATTAAGATTTTCGATATAGTTTTCAGTTTTAACTTCTAAGTTCATTCAAATTTGTATTTAGTGATAAAATTTCCTTTTCATTTATTTTCTTAGCAAAATCATTTTCTACCTTATCAATAACCGGATCTATTTCCTTAAGTAACTCCAGACCATTCCCGGTTATTCTTATCTCGACTTTACGTCGGTTAGAGGGACAAACAATCCTTTCACAATAATCCTTGTCTACAAGTTTGTCCACCAGCCTTGTTGTATTACTCATCCTGTTTACCATTCTTTGCTGAACAGTAGATAGGTTTGCAGGTTTCCCTTTCTGCCCACGAAGAATTCTCAAAACGTTGAACTGCTGGTTACTTATACCAAAAGGTTTTAAAGCTTCTGCCAATAGTTCACTGATATGATTGGCAGTTACTATAATATTCAACACCAGTCTTCTTGACTCTGGCATCTTATCTTTGGTTTTAAGAAGTTCTTCTATTTTCATTTGTATCTACAACAATTGTATGTACAAATATAAAAGCTTTTTACTGTGAAAATTATAATATTCTGTTAAAATTTTCTGAGTGGTGCCTGTGTCTTTTTCAGAAAAAAAATTAGGTTATCTTTACAAAACCAATAAAATTTAATGTTACTACTATGAAAGATTTAAATCAGGAAGAATGGCAGGAAAAGTTAAAAAATGATAAGGATGCCGTAATTCTGGATGTGCGTACTGAAGAAGAAGTAGATGAAGGATATATCCCTGAAGCGAAAAATATTGATATCTATAAAGGGCAGGGATTTATTAATGAAGTGGAAAAACTTGATAAGTCTAAACATTATTATATCTATTGCAGGTCTGGAAAGAGAAGTTCACAGGCATGTACTTTATTAGATCAGATGGGATTTAGTGAAACCTATAATCTATTAGGTGGTTTCTCTGAATGGGAAGGTGAGAAATCGACCGATTAAAACTTAAACGCCTGTTTTTTAAAAGTTTATACTCAAACTGGTTCGTGTGAGTTTAATATTACCCCGGTTAAGTTTTAAGTTAAAAAAATTTGCATTCTGTCTGACAAATCTTAGTTTTAAGCGATCTATTAACCTTTTTTTAACCTAAAACTTAAATAAATGAAGTTAAAAACACTCAAAAAATTAAGTGCTGCAGTATGTGCTGTAGCCTTTTTATTTTCCTGTAATCAGGACACAACAACTCCTGTTGAAGAGGGAGAATCTCAAATGGTAGCTCCATCTGATTCCCAGATTATTCCTGGTCAGTACATAGTTGTGTTTAATAAAACTGATGAAGGAAAAGCTTCCGAAAATTACCAAAAATCCCAGGACAGAGTAAAAGCTAAAGCTCTTAAATTAATGACTGATGCTGGTGTTAAAGGTGAAATTTTAAACATCTACAGTAAAACCATTAATGGTGCTACTTTGAAATTAAGCCTGGATGATGCAAAAAGTCTTAGTAAAAGAGACGAAGTAGCATATATGGAGGAAGATCGAATCGTAATTCTTGCGCCTCCTTGTGGAACACCCAATAACCCATGTACTGGTGGTGGAGGAGGTGGTTCTGAAGGGCAGGAAACTCCCTACGGAATTACAAGAGTTAATGGTGGTGTAAATTATACAGGCCAAAATGTAGCCTGGGTTTTAGATACCGGTATCGACCTTGACCATGAAGATCTGAATGTTGATGCATCTCGTGGATTTAATGCCTTTACTTCCGGAAGGGACGCAAAGAATTTGGATGATGGTCATGGCCATGGAACACATGTTTCCGGAACTATTGCCGCAAAAGATAACACTGTGGGAGTAATTGGAGTGGCCGCCGGGGCTACCGTTATTCCTGTTAAGGTATTAGACAGTAGAGGAAGTGGTTCTTACTCTGGTGTAATAGCCGGTGTAGATTATGTGGGTGCAAATGGTGCCAATGGGGATGTAGCAAATATGTCTTTGGGTGGACCTGTTTCACAGGCATTAGATGATGCAGTGGTAGCTGCTTCTCAAAATGGTATCACCTTTGCTCTGGCTGCCGGAAACGAAAGTGACGATGCTAATAATCATTCTCCTGCACGCGCGAATGGTGCCAATATTGTAACTATTTCGGCTATGGATGATACAGATAGCTGGGCTTCTTTTTCTAATTATGGAAACCCGCCAGTAGATTATGCCGCTCCCGGAGTTGCTATCAAGTCTTCATGGAAAGGTGGGGGATACAATACCATTAGTGGAACTTCTATGGCTTCCCCTCATGCTGCCGGAGTACTTTTACTTGGAAATGCTGGAACTGATGGAGTTGTAAATGGGGATCCTGATGGAGATCCAGACCCGATTATTGTACACTAAGATTTTAATTTAATAGATCTGAAAAAGCACCATTTTGTGGTGCTTTTTTATTTTGAGATACTCAAATGGAAATTTTTACGTTAAAAACATATACCTAATTATTTGATTGGTTTTTTAAATTGATATATTTAACCCCAATTGTCCGCGATTTACATTATGATTATGAATAAAGCACTTTATCTACTTGTACTTGGGTTCTTTTGCTTTTCCTTTGCCAGTGCTCAGGAATTTAGTTTCGGAATTAAAGGAGGAGTAAATTATGTTATGGGAGGTCAGATCACAGGGAATAGTTCCAATGGGCTCTATTATGATGGTACCGTTGAAGCAGACTCCAAATTTGGATTTCACGGTGGAGCCTTTTTTGAAGTACGATTCGGAAAATTCCTGCTAAGGCCTGAATTTATCTATAGCTCCATGGAAACGGAGTTTCAGTTCCCTACAGCGCCCGCGATTTATGCAGTTGATAAAATAAGCGTTCCATTATTATTTGGTTATAATGTTTGGGGACCAATAGATATATATGCCGGTCCTGCTTATCAGAATATTCTGGACTCTTCGTTAGAAGGAACCGAGCCTCCAAATCAGGTAATTATTGCTCAAAATACACCTTTAGCCGCTCAGGCTGGAATAAAAGCGAGTTTTGGCAGGTTTGAATTAGATTTGCGTTATGACAGGTCACTTGCGTCTGCAGAACCTATGGAAATAGATATAGTCAATAGCGACTATGGGATTAACCGTGCTACCTTCGATGATACGAGGTTGAATCAATTCTTGATCAGTTTGAGTTTTAAAATATTTGATAGTTCTGCTAATCCAGGCAGAAGAAAAGGAGGATGCTACTTTTAGAAGGCTTTAGAAATTTAATAAAGAAAAGGGATGAATTGAATCATCCCTTTTTTTGTTGGTTAGTTAAAGAATAAGTTGAAAATATGCCTATGCTTTAAGCTTACTCTATAACCAAAACTTTGGATTTTAAAGTTATAGCTATTATTTTAATATTCCTATTTTTTGTAAAAACCGGATTATTAAACCATAATTTTGAGCCTTTTAATTTCCAGGGATTATCTATGGCTTTTTCATTGAAGATTGAAAAAGAGAAAACCCGCACCGAAAGCGGGTTTTTATTTAGCAAAAAGAATTATTGATTATGGTTTAACTTCTGAAAGCTTTATTTCTTCGCCATCTTTATCAAGTAAAATAACTTCATCAAAGCCCATTTCCTTGAATTGCTGGAACTGGGTAGCAGCATCTCCAACAACAAGATAGGCCATCTTTGATTCATCAAGAAGCTTATTGGCAAGTTCTTTATGCTGTTCAAGAGTCATAGACCTGATGATATCCTCCTCTTTTTCGATATATTTAGAATCAAGGTCATAAGCACTCATTTCCTGTAACATGCCAAGTAATGAGCCCTGGGTTTCAAACCTTCTTGCATTCGATTTGATAAGGGCATTCTTGGTAAATTCAAGATCTTCTTCAGAAATACCATCCTTATAATTTGCGATCTCCTCCTTAAAGATACCCACGGATTCTCCTGTTGTATTGGTTCTAACGCTAGAGGAGGCTGTAAAAGTTCCCGGAATCTTCGATCCGCTGAAACCGGATCTCGCTCCGTAGGTATAACCTTTTTCTTCACGTAGAATCAGGTTAACATTACCCGAGAATGAACCTCCTAATTTATAGTTCATCACTTCGGCAGGAAAGAAATCTTCGCTCGTGCGTGGCAATGCAATATATCCAATATTAATAACCGATTGTTTTGCATTAGGCACATCCACGAAATACAAAGAAGCCTTTTCGCGATCATTGGTGATCTCAAATTCTGGGATATCAACAGCTTTAGGTTCCCATTTAGATTCCAGTTCAGCGATCGCATCGAGAGCTTCAGATTTTGAAACATCTCCCACAACATGAAAACGGGCTACGCTAGGTGAAAAATAATTGTCATAATAATTCTTAAGGTCTTCTATAGTAATAGATTTCACAGATTCTTCGGTCCCCAGGGTTGGATAGGCGAAAGGATGGTCCTCTCCATACAGAATCTTATCATAAACCTTATTTGCTATCCTGTTTGGATCGGCCTCATACCTCTTAATAGTATTTATGGTACTGGTCTTGATGCGGTCGAATTCCTTCTTATCCCAGCGGGGTTCAAGGATGATCTCCTGAACCAGGTCCATGGTCTTATCAAAATTACGTTTCAGTGTATTCCCACGTATCACTATGGCTTCATCTAAAGTGTACATATAGATATTTGCTCCAAGAAGATCGATTTCCTCTTCCAGCTCTGCAGGAGTTTTAGTGGCGGTTCCTTCCATCATAATGTCTGACATTAAATTGGCTACACCATTCTTTTCAAGGTCATCCAATAAATGACCTCCTTCTATAACCAGACTGAAATTAACAAGCGGTAATTCGTTTTGCTCAATCCCGTATACCTCCATCTCGTTATCCAGATTAACAGCCCATGATTCAGGAATATTAAGCTGTGGAGCTTCTCCCATTTCAGGTTGTACCGATCTGTCAAAGTTCGAAGGTGTTTTTTTGATCTCCTGATCTGCTTCCACGATCCCGGTTTCGACATTTTCTGTGATCTCTTCCTCAACCACTTCGGCTTTTTCAGAATTTTCAGCAATTAGCTCCATCTGGCCTTTAGGTACAAAGCTCGTTAGTACGAATGGCTTGTCTTTTATGTATTTCTTATAAACGCGCATTACATCTTCCTTGGTAACCGCTTTAATGTTTTCAATATCCTGAGTGATAAAGCCAGGATCACCTGCGAAAACATCATATTGTGCTAACTGGAAGGATTTGCCAAGTACACTACTAATTCCATTGTAGAAATCGGTTTCCTGTCCGGCTTTTATACGTTCGATGTCTCTTTCTGTAACTCCTTCTTTTTCGAAAAGGGCAAAAGCCTCTTTTATTCCAGCTTCTATGCTGTCAAGATCAACACCTGCGTTAGCCGTAACCAGGATCCTGAATTTACCGGCAATTTGATCGGCACTATTGAAAGCGTAAGGCTGAGAGGTAAGTTTCTTTTCTTCAACAAGAACTTTATAGAGCGGAGCTTTTTTTCCATCGGAAAGGATATCTCCTAAAAAGTCCAGGGCATAAGCGTCTTCGTTATATTGCTCGACTACCGGCCATACCATATTGAGCTGAGGAGCAGTAGCGAA
>JAWWBH010000179.1:0-6050 GCA_033721075.1 Christiangramia sp.
ATCAAAAAGATCAAGCGGGATGTGGACCAGATGTATGTGATCCTGCCTTTTGAAAAAGACTTTTATACTGAAAAGCATGATTTCCACGTTCACTTTGTAGGACATCCACTACTGGACGCAATACAAAACAGGCCTCCTGTTGACACAAAAAGCTTTAAAAAGGAATATGGACTGGACAATAGACCGGTTATTGCACTCCTTCCAGGAAGCCGAAAGCAGGAGATCGAAAAAATGCTGAAAGTGATGTTGAGCATTACCGGTGATTTCAAGGATTATCAGTTTATTATTGCCGGGGCTCCAAGCCAGGATAAAGAATTCTATGAAAGATTTATGAAAGGATCCAATATCAGCCTTTTAATGAACAGGACCTACGATGTGCTTAGTATTTCACATGCGGCGCTGGTAACTTCAGGGACCGCAACCCTGGAAACCGCTCTTTTCAAAATTCCCGAAGTGGTTTGTTATAAAGGAAGTTATATCTCCTATCACATTGCCAGGCGAATAATTAACCTGGATTATATTTCGCTTGTAAACCTGATAATGAAGAAAGAGGTGGTAAAAGAGCTTATCCAGGATGATTTTAATGCAAAAAACCTTAAAACCGAACTTAATAAGATCCTTGACGAAAAAAACCGGAAAAGGATCTTTGAAGATTATTACGAGTTGGAGCAAAAGCTGGGAGGCAATGGCGCCAGCAGAAAAACAGCTGAACTGATCTACCAAAATATAACAGCATGATCATTCAAATACTAAAAAGATCTTTTTTATTTACCGGTCTTTTTATTCTGATCGGTACTATGCTCACTTCATGTGGTTCATCCCGCTCCAGAGTGGTTACCACAAAAAATGAACAAAACAAAACTGAAGAGGTCACACAGGTCTATGATCGGGATCCATCGGCAGAACCCGAAAATGACATGGTCTTTAAAGTGGTTCGCACGGCAAAAAAATTTGAAGGTACCAGGTACAAATATGGCGGGACAGATAAAAAAGGAATGGATTGCTCCGGACTTATATACCGGTCATTTCAGGAGGAAGGCATCTCTCTTCCCCGAACTTCACGAGCCATGTCCCTGGAAGGAAAACGACTTTACCTAAAGGAAGTAAGCGTGGGTGATCTTCTGTTCTTTGAAACGAACAAGAACCGGAAGGTCATAAACCATGTGGGACTGGTAGTAGATGTAAGGGACGATGGCATCTATTTCATACATTCATCTACTTCCCTGGGCGTCATTATATCCTCTCTTTCAGAATCTTACTGGTATAATAATTTTGTTATGGCCCGAAGAGTGATCTGAAAATTTTATATCTTCTGAATGTAAAAAGCATTCGTTGAAGAACTTTCGGTTTATCTTCCTTCGACTTTCCCTATACCTCATTGCTGGTATACTTTGCGCTTTCTATATTTCTTTAAGCGAACAATTTGTACTCGTTTTCTTTTCAGCTTCCCTCTTAGTTTTCCTCTTTACTTATTTCAGATCAAAAAGAATGCTCTTTCCTGATTCCTTGCCGGGAATCGCAACTTTTATCCTCATTTTTTCCATAGGGATCCTTAGTGCTTATTACTCAATTCCCGATAATCAACCAAGACATTATCTTCAGAAAGCTTCCCCATCCCAAAAAGTATTATTCGCAAAGGGAGTAATTATCGAAGAATTAAAGCCCACAGCTTATTCGAACAGGTATATTATGGATGTAGAGGAACTGATCTCAGGGAACGGGAATCGGCCTGCTACAGGCAAGATACTCCTGAATTTAAAAGCTGATTCTTCAGGTTTCCAACCCGGAAACGAGATATTAATTCCATGGTCCCCGGAAGAGATAGCTGCTCCCCTGAACCCCTTTCAGTTTGATTATAAAAATTACCTGAAGAATCTTGGAGTAGAAAGAAAAATGAATCTTAAGCCTGAACAGATAAAACTTCTGGACAAAACTTATAGGAACATTCTAAACCTCGCATGGAATTTTAGGGAAGCACTCATAACAAAGCTGAAAAAATATAATTTAAGGAAAGAGGAATTAGCCATATTCCAGGCTCTTATCCTGGGACAGCGAAGAGATATTGATGATAAACTTTATAAAGATTATGCGGCCGCCGGAGCAATTCATATCCTGGCTATTTCAGGTTTACATATAGGGATACTTCTAATGCTTTTAAATTTTATTTTAAATCCAATTGAGAGATTCAAAAATGGAAAATACATTAAGCCCATCCTGTTGGTTATATTGCTGTGGTCGTTTGCTGTATTAACGGGGTTAAGTCCTTCAGTGGTAAGGGCCGTTACCATGTTTAGCTTTATAGCCATAGGGCTTCAGCTTAAAAGAAAAACGAGTAGCCTTAACAGCCTTTTTCTCTCCCTTTTCCTTCTTTTACTAATCAATCCTTTCTATTTGTTCCAGGTGGGTTTTCAACTTAGCTACCTCGCCGTATTTAGTATTATAGTCTTCCAACCTGGCATTTACAGATTATTTACTACAAAAATTAAAATAGTTGATTATTTCTGGAAGATAGTATCGGTAAGTTTGGCGGCCCAGATTGGTATCCTGCCATTAGGCCTTTTCTATTTTCACCAGTTTCCAGGTTTATTCCTCCTGAGCAATCTGGTGGTCCTTCCGTTCCTGGGTTTTATCCTTGGACTGGGAATTCTTGTTATACTACTGGCTATTACCAATACCCTCCCTCAAATCCTGGCCGACCTTCTTGGCAGCATCCTAAGTCTTCTGAATACTTTGATCAGCCAAATAGCAGGTATGGAATCCATGGTCTTTTCCAACATAGATTTCAGTCTCTTTCAGAGTATTTCAGCTTATATAATACTGTTAGGAATCCTACTTGTACTAACAAAACAAAATTTCAGAAGGCTTTGTTTTTTTCTATTCGGAATACTGATATTCCAGCTGGCCAGTTTTTATAATAAACATGAAATTCCGGCAGATGAACTGGTTGTATTTCATAAAAGCCGAAATACCATAATTGGAAGAAAGCATCAGGAAGATCTGAATCTGTTTATAAATACAATGCAGGAAACTAATTTTATAAAACCTTATGTAAGAGAACGAAGAATTGAAAAGGTGACAAGTAGAGAAATTCCCAATATTCTTAAAGTTTCAGATCAGCTATGTCTTGTAATTGATACTGCCGGTAATTATAACCTGCCCGGGTTTAAGCCCGAAATAATTCTTCTTAGAAATTCACCAAAGCTGAATATAGAAAGGTTGATAGATGAGCTAAGGCCCAAACAAATAATTGCTGACGGCAGTAATTATCCATCATTTGTAAATACATGGATGAATACTTGCAGAGCAAAAAAATCCCTTTTCACTATACGGCTGAAAAGGGAGCTTATATTTTTAATAATTAATTCCTGAAATTAGCTTGAAAATGTACCTTCAAATTCCTCCTGATATTTTTTCCATTCCTCATCAGTCTTCACTTTTTTGTAATCGTCTGTAGCGAATACCTTCAGAAATATTTCCAGTTGTTTTGGAGTAAGATATCCTTTTAAAGGACTCAGGAATTCACCTTTCTCATCAAAGAATACCATTGTAGGATAGGCACTCACACCCATCGCCATCGCAAATTGGTGGATACTGTTTCGGCGCTGGGCTTTCTCAGGATCGTAATCAGGATTTTTAAAGACCTTGTCTCTATAGTTTATTACCTCGTTTCCTTCGGCATTGAACTTCACCGCATAGTAATGCTTATTGATATATTCTACCACGTCCTTATTGCCAAAAGTATTCTTATCAAGCATCTTACATGGGCCGCACCAGTTTGTATAGGCATCTACAAAAATCTTCTTAGGCTGTTTTTTCTGGGCTTCCAGTGCCTCGTTCATACTCATCCACGTAATTTCCTGAGCATTGACCGCTACACCAGCTATCAGCATCAAAAAAAGGAATAATCTCTTCATAAATTCAATTTTCAGGTAAACAAACAAAAAGCGTTCCTAAATTTAATGAATTCCATTCATCCATTTACGCAGTAATGGCACAAGAAGTAACAAAATTAATGCAGCCGCACCAACCACGCCAACACCCCAGATAAGATAGGTCTCTGAATAAATACCCAGTGTCATCTCGGCGGGAGTATCATCGGTAACCGCTTCACTGGTAGTTAAGGTACCTATAAGCCCCGCCATTTTATTGGCGAGTGCAATTGACAGGAACCATGCTCCCATTACAAATCCAACCACTTTAGCCGGAGAGAGCTTGGTAACCATGGAAAGTCCTATTGGTGACAAAGAAAGCTCGCCTGTGGTATGTAATAAATACATCAAAGCAAGAAATACGATTGGAACAAGCCCATCCCCTCCGGCAAAGAATCTGGCCCCAAGAACGATCACTCCAAATCCTAAAGCAAGTTGTGTGAGCCCCAGTACGAATTTCATGGGAGTACTTGGTTCTTTTCCCGCTTTGTTAAGTTTTAACCAGATCCATGAGAATAATGGAGCCAGTAACATGATATAAAGAGGGTTCAAACTTTGAAAGATAGAGGCCGGTATCTCGGTTCCGCCTACAAACCTGTCTATGTTCTTATCGGTAAAGATCGTAAGACTTCCCCCGGCCTGTTCAAATAATGCCCAGAAAACGGCATGGAAAAAGAACAGCACCACGACCACCAGTAACCTTTGGCCCTCAACTCTATCTTTGGCAGTTAAAGCCTGATAGAGCAAATAACCCACAATTAAAAGTGAAACGACGATCAATGCACCAGACATAAATTCATCGAGATCCAGCATATAAGCACAAACCGGTACGGCCAGTAATGAGATCACATAGATGCCAATATCGGGTTTCATACCCAGGAATTTCTTTTCACCACTTTGTACCTCTTCTGGCGGCAAACCTTTACCCTCAAAATCGCGGCTGGATTTTGTGAAAATATAGAACACTATAAGTCCCAGTAACATTCCTATTCCTGCAAGGCCGAAACCATAATGCCAGTTTATCTGCTGTCCCACATAACCGCAGGTAAGGGTAGAAAGAAATGCACCAATGTTAACCCCCATATAAAAAATTGAAAAGGCTCCATCCTTCCTTGCGTCATTCGGATCGTAGAAGGTTCCAAGAAAAGAACTGATATTAGGCTTAAAGAAACCATTACCCACAATGATCAATGCAAGGGCTGCAAAAAAGAAAGGCATATTTCCTTCAAGATTTTCAAAGCCCTGTAGAGCCAGTGTAAAATGGCCCAGAGCCATCAATAAACCACCCCAGATTATGGTCTTTTTAAAACCCAGTAACTGATCGGCCACAAGCCCTCCCAGGACCGGAAAAAGGTATACCATGGCAGTATAGGATCCATAAATACCATAAGCCTGAGTTTCAGCCACGTTCTGGGCCAGGTCAAAGAATAATACTTTAGTCATATAAAGCACGAGCAGTGCCCGCATTCCGTAGTAGGAAAAACGTTCCCACATTTCAGCGAAGAAAAGAACAAACAGTGCTTTTGGGTGAGTATCCTTATTAGTGTAGATAATAAAAGGAACCCAGATGAGTACAAAGACCCATCCTATAATCATGATCCATAAAGTAATATCCATGACTTAAAATATTTGGTTACTAATTCACTTCAGCATCAGCAAGCTCATATTCCTCCTGTTCCATCATTTCTCTTTCATTGTCTTCGGCACCATGAGTTAATCGCTTCAATGGTTTCAGCATTATTAATACTAATGTAGCGAAACATACTGTAAATATGGTTATTCCCGCGAATATTGCAATATCACCGGCTTCTGAAGCAGCCTCTCCAATAATCCCGGCTACCTTATTACCCAAACCTGTAGCGGCGAAATACACACCCATCATAAGCGAAGCATATCTTACCGGCGCGAGCTTGGTAATGAATGAAAGTGCTACCGGTGAAGAACAAAGTTCTCCAATGGTATGGAAAAGATAAGCCAGGACTAACCAGTACATTGCAGAAGCACCATTTGATTCAAACTGCAAAGCAGCAAATACCATAAACACAAATCCAAGTCCCATTATAATTACCCCAGTAGCCATCTTGAAAATTGATGAAGCTTCTTTGCTTTTCAGTTTTCTGC
>JAWWBH010000180.1:0-6004 GCA_033721075.1 Christiangramia sp.
ATATTCTCTTGAATTGAACACAGGTTTTTTGTAAACCTGTATCCCATTATAATCAATCCGATACTATAAATGACTAAAGCGAATATGCCCAGATTAGACATCCAGCTCTCCTGTTTTGGCAGATCACCTGTTCCAGGCATTTCAGGTAAAGGAATAGCTGTTACAGCCCCTGATGAATGTTCCACAGAATATGAAAAAGTGATGAGGGGTAAGACAAAAGCAAAAATCACAGATCCAATAAGAAAAAAGCGTTTGAACCTGTGCATACTTTCAGCTTCCAGGAAAAATTTGTAGAAGGAGAATAACACAAGCAGACATAATAAAGATTTTATTAAATAGATCAGCATATCATTTTTTCTTTATACGTTCATCTATGAGCTTTCTTATTTCTTTCAATTCCTCCTCAGAAAGATCGGTCTCCTGAGTAAAAAAGGAAGCGAATTGTGAGGCCGAGTCATTGAAAAAATTCTTAATCATACCGTTAACCTGCCTGGAGAAATAGGACTTTTTCGACACTTTTGGGAAGTATTCCCTGGACCTTCCTATTTGAGTATACCCTACAAAACCTTTATCCTGCATTCTCTTTAACAGCGTGGCCACCGTGGTCACAGCAGGTTTTGGATCGGGGTATGCCTCAACCAGCTCTTTCATAATCGCCCTGTCCTTCTTCCAGAGAAGCTGCATAAGCTGTTCTTCCGCATTAGATAGTTCCATGATCGAATTTAATTACTCTACAAATGTAGAACAATATTTTTAATTCTACAAATGTAGAATATAAATCAAATAAAAATGGTCCTTGAACCAGGACCATTTATTATGCGAACATATATTTTAAGACCAGGGACTTTCTTCTATTTCCTCCCCGAGTTGACTTATTTGGACACCTTTATAAAGTTTACCGTCCTTAAGTTCCCAGATAGCGATAAAATGTGCTAAAGGCATTTCCTCATCCGGATTTTCTATTGTGCGAACATGATAAGTGAAGTTGATCGCAGCCTCCTTATCATTATTAACCACCACCTTTTCTATTTCAGCCCGCAGTGAATCAAAGGAAGAAGCAAGCTGACTGCTAATTTCAGAAATTTCCTGAAGGTTCAATTTCCTGAATCCCGTTGTGCCATACCATGAAAGTTCAACATCGGGATGAAGAAAGCGTTTCATTACCTCTTCATCGTTATAGAAATTAGATTGATAGAATTGCTCTATAACTTCTTTTGTTTTTAAACCCATAGTCTCACTTATTTTATTGTTTTAACAATTTCTGGCAGTTTCTTGATAGCTGCGTATTCCCTCAGTTTTGTTCGTACTTCTCCAAATGGTGTACCCCAGTAAGTTGTATTAGGCTCGGTATCTTTCGATACTCCGCACTGAGCCATCAAGACAGTTCCTTTAGCAATGGTGATATCGCTTCTAATGCCCACCTGTCCCCAAATGGTCACCTCATCTTCTACCCTCACACATCCCGCGATACCCACTTGTGAAGCAATAAGACAATTCTTACCAATCACGGTATCGTGTCCTATTTGTATGAGGTTATCCAGTTTGGAACCTTCGCCAATAATGGTATCTCCGGTAACTCCCCTATCAATTGAGTTATTCGTACCAATCTCCACATTATCTTTAACCACAACCCTTCCTCCTGAAAGGAGCTTGTCAAAACCTTCCGGTCTTTTCTTATAATAAAAAGCATCACCACCAAGCACAGTGCCGCTATGAATGATAACATTATCACCAATAATACAATTATCACCAATAATAACACTGGCATGAATAAGGCAATTATTACCAATCTTCACATTATTCCCTAAAAATACATTAGGCTGAATAATTGTTCCTTCCCCAACCATAGCCGAATCGGCTATCCTTTCTGTAGATGGCTGGAAAGGCTTAAAATGTTTTGTAAGCTTATTAAAATCTCTGAAAGGATCATCTGATATCAGTAAAGCCTTTCCCTCAGGGCATTCTACCTCTTTATTGATTAGAATGATAGTTGCCGCGGAATTCAATGCTTTATCGTAATATTTTGGATGATCTACAAAGACAATATCGCCCGGAGTCACCACATGGATCTCATTCATTCCCCAAACAGGGAAGTCAGCATCTCCAACATAATCACAGTCAATTAGATTTGCAATCTCTTTAAGTGAATGTTTTCGGGTGAATCTCATATAAGCCTGTTATTCCTTTATTCTTTCTTTGTAAGTCCCTTTTTCAGTCTCGATCTTGATCTTGTCTCCTTCATTGATGAAAAGAGGAACGTTCACCTCAAATCCTGTTTCGACTGTAGCAGGTTTTGTGGCATTGGTAGCCGTATTCCCTTTTACGCCAGGTTCAGTATGTGTTACTTCTAAAATAACACTTGCAGGCATCTCCACAGAAAGAGGCAGATTATCCTCTGTATTAATAAGAATCGTAACCACTTCTCCCTCTTTTAGGAGCTTAGGCATATCGAGTGCATTCTCGGTCAAACGAATTTGTGTGTAATCTTCAGTGTTCATAAAGTGCCAGAACTCGCCATCTTCATAAAGGAACTGATATTTATGCGTTTCCACGCGAATATCATCAATCTTATGACCTGCTGAAAAGGTATTCTCGATCACCTTTCCAGTGGTAACACTTTTCAATTTTGTTCTAACAAAAGCAGGGCCTTTTCCTGGTTTTACATGAAGAAATTCCACGATCTTAAAAATGTCGTGATTGTACCGAATACAAAGTCCGTTTCTAATGTCGCTGGTTGTAGCCATTTAATAAATTAATTTGAGCTGAAGTATCCTTTCATGATACCTCGTTGTGAGTTTTTAATAAATTCCAATATTTCATCTCTCTCTGCCGTAGCCTGCATTTCAGCTTCAATGATGGCCACTGCCTGAGAATTATTATAGTTTTTCTGATACAGTATACGGTAAATATCCTGGATCTCCCTGATTTTATCGGTACTGAAACCTCTTCGGCGTAATCCAATAGAGTTAATACCTACATAACTTAGAGGTTCCCTACCTGCTTTTACAAAAGGTGGAACATCTTTTCTAACCAGTGATCCCCCGGTTACAAAAGCATGTTTTCCAATACTGCAAAATTGCTGAATAGCAGCCATACCTGCAAGCACTACATAATCCCCAACATTAATATGCCCTGCCAGGGTACTGTTATTGGAAAATATACAGTTATCTCCAACAATGCAATCGTGGGCAATATGGCAATATGCCATGATCCAGCAATTATTTCCAACCACGGTTTTCATCCTGTCAGTTGTACCCCGGTTAATGGTCACACACTCCCTGATAGTGGTATTATCTCCAATTACGGTAAGGGTGTCTTCGTCATTGAATTTTTTATCCTGGGGAACGGCCGAGATCACCGCACCCGGAAAGATACTGCAATTCTTCCCTATTCGGGCTCCTTCCATTATAGTCACATTGGAACCAATCCAGGTACCTTCTCCTATCACTACGTTATTATGAATTGTCGCAAATGGTTCAATCACCACATTTTTGGCAATTTTAGCTCCCGGATGCACATATGCTAAGGGTTGGTTCATATCAATTATTTAGATTTTACAATTTGAGCCATCAATATGGCTTCTGTGGCGAGCTTGCCATTTACGAAAGCATATGCCTGCATTTGGCAGATCCCTCTTCTTATAGGAGCTAATAGTTCTAGTTTAAAAATTAAAGTGTCACCCGGTACTACCTGCTGTTTGAACCTTACATTATCTATTTTCATAAAATAGGTGAGGTAATTCTCAGGATCTGGCACCGATTTAAGGGCAAGAATTCCTCCTGTCTGCGCCATAGCTTCTACCTGAAGCACTCCTGGCATTACAGGCTTCCCTGGAAAATGTCCCACAAAAAAAGGCTCATTCATTGTCACATTCTTAACTCCAATTACATGAGTATCTGTCAACTCATAGATCTTATCCACAAGTAGAAATGGTGAACGGTGTGGCAATGTATTCATAATATCATTCACATCCATTAATGGAGGTTGTGAAAGATCTATTTTAGGAACATTATTCCTTTTTTCAGCTTTTATCACTTTTGCAAGCTTCTTGGCAAATTCTGTGTTTACGTGATGACCTGGTTTGTTCGCAATGATCTTCCCTCTTATTCTCGTTCCAACAAGGGCAAGATCTCCAAGTACATCAAGCAATTTATGCCTGGCCGCCTCATTTGGATAATGCAACGTAAGGTTATCCAGTATTCCGTTAGGTTTTACAGAAATATCCTCTCTATTGAATGCTACCCGAAGTTTCTTCAGTGTTTCTTCTCCAATCTCTTTATCTACATACACTATTGCATTATTGAGATCGCCTCCTTTAATGAGTCCGTGCTCCAGAAGCGTTTCTATTTCATGCAGAAAGCTAAAGGTCCTGGAATCTGCTATTTCAGTTTTGAATTCAGAAAGATGTTCAATAGTTGCATTCTGAGTACCAAGAACTTTGGTGCCAAAATCGACCATGGTAGTCACCTGGTATTCATCGGCTGGCATGGCTATGATCTCACTTCCGCTTTCTTCATCACGGTAACAGATGATCTCATTCACCACATACTCTTCGCGATCGGCATCCTGTTCTACAGTGCCAACCTTTTCCAGTGCTTCCACAAAAAACTTTGAAGAGCCATCCATTATAGGAGGTTCAGAGGCATTAAGCTCTATGTACATATTATCGATCTCCAACCCAACACATGCAGCAAGCACATGTTCGGAGGTTTGAATGGCAACACCATTCTTTTCAAGATTGGTACCTCTTCTCGTGTTAACTACATAACTAACATCTGCTTCTACTTCCGGCTGTCCTTCCAGATCGGTCCTTCTAAAAACATAGCCTGTATTCTCAGGTGCGGGTTTAAAAGTTAATTTTACTTCCTTACCTGTATGCAGGCCAACACCTTCAAGGGAAACTTCCTCCCGAATGGTTCTTTGCTTCGAAATTCTATCCGCCATTATTGATCTTTTTTTCCAGTTGGTGTAATGTATTCATTGTTTGGGGCAGGTTCTTAAAGTGTATATATGATTTATTATAATTACTGTATGAGATGGCCGGTGAGCCCTGTAACATTTCATCGTCTTTAATATCGCGCCCAATACCTGATTGAGCCTGGATCTTCACTCTGTTCCCTATATTAAGGTGTCCGGCAATTCCAACCTGGCCTCCAATAAGGCAGTTCTTACCGATCTTTGTTGAACCGGCAATGCCAGTTTGTGCTGCAATAGCAGTATTCTCTCCTATTTCAACATTATGAGCTATCTGAATATGATTATCCAGCTTTACTCCCTGCCTTATAATAGTAGAACCAAGCGTCGCACGGTCTATGGTAGTGACCGCTCCAATATCAACATTATCTTCAATGATAACATTCCCAATTTGTGGGACTTTGCTGTATTCTCCAGTATCTCCCGGACTAAATCCAAATCCGTCAGCACCAATTACAGCACCACTATGAATGGTACAGTTATTTCCTATTAGACTTTCAGAATATATTTTTACTCCGGCAAAAATGGTGACATTATTACCAATTTTCACATTGTCTCCTATGTATGCATTAGGATATATCTTCACATTCTCTCCAATAACTACATTTTCCCCCATATAAGAAAAAGAGCCAAAATACAGTCCTTCACCGTATTTGGCAGTTTCAGAAATGAAACTAGGATCTTCTATTCCTGATTTATTGAGTTTGATCTGGTTGTAGTACTCAAGTAAGGTGGAAAAGGCCTTATATGCGTCCTTCACCTTAATGAGAGTGGTGTTTACTGGCTGATCTATTTCAAAATCATTATTTATGATGGTAATGGATGCATTGGTGGTATATAAAAATGATGTGTATTTTGGATTGCTTAAGAAAGTAAGTGAACCTTCAGACCCCTCTTCAATTTTGGCAAGCTCAGAAACTTCCACTTCGGGATTTCCCTGTACTGTGCCTTCTAATATCTCGGCTATTTGCGCTGCTGTATACTTCATTCTGGCAAAAGTAAAAAAAATGCTTTAATCTTTAACTTTAGG
>JAWWBH010000181.1:0-5997 GCA_033721075.1 Christiangramia sp.
CAAGCCTCGCCCCTTTTCCATGGTCTATATGCCGGTCTTCAACTGCATTACAGAGCACGATCTCCGGCCTGTATTTCCTTATCATCTTTACTACCTCCAGTTTGTGGGCTTTGTTATTCTCAAAAAAGGCATCACTGAATTCCAGGTTCTCACGAACTGAAACTCCGAGTATCTCTGCTGCGGCTTTGGCTTCCTTATCCCTTAGTTCCGGGGTGCCCCGGGTTCCAAGCTCTCCGCGCGTAAGGTCAAGAATACCTACTTTTTTTCCGCGATCCACTTCCTTGGCTATAGTGCCTGAACAGCTTAACTCCACATCATCGGGATGTGATCCCACTGCCAGTATATCTAACTTCATAAAATTCTATTTCTAATTTGTAGTTACTTTTTTAATAGCCTGTTCCAGGTCGGCAATTAGGTCTTCGGTTTCCTCGATCCCAACCGAAAATCTCAACAGGTTATCTTTTATTCCCTGTTTTTCCCTTTCCTCAGGACTTAACAATCCGTGGGAGGTCTTTGAAGGCAACAAAATGGTACTCTCTACCCCTGCCAGACTCATAGAAGGTTTTATAAGTTCCAGAGACTTCATGAATTGGGATGCATTTATATTTTCGTTCAGTTCAAAAGAAAGCATTCCACCATATCCCTTCATTTGGCTTGTGGCCAGATCGTGATCTGGATGATCTTTCAATCCGGGATAATATACACGGGATACTTCGGAATGTGAATTTAAAAATTCAGCCAGTTTCATCGCGTTCTCATTCTGAGCTTTCACCCTAAGCCCCATGGTTTTCAAACTCCTTTCCAGCAGCCAGACAGTATAGTCACTCAGGCTTCCTCCAAGGTTCTTGGCCATATGAAAGATCCGGCTTATATGCTCTTCAGAAGAGATCACAGTACCGGCAAGAATATCACTATGCCCTCCCATATACTTGGTAGCTGAATGTATCACTACATCGATCCCAAAATCTATAGGATTCTGATTCACAGGAGAGGCAAAAGTATTATCGATCATGCTAATAAGACCATTCTTATTCGCCAACCCGGCCACAGCCTTCATATCTGTAATCTTCAGTAAGGGATTTGACGGTGTTTCTATATATATAACTTTTGTGTTCTTCCTGATCTCAGATTCTAACGAATCGGCTTTAGCGTCTTTTGCAAAACTGTATTCAATTCCGAATTTGTCAAATTCCTCGGTTACCAGATTACTGGTGCCTCCATATAGAGAATCCTGAAATACCACATGGTCTCCTGATCTTAGAAAAGCCATTAAAGAAGTACTTACCGCCGCCATTCCACTTCCGAATATTAGTGATGCTTCACCATGTTCAAGTGCTGCCATTTTTTTAGCAAGGGCCACCTGATTGGGAGTATTAAAATATCTTGGATACCTTTTGGCTTCCACATCTTCAAAGGCATACGAAGTAGACATATACAAAGGAGAGACCGCTCCCCTGAATTCCTTGTCTTCAAGCTCTCCTACATGTGTGCAAATAGTATTGATTCCTTTTGGTTTGCTCATAAAATTTTGATTTGGAAAATAAGAGCCCTAATGTACTAAGAATTCTGATAAACTCATCGCTAACGCATATCCCCGGTATTATGCATGTGGACATTCGTTAATTAAAGTTAAAGCTTAACTCCATCCATTTAATCCCTCAGTTTTTTAAGTAACTTTCTTTAGAATATTAAATATGAAGAAATGAAGAATGTTAACGCATATGCGGTTAAGGCAAGTGATGCTGATTTAGAGCCCTTTGAAATTGAAAGAAGGAAGTTACAACCTAATGATGTAAAGATCGAAATAACCTATTGTGGAGTTTGTCACAGCGACATACACCAGGTTAGAAATGACTGGGGCAACAGCTTATATCCCGTAGTCCCGGGACATGAGATTATAGGAAGAGTAAAGGAAGTGGGAAAGGAAGTCTCAAAATTCAAGGAAGGAGATCTTGTTGGTGTAGGCTGCCTGGTAGATTCCTGCCAGGAATGCGACTCATGTAAAGATAACCTGGAACAATATTGTGAAAACGGGATGACCCCTACTTATAATGGTAAAGACAAACATCTTGGCGGGCATACTTATGGAGGATATTCTGAAATGATCGTGGTAAGGGAAAAATTCGTTCTAAGTATTCCGGAAAACCTTGATACTAAAGCAGTCGCTCCTTTATTATGTGCCGGAATCACCACCTGGTCTCCTTTAAGACAATGGAATGTAAAAAAGGATGATAAAGTGGGAGTTATAGGCCTGGGAGGTCTTGGCCATATGGGAATTAAATTCGCCAGTGCTCTCGGTGCTCGTGTAGTAATGATAACTACTTCACCTTCGAAAGCTGAAAATGCCAAAGCCCTTGGTGCTGATGAAGTGCTTATTTCCAAAAATGAGGAGGAGATGAAAAAACATATGGGAAGTTTTGATTTTCTGCTCAATACCATCCCTGTTGGACATGATACCAACCCTTACATAGGCTTATTAAAAAGAGATGCCACCATGGTTCTCGTGGGTGCTATTGACTCTGTGGACCTTCATGGCGGAGGTTTGATCATGGGAAGAAAAAGAGTGGCCGGCTCACTTATAGGTGGCATCAAGGAGACTCAGGAAATGCTTGATTTCTGTGGAGAACATAATATAGTTTCAGATATCGAAATGATCAATATTCAGGACATAAATGAAGCTTATGAACGGGTAGTGAATTCAGATGTTAAGTACAGGTTCGTTATCGATATGAAATCTTTAAAAAATTAATATGGGAATACTTTCTTCACTTTTAGGAAATGCCGGAGCTATAGAAAAGGAGGCGCTCCAGGAAAAATATGGAAAACTTCTTATCCCTTCGGAAGAGATCGAAGCGGGATTCAAAATAATTCGTGACACCTTCATCTTTACCAATAAGCGGCTAATCCTTGTAGACGTTCAGGGAATTACCGGAAATAAAATAGAATACTTCTCTGTTCTGTATAAGAGCATAACCCGCTTTAGTGTAGAAACTGCGGGGAGTTTTGATCTTGATGCTGAATTAAAGATCTGGATCTCCGGTGAACAGCATCCAAGTATTCAAAAACGCTTTAACAAGAAGGTCGATATCTATGAAGTGCAGAAACTACTGGCACAATTCACCCTTTGATGCAGAAAATTCAGCCGAAAAACAGTCGTCCCGATTGACTTTTCTATCTTAGCAAACCGATCAATAAACAAAACTTAAATGAAACTTTTATTTTCCAATATAAAAGAACTTTTACAGGTAAGGGAAGAAAAGATATTAAAAGTCTCAGGTGCTGAAATGAAGGAGCTCCCTTCGATAAAAAATGCCTGGCTGCTTGTTGAAGATGATAAAATTGAAGCCTATGGTTCAATGGATAATCCGCCGGATATTGAAGTTGATAAAAGAATAGATGCTTCCGGAAAAATCATTCTGCCAACCTGGTGCGATTCTCATACACATATCGTGTATGCCGGAAACAGGGAACAGGAATTTGCAGATCGAATAAATGGTCTCAGTTATGAAGAGATCGCGAATCGTGGCGGAGGGATACTCAACAGTGCTAAAACCCTTCAGGAAACTCCGGAAGAAGAAGTATACAAACAATCGGCAAAACGCCTTGAAGAAGTTATGAAGCTTGGTACCGGAGCCGTTGAGATCAAATCTGGCTACGGACTCACTGAAGATGCGGAGTTGAAAATGCTTAGGGTGATCAAAAAGCTAAGAGAAGATTATGATCTGCCAATAAAATCGACTTTCCTTGGGGCACACGCCATTCCGAAAGATTATAAAGACAGGCCGAATGAATATATGGACCTTGTGATAAATGAGATCTTACCTAAGGTTGGCGAACAGAATCTGGCGGAATATATCGATATCTTTTGCGAAAAAGGATATTTCACGGTGGAAGACACACATAAACTACTTAGTGCTGCAAAAAAATATGGGCTAAAACCCAAGATCCATGTAAATCAGTTCAATGCTATAGGTGGTGTCAAGGCCGGAGTTGAACACAACGCCCTTAGCGTGGACCACCTGGAGGTAATGAATGATGAGGACATTGAGGCATTGAAAAATTCAGATACCATGCCGGTCGCTCTTCCCTCCTGCTCTCTTTTTCTAAGCATTCCCTATACACCTGCAAGAAGAATTCTCGATGCCGGCTTACCATTGGCACTTGCTACCGACTTTAATCCGGGAAGTACCCCAAGCGGGAATATGAATCTGGTAGTTTCCCTTGCCTGTATTAAGATGAAAATGACACCGGAAGAAGCCATTAATGCTGCCACGATAAATGGTGCATATGCAATGGAACTGAGTGAAACCCATGGCAGTATTACCAATGGAAAACAGGCTAATTTCATTGTTACAAGTGAAATTCCTTCCTACACCTTCCTTCCTTATGCTTTTGGCACCAATTCAATCGAATCAGTTTATATAAACGGAAAAGAAGTTTAATATGAAAGGCCTGAAACTTTATAAACCGGCAGATATAGAAAAACTGATCTCTAAAAGAAAGGGAGAAGTCAAATTTGGAGAACAGCTTCAGTTTCTGGCTGAAAATGAAGAACTCGAAAATAAATCTGCCAAATATGTTCTGGTGGGAATACCTGAAGACATTGGGGTAAGGGCAAATCATGGTAAACCTGGAACTTCAAAAGCATGGAAAAGTTTGTTAAGCTCACTTGTAAATATCCAGGTGAACCGGTTTAACGATCCGGAAAAGCTGTTGCTTTTAGGAGAACTGGACTGTAAGGATTTCATGCAAAAGGCAGCAAATATTGACGATACTGATCCTAACTACCTTATTAAACTGGGAGACCTGGTGAAAGAGATTGATCAGTTGGTGGCTGAACTTATTGAAAAAATAATTTCAGCAGGGAAGATACCTGTAATTATTGGAGGCGGGCATAATAATGCATATGGAAATATCAAAGGAGCTGCAAAGGCGACCGGATCCCCTGTAAATGTTATTAATATTGATGCGCATACAGATCTGAGGCATCTTGAACACCGGCATAGCGGAAATGGTTTTAGCTATGCCATCGAAGGACAGTTCTTATGTAAGTATTCGGTTTTTGGTCTGCACAAGAATTATACTCCTGAATATATCTTCAAAGAGATGGACTGTTCTGATAACATGCAGTATTTACTGGCGGAAGAACTTCTTAAATTTCCCGATGAGCTGAACAGAAGGTTACAGCAGTGTATCGAAAAAATTGATGATACAAAATTTGGTTTTGAACTGGACTGCGATGCCATTGCAGATTTTCCCAGCAGTGCAAAATCACCCTCAGGATTTACTATGAATCAGGTGAGGAATTTTATCAGTATGATTTCTAAAAATGAGAACTGCACCTATTTCCATATTTGTGAAGCAGCACCTGATGAAATGAATACCGGGCAGATAGGAAAAGCTCTTTCCTATTTTGTTAGTGACTTTATTGCTGACTAACTCATGATTTGTGATCCAATTGGCTTTCCTCTGAGTTTCTTTGCTGCCAGGGAAAACGCCCCTCGATTTCCATTTCGATTGAAATACTAAGAAAAGTTCTTATTAACACAATAACACCCAGGGTAAGGACCTTATCCATAGTAGGTTCAGTTACCACAGTAGCAATTATATCTCCGGCTACCAGAATTTCCAGCCCTAATAAAATAGCCTTACCCAGTTCCTGTCTTAGTAACTTATATGATCGAACTTCACTTTTTTGTTTTGAAAGCAGATACCTGGCAAGAACTAAAACAGTGCCTAAAACTATTGTTAGCACACCTGCCACTTCAATGAATTTCGCCGTATAACTTATATAAATTTCGATGCTTTCCATATCTAATTTCAATCAGAAGAAAGTTTCTGATAGACGCCGTTGGTCCATCCAAAACCATCCTGGGTTGGATATTCCCCTCCGCCGCTTTCTTTAGACAGATCTTCAACATTATATTTTTCAAGCATTTTATAGGTACGTTGATATACATCTTTATTCAACTCCAGCCAGCGGGATGTGATTTGAGA
>JAWWBH010000182.1:0-5940 GCA_033721075.1 Christiangramia sp.
CAACGGGGCTCACCTCTTCCCATTCCGAACAGAGAAGTTAAGCCCGTTAGCGCCGATGGTACTGCTATCATTGTGGGAGAGTAGGTCGCCGCCTTCTTCTTGAAAACCCCTTCAGAGATCTGAAGGGGTTTTTTTATGGGTATATCCAAACTATCAGTAATCACCTACAATATTGAAAATCAGATAATTAGGGGATTTTTCCCCATGGCGCTCATTCTTTTTTTAAAGTAACTTCACCTCTTATCAATCAAAAATCAAGTGTCATGAGTTACTTTACAAAAACCACCGTAGGTTGTCTCTTAATTTTAGTCCTTTTTATAGGATGTAGTGATGATGATCATCAGGATATCTTAAATGACATCTATATGAGCGTAAAAATAGATGGGGTAGATTACAACATGGATTCTAAAACCTCTACTCTAAGTGCGACCCGTATCATAGGACCGGCGGGAATCTCTAAATTAAAGGTAGAAGCAATTTCAGCGGATGGCCAAAGCCTTAGATTTATTATTCCGCAATACTCCGGTAAGAATCTATATATGATAGGGGTTAATCCAATGCTTCCTAATATCATAGAATATGAAAGTGCTTCGCCTTATGGAAACTGGTTCTGTAATAACCCAGGGCCTAATGATGTGCAAAAGAACTATGTCGAAATTACAGGAGATGACGGGCAGATTATAGAAGGTCTATTCAGTTTTGCCGGTCAAAATTTTGAAGATAACAGTATTCGGTATATCACCGATGGTAGATTCAGGCTGCGTAGCAATTAATTTTTAATCAAACATGGATTTCACCACAGTTAGTATACCTTTAAACATAAGGAAAACTGCTGCAGCTGACGCCAGGATTCCAAGGATGAGAACAGCCAGATAAAGTGGCTTATCCTGATTGTTGAATGCGCTAAAAAGTATGGAAGGCCCAATCATTGCCAGAGGTAAAGCTCCGGCTAGGTATTTAATGCCTTTAGATAGTACTTTTTTGTTGGTATGCTTCATTTTATTCAACGGTGTAATTTGTAAAATCCATCTCCGATAATCTAAAATACCCAAAAGGATAATTATCAGGGTTGGTTTGATTGATAATATTTCCTTTTACTATAGCCGGCATGGTCTCAAAAGGGCCGCCCTCATTCGTTCCAATCTGTGACCGCAATATAAAAAGATATTCATAATAGTCTTTTGAAATTCCCTGTAATTCGATTCCTATGGTATCGCCGGGCTCAATATCTTCCTTAGAATAATAACCAAATATCTGGTTGCCGTTTGTGAATTCATCTTCATAGAATTCCAGGCTGACATTTTCATTGCTAAATTTGAATAGATAATAATTCTCCTGATCAGCTGGATCAGTGTAATAAGCCTTTATTTCGATATCTTCACCCGAGAATCCTCCGGCTTCGGTTTGTTCCACATAATCTATATCTGTTACAGGAATAAGAGTTTCTGAAGCTGAATAAGTTTCATTTTCATAATTGACCTCTAGATCATACCTGGTGTTTAATACTGGCCTAAACTGAGTATTTAAATAGTTACCTTCTTCGACATGATCAAAATTGAAACTATCCCCATTTTCTGAAATGATTCTAACCTGTGCATTTTCCACGCCTTTTCTTTCTTCTTCATAGAAGCCCGATGTCCTGGAGATAAGAATTCTCTGGTTAGTTCCGGCAGTGCCTTTTTCCCATATTATTGAAGCTTCAATTACCAGTCTTGGCTCGCTTTTCTCCAGTTCAATATTAACTACCTCCTCACAGGAAATGAGGAATAAGATGATAAATAAAAGGAGATATTTCAAAAATGCTTTCATCTAAAATCTGAAATTATAAGTGATGGAAGGAATTATACCGAATAGGGATAATCTCACCGCTTCATTTCTATTGGTGTCTTCATTTTCCCTAAAACTAATGGAATAGGCATTCTTCCTGTTATAAACATTATAGATCCCAAAGTTCCAGAAAGACCTGAAGCTTTTGGCTTTACTCCTTTTAGGCTCAAAAGTGGCAGATATATCCAGACGGTGATAGGCAGGCAGGCGGTCGCCATTCCTTTCCCCATAAACGGGGATAGTTACACCTTCATATTCATACTGCCCCGTAGGAAAGGTTGTGGCCAGGCCAGTCTGATATATGAAATTAGCATTCAGTTGCCATCTTTCACTTAGGTCATAGCTTCCTGTAAGGCTTAGATCATGGGTTTTATCATAATTGGAATAATACCAATCACCATTATTGATCCCGGGTTCTAAACCGGTTCTTCCAGGAGTGCGCTGCTCAGATCTTGATAGGGTATATCCAAGCCAACCCATGAATCTTCCAGTATTTTTTCTGAAAAGGATTTCCATACCATAGGCCCTCGATTCTCCATTTAGAACTACTCTTTCAATGGCATTATTGGCAATAAGATTAGCACCGTTTATATAATCTATCCTGTTATCTATTTGTTTGTAAAAAGTTTCCAGTTCCAGAGAAAAGGAGCTCTCGCTAAAATTTCTGAAATAACCTATAGCATATTGATCCAGGATCTGTGGGTCAATGAAAGGTCCGCTTGGTGTCCAAACATCAAGAGGTGTTGGAGAACTTGTGTTGGAGATGAGATGTAAATATTGGGTCATCCGGTTATAGCTGGCTTTCAGGGATTGATTTTCATTAAGGGTATAAGCTATTGCCAACCGTGGTTCAAAATTGGTAAATGATTTCATAATCTTACTTCGTGAATGACTTTGAGTGCCAACAATTTCAGCTTCCTTATAGATCCCTCTTTGCTCATCGTATTCCACTGGCCTGTCATTTTTATAAACATTAAGTTCCTTTTGACCTAACCTGAAGAAATTACTCAACCTTAACCCGTATTCTGCAGAGAATTTTTCACTTAAATCATGTTCAGCAGAAATATAGAAAGCATTCTCAAAAGCATATTTATTGGTTAGTTTGAAATAATTAATACCAGAATCTTCATCGATCGGCTCTATCTCACCTGGATTAAATTCGTAATAGGTATTCTGGATCCCATATTTCAGCTGAAGATGATCATTGATATAATGGTTGAAATCATATTTAAGGTTCAGGTTCTTTATTCCGCTGTCCCAGTTAAAACCAACAAAGTTCAGGGTTAGTCCATAATAATAGTCACTGTAGATGGCTGAAAGATTAGTGAAGATATTATCAGAAAATATATGGTTCCATCTTAGATTAAGTACCGCATTTCCATAAGTATTATCAAAGTTCTGACTTATCCTGAATACGTCCCGGCCAAAATATCCGGAAAGCAAAAGTTTATTACTACTATTCAATTTGTAACTGAGCTTTGTATTAAGATCGTAGAAATAAGCCGAATTAGTGTTATCAGTGAGTTTTAGGAACAGATGGGCATAGGAGCTTCTTCCTCCAATTAGAAATGATCCTTTATCCTTAACTATGGGCCCTTCCGCAAGCAATCTGCTTGAAACAGCTCCTATCCCACCTTGCATTTTGAATTCCTTACTATTCCCATCCCGCTGATAAATATCAAGAACAGACGAAACTCTGCCGCCATACTCTGCAGGGATCCCACCTTTATAAAGCTTTAGATCCTTAATAGCATCAGGATTAAAAACCGAGAAAAGCCCGAATAAATGGGAGGAATTGAAAATAGTGGCTTCATCCAGAAGGATAAGGTTCTGGTCCACCGCACCACCACGAACGTTGAAACCGGAAGAACCTTCTCCGGCATTGGAGACTCCAGGCAGCAGAAGAAGGGATTTCACAACATCTACTTCACCAAATATAACAGGCATCCTCTGGATAGCCTGTATCGAGAGACGATTTATGCTCATTTCAGGTTTTCTAATATCCAGCCCCTTATTTTCGCTGGTTATTATAACTTCTTCCAGGTTTTCTGAAGACTGGTTCAGCTTGAAATCCATTTTTGTATCTGCATCCAGAGTAATGGATCTTTGGATGCTTTGATATCCTACATATGATATCTGTATAATATACTCTCCTTCGGGAAGTTTGATCGAATAATATCCATAATCATTTGTGACCACTCCAGTTTTAGCTTCGGGAAGAATAAGGTTTACGCCAATGAGAGTTTCATTGCTGGATGCATCAGTAATCACACCATTAAGTGTGAATAATTCCTGGGCAGCCAAAGTACCGGGTAAGCTTAAAAGCAGGAGGAAAACTAGAAAGCGGATTTTCAATTTTTTACTCAAAAATAGAATTAAGTCGCGTAATAAAAAAGTTTAGGCTTCACTTAGCTGCAGACTGCGTCTTTCTTTTCTCGAAAAACGGAAGAGGAGCGCGAAGCTTATAAAAAGACAGGAAAGTAAGATAAGTGCTAAAGGAACTGTGCTGTTAGTATGAAAAAGGCTAATAAGAAATGAGGTAAAGGCACCCAGGATCATTTTCAAACTCCCAATAAGGGCAGAGGCTCTTCCGGCTTTTTTCTCAAAGGGCTCAAGAGATAAGGCTGTGGTATTGGGATTCTGGAACCCCAACAGGAAAAGCATAAGAAATATCAGTACAGCTGTAGGAATAAATCCAAATTTAAAAATTGAAATGATCAGAAAAAGACCCGATAATATTACCAGGATTACGCTATTGAAAAGCGTGATCTGCAGGGCACTGAACTTTCTCAGGAAAAGCCTGTTTATCTGGCTTCCAAGTATTAGTCCACCTGCATTAAGCCCGAATAACAATCCGAATTCCTTCTGACTAAGATCAAAATTTCCCATAAATAGTTTTGGGGCATCCGATATATAGGCAAACATGGCACCAATCGCGAAACTTCCGGCAAAAGCGAAACTCCAGAATTTTGGATGGGTGAGAATCCCGAAATATTTAATGGCTACCTGCTTCGGCTTAAGTTCAACCATTTTATCGGGGACTATGCTTTCAGGTAAAAACCTGGTGACACTAATGATCATTAACAGACAAAAAAAAGCGAGAAATAGGAATATCATTTCCCAGCCAAAAGCATCAATAATAAAACTACCCACGGTAGGTGCAATGATTGGAGCCCCGCCCATTATAAGCATTAAGACAGAAATGGCACCCGCAACCTCATTAATCGGGAAAATATCCCTAACCACAGCTTTGGCAGCCACCATTCCGGCTGCTGCGCCAATAGCAAGGAAGAACCTTGAGACGATAAGCCATTCAAGGTTAGGTGAATACATGCAGCTTATGGCAGATAGGAAGTATATACCCAGGCCTATAAGTAAAGGCCTTTTTCTTCCGAATTTATCCATTATAGGGCCATAAGCAAGCTGGCCGATAGAGATACCTATAAAGTAACTGGTGAGGGTGAGTCCAATCTCGCTTATCGAGGTGTTGAAGTCTTCAGCAATACTTGCAAAACCAGGCAGATAGGCATCTATAGAAAAAGGTCCAAGTGCGATAAGAGTTCCCAGAACCAGCAGTATAATATATTCCTGTTTTTTATTTCTTTCCCCGGAAATTCGATTCATTTTGCAAATTTCACCAAACAGAATATTCTGTTCTAATTTCGCTGTATTTTTAACGAAAGATTAAACTATTTCGATTGAGTTTTCCAGAAAAAAAGGCCCCGCTAAATGCGGGGCCTTTCCTTTAAACTGTTCTAATAAGATTAAGCAGATGTATTTAAAATACCGTTAAACTTCTCACTTGGTCTCATTGCTTCTTTTGTAAGCTCTTCATCAGGGAAATAATATCCTCCAATGTCTACCGGTGAGCCCTGAGCGTCAAGCAAATCCTGAAGTATCTTTTCCTGATTGTCTTCCATCATTTTAGCGATCCTGTCAAAATAGATATTCAGGTCCGTATTGCGTTTTTGTCTGGCAAGCGCCTCAGCCCAGTACAGAGCAAGGTAAAAATGGCTTCCCCGGTTATCCAGCTCATTTACCACTCGGGAAGGAGATCTTCCTTCGTTAAGGAATCTCTCAGTTGCCTCGTCAAGAGATTCTGAAAGAGTCAGA
>JAWWBH010000183.1:0-5923 GCA_033721075.1 Christiangramia sp.
CATGGCTGAAGGTGTTTCTTCTATAATTTCAGCTTCACCGGTAAAAACCTTTACTATAGTTGGCGCGAAGAACATGATCCCCGCAAAGATCACCAGTCCCATTAAAAATGCATATAAAATGGCTGTATTAATACTTTTTCTCACCCGGGGATATTTCTGTGCACCGTAATTATAACCCGCGATTGGCAGGAATCCCTGGGTTATTCCGAGTACAGGAAAAAGTGCAAACATGAGCATTCTCGCGATAATGGCATAAACCGTCACCGAAGCTTCTCCACCAAGATCGAACAATATGTTATTCATCAAAAGATAGGTGATACTTACTACTGCCTGCCTCGCCAAAGTAACCAATCCAAGAGCCGACATTTCCTTCAGAATAGGCAAGTCAAGTCGGAAATGTGAAAAATCGATCTTCAGTTCAGAATTTTTCGACAAAAAGAACCAGATAATATATGCCAGGCATAGAACATAGGATGTTGTGGTAGCTATGGCAGCACCCTCCATTCCCATATTAAGACGGTTAATAAGAATATAATCCAGCAAGAGATTACCAACCGAAGGAATTATCATCGCGATCATGGCGAAACGAGGTTTGCCTTCTGCCCTTATCACGTTGTTGCCCATCATAGCAAGGGCCAGAAAAGGAACACCACATAAGACGATTATATAATAAATTTTGGCGGGATCAAAGATGTCTCCCTTTCCTCCAAAAGCAGGTATAAGATCGTTTACGAATATCAATCCCGGAATCACCAGGCCAATGGATAGCAGGATCGTTAAAGTGATCTGGTTTCCGAAAGTCTTTAATGCTTTTTGAGTATTATCGGCTCCCAGGGCACGGGAAATAATTGAAGATCCGCCTATACCTATTGCCATTCCCAGCGCAGCGATAAAGAAAGAAACGGGAAGCACTACATTAATAGCTGCAATGGCAATTGCACCGATCCAGTTTCCAACAAAAATCGTATCTACCAGAACATTAAGCGACATGACCAGGATCCCAATGGATGCTGGCACGGCTTGCTGGACCAGTAGCTTGCCTATTGGTTTTTCTCCCAGTTCAGCTGACCTAAGGCCCGGCATCAGGCTTCAACAGGCGTTTGATGAGCCCATTCATCAATCCACCTTGACAGGACCTTAACCCATTCATCCCGGTCATTTAAACAGGGTACAACTTTAAATTCTTTTCCTCCCACCTCATGGAAGATCTCCTCGCCTTCCATAGCGATCTCTTCGAGGGTTTCCAGGCAGTCTGAAACAAAAGCCGGAGTAACTATAGCCAGCTTCTTCATTCCCTGATTTCCGAATCTCTCTATGGTACGGTCTGTATAAGGTTTTAGCCATGGATCAAATCCCAGTCTTGACTGAAAAGAAACACTGTAAGTATTGGGTTTCAAACCAAGATATTCAGCAGTTAATCTGGTGGTCTCAAAACATTGATGGCGGTAGCAGAATTGATGCGCTGTTGAAGCATTCTGGCAACAGGTACCATCTATCTTGCAATGAGAATTGGTCACATCACTTTTACGAATATGTCTTTCTGGCACTCCGTGATAAGAAAAAAGGAGGTGCTCATATTCAACATCCTTCAGGCTTTCAGCTATGCTGTTACCAAGGGTCCTTATATAATCAGGATGATTATAAAAAGCCGGGACCGTTGTAAAGCTCATGTCCGGGAAATGCTTTTGGCGAAGTTCTTCAGCAAGTACAAGAATGGTTTCGGTAGTGGCCATTGCAAATTGAGGATAGAGAGGAAAAAGCAACACCTCATCTACTCCTTTATCATGTAACTCCTGCAATCCTTGAAGGATACTTGGCTTACCATAGCGCATCGCCAGGGAGATCGGCACAGCGGTATGCTCATCGATCTTGGATTGAAGTCTTTCTGAAAGTACTATAAGTGGCGAACCTTCTTTCCACCAGATCTTTTCATATGCCTCTGCCGATTTCTTTGGCCTGGTATTCAGAATGATCCCTTTCACCAGCAGTGTTCGGGCCCAATAAGGAACATCTATCACCCTTTCGTCCATCAGGAATTCACCCAGATATCTCTTAACATCCTTAGGATCGGTACTATCTGGAGAACCCAGATTTACCAGCAGCACGCCTTTACTCATAAATTTTTCTTTTGCGCTTCAAAATTAATATTCTCAACAAATCTGCACCTGTAATTCTTATCGGAGTTTTCTATAGGTTCATAAAAGCACGCCTAGTCTGAAAGCGCGAATCCTATGCATCTCCTTAAATGTTCCAGAAAATCGGGTTCGGAATAAGATTCAACCGTATGCCCCCCTCCAGTATAAACAGATTTACCTCCACCGGTATAATTCTGAAACCAGGCAATGGGATGATCATCACCATTTTCTCCTCCCTCATAGGTCTTTTCATCAAGCGACATTAACACCTTTATTTCTGGTCTAATGTCTTTATAATTGTACCACTCGTCTTCCCTCTTCCATTGTTCAGGCAAATGATCTACCGTCATATGGTCTGGCATCATGACATTTACCACAGCGGTCTGAACTTCGGGATGCCCCTTAAAATAGGCTCCCACAAGCCTGCCATACCAGGCCCAGTCATATTCAGTATCTGCCGCAGCATGTATTCCAAAGAAATTACCTCCATTATCCATATAATTCTGGAAAGCCACCTCTTCATCGGTATTCAGGATATCACCTGTTGTATTCAGAAAGATTACCAGATCTATCCTGCTAATATCATTTTCTGTGAAGAACTTACTATCCCGGCTTACGATGGTACTGAAGCCATTCTCGTTACCAAGTCGCTGGATCGCCTGTATCCCGGCCTCAATGGATTTGTGCCTGTATCCTCCGGTTTCGTAGAAAATGAGCACCGATTTCTGCGCATAAAAAGTATTGCTTAAAATAAGGAAGGCAATTGCTAGAATAATTCTCATAATAGATATTAGTTTACTGAAAGAGTATATTTTTTTGGGGTAGTACCGAATTTTTTCTTGAAGCCTGCAATAAAATGACTGGCAGTACTGTAACCTACCTTTAGCCCCACCTCATTTACATTGTATTCTCCTGATTCCAGTAATTTCCTGGCGTATTCCATCTTATAATCGAACAAGAAACTATAGACGGAGTCTCCGTATATCTGCTTGAATCCTTCCTTCAGTTTTTTAAGGCTCAAACCTATCTCATCTGATAGTTCATGTAAGGAAGGTGGTTCAGCCATCCTGGCAATTACGATATCCTTGGCACGCCTTATCTTTTTGATATTTTCTTCATCGCTAAGGAAAGGACACTGCTCAAGATCGGGATTTTCAGCCTTATTAAAATAAAGGCTCAAAAGTTCATAGGCCTTGGCCCTAAAATAAAGATTTTTAATACTTGGCGTTAGGTTGAAATTCATGATCTGATTAAGTACCACAGCCATAGATGGGGACACCGGCGCATCCTTATAATATTTCTTGTCCTTGTTGTCCTCGCTTAAAAATGTGATATAATCGGCTTCCTGAGAAAAAAGGGCATGGAATTTTTTTATAGAGATCACCAGGGAGATAAGCCATGATTCCTTCTCCAGGGAAACATTCAAAGGCAGGTCCTGCTGGGGGTTATAAAGAAGCAGGGAATTCTCTTCGTTCAGGGGCAATTCGTAAGAAGCATTATTGAAAAGAAACTTGCTAAATCCCTTTACATTAAAGTGAAACTGGATAAAGCTATTGTCTATTTCTCGTGACATTAGCTTGGTGTCCCGGGTATCATTCTGGAACTTCAAAATGAAAAACCCATCCTCGATTTTAATCTCTTCTGAGATACTTACAGCGTTATTTTTTAGATGCTCTTCCATGGAACACAAATTTATTTTATTTAGAATCAGTCTAAACTAACAGCTTCAAACATACTATATTTACTACAAAAATATGGTATTTTCAGGTTTTCAGTCCTTTTTTCATGATAATTATCATATATCGACATATTTAGTGCTTACAGCGTTACTTTTTAAATTTCGGTTATATTATTTTTGCTGCCGTATCACCTAAACAGGTACATGGAAGATTATAATATTTCTAGAGGAAAGCATTTTTACACGATTGGTTTAAGTTACAAAAAGGCCGACGCCGAGATCCGGGGACATTTCAGTCTTGATGAAGAATCAAAACAAAGACTTCTCGAGCAGGCAAAAGATGAAGGTATTGATGGCATTCTTGTAACCTCAACCTGTAATCGTACAGAAATATACGGATTCGCCCAGCATCCCTTTCAGCTTATAAAGCTGCTTTGTGAACACACTCACGGGACTGTTGAAGAATTCGAGAAGGTAGCCTATGTGTATAAGAACAAACAGGCGATCTCTCATATTTTCAGGGTTGGCACCGGTCTGGATAGCCAGATCCTTGGAGATTTCGAGATCATCAGTCAGTTAAAAGCTGCCTTTGTGAGATCAAAAAAAATAGGGGTAGCTAACGCCTTTCTGGAAAGACTTGTCAATGCTGTGATCCAGGCTAGCAAGAGAATTAAGAACGAAACAGAGATCTCGAGCGGTGCTACTTCAGTATCCTTCGCCTCGGTTCAATATATACTTAACAACATCGAGAATGTTTCAGAAAAGAACATTCTGCTTTTCGGAACCGGTAAGATTGGCAGGAACACTTGTGAAAACCTTGTAAAACATACCAGGAATAATCACATCACCCTGATAAACCGCACCAAGGACAAGGCCGAAAAGATCGCCGGAAAATTCAATCTAATCGTTAAGGATTATGCCGATCTCCAGGCAGAGATCCGGAACAGCGATATTCTAATTGTGGCTACCGGCGCTCAGAATCCAACCATATCAAAGGAACTTATCTATCCAAAGAAAGAACTATTAGTACTGGACCTTTCTATTCCAAAGAATGTTTCTGATGATGTTCAGGACCTGGAAAATGTGAAACTTATACATCTGGACCATCTTTCACAGATGACAGATGAGACTTTAGAAAGACGCAAACAGTTCATCCCTCAGGCGAAAGATATTATCGATGAGGTTGAAAATGATTTCAATCAATGGCTCGAAACCAGAAAATTTGCTCCTACCATCAAAGCTTTAAAGAAAAAGCTGAAAATGATGAAAGATGCCGAACTGGATTTTCAGCGTCGAAAGATTTCAGATTTCAATGATGAACAGGCCGAAATAGTTAGTAGCAGGATCATTCAAAAGATCATGAAACATTTCGCAAATCATCTAAAGGAGGATTCTGAAACCACTGATGAAAGCCTTGAACTTATTCAAAAGGTCTTTCATCTAGAAGAGCTACGCAAATGAGCAAAGTAATCAGAATTGGCACCCGGGACAGCGAATTAGCGTTATGGCAGGCCAAAACTGTTCAAAATGCACTGGAAAAGACCGGTCATAAGACCCAGTTAGTTCCGGTGAAATCCACAGGTGATCTCAACCTTGATCAGCCGCTTTACGAAATGGGCATTACAGGGATCTTTACGAAAACCCTGGATGTTGCAATGATCAAAGGCGAAGTAGACATCGCGGTTCACTCCATGAAGGATGTACCAACAGCTCTCCCTAACGGTATAGTTGAAGGAGCGGTTATGAAGCGCGCCAGTTCTAAAGACATCCTTATACATAAAGGAGTTGGTTTCCTGGAAGCAGGTAATGGAACTATCGCCACCGGAAGCCTTCGCCGAAAAGCACAGTGGCTTCATAAATATCCAAAACACAATGTAGTTGACCTTCGTGGCAATGTGAATACCCGCTTGCAAAAACTTGAGGACAATAACTGGAACGGAGCTATTTTCGCAGCTGCAGGACTCGAACGTATAGAGATAAAACCTGAAAATTTCATAGATCTTAACTGGATGATCCCGGCACCGGCGCAGGGAGCCATGCTTGTAGTGGCTATGGAAAATGACGAATATTGCCGCAAGGCCCTTTCTGCTTTAAACCATAAAGAATCTGA
>JAWWBH010000184.1:0-5912 GCA_033721075.1 Christiangramia sp.
ACTCAAGAATATAAAAACCAAATCTGCCTTTATTTATCTTTCAGCTTTATAAGGATCTGTTATCTGATAAGTATTTTAAGGCTTCCATCAAAACCGGGTCTTTATCATTGATAAAATCCTCAAGTTTTTTCTTAACCAGGATATCCGGCTGTATGCCGTAACCCACAAATTCGCGGCCATCAGGATAAGTATCTTTCTTGGTACAAACCCTTGCAGCAGCTCCTTTTGGCAATTCAAAAACATATGGCTGACCCGTACTGCCATAACTTGGCTCACCAATGGTAACCATATGCTCCTGATTTTCCACGAAGATCAGGAAATCCTCTGCTGCTGATGCCGTATTATGTCCAAATAGAATAACTATGGGGATAACATAGATCTGTTCAGGTCTTTCGATCTTCCATGGCTTATTATCGAAATCGTGGATTAGCAGATCTTTAGCTGCAAGATAGGTATCCCTGGCTCCCGGATTTCCAATAGTATCCTTTTCCTGAGTCCATCGTCCCCAGGCTTTATATGTTGCAATATGTTTCCTGGTTGAAGATCGCGAACCATATAAAACAGTGTCCTTCACAAAATATTTGAGAATATCGACCCCAATATCCGTATTCCCGCCACCATTATTGCGGAGATCGATGACAATACTCTTTGCTTTAGCTATTTCGGGAAGTTTCTCCTCGAACATTTCAACTATAGCATCATCACCAAAGGAATTCAGAGCCAGGTATGCTGTGGTTTTGTCAAGCCATTTGAATTCCAGTAATTCCCGGCTGCCTATTGCCGGCTCCATCTTTTCCTCAATAGCCTTTGACCTGGTTAATAGCAGCTTCCTTATTTGGTTCTTTGGAGTACGGTATTCTATCTCAACGGATGTACCTAGAGCACCCTTAAGCATTCTGGAAACACCCAGATCCTGGAGAATGTGCTCCACTGAAGTAGATATATAAGGCTTTACATGCTGATCTATATACTTGCCTGTTTCAATTCCATCTACCTTCAGGATCTCACTTCCCACAGGGATCTCCTCACTTTTAGACTCATTTACATATGAAACAATGGCTTTTCCGTCAATATTGGTCAGGTAGATCCTGTAATCTCCAAAATCGGTTTCGGTCAACCGGGATCGTACAGCTTCGGGCATATAGATATCGGTATGACCATCCTTAAGCCTTGCGGAGAATTTCTCCAGTAAACGGTAATATTCATAGTCGGTTGGCGTCTGTTGCACCTCATCGATAAGCTGAATATAATAATCATCCCAGGCTTCTCTATCTACTTTATCCAGATAGACAAAATTATAGTTCACCTCCTGCCAGAACCTTGACAGGCCATAAACCTTTTCAGCATTGGTAAGCTCACTTGGCATTTGTGACCACACAAAATTGCCAAAAAGAAAAATCGAAAGAAGTAATTTGTATCTCATGATGGCTGTTTTTTGAATAGACTTCCATCACGGAAATTTGTTACAGCGGTTAGATACTTTTGCGAGCTATAATTACCAGATCCTTCACACCCTCTTTATTTAAGGGGTTTTCTAAAGTGAAAGTTTTAAGAATTCTGAAACCCTGCTTTTCCAGATTTCTTAGAATATAATCTGACTCATGATAATTTATATAAAGTTTATCATCTCCGGAAGTTGAGCCTTCATATCCCGAATTTCTATGATCTGCTTCCATGGTGCTTATATAAACAAATCCGCCCTGATTAAGCAGCACTGACATATCTCCTATAAGTTTTAATGTTTCATCCCTGGATAAATACGGAAGGCAGAATCCGCATACTATTCCGTCGAAAGTCTGCTTCAACTGTTGTATATCCCGGCAGTCCATAACCCGGAATGCTGCTTCAGGATTATTATTCCGGGCAAGAGCTATCATTTTAGCGGCAATATCGATCCCAAGGATTTCAAGATCGGGACGTAGAGAAAGAAGGTATTTTGTAAGATTCCCGGGGCCGCAGCCAATTTCCAAAATTTCAGTTTGTTTACTGCTCAGGTATTCACAAAACAGATCCAGGGAATTATGATAAAGGCTTACATCCATATATTTATGCTGGTAGCCTTCAGCATATTTATTGAATATATCCCTTGTATTCTCTGTTTCTTTCATATTAAGATGGCACCGGCTAAATGGAAATAAAAAGATATTGAATATAACTTCCAAATTCTGTAAAACCGTATAAAAAAAGACTATCCGGGATGGATAGCCTTTTTAATGAAGATAAATGAAAACAATAGAGGGAATTAATTTATAGGCAACAGCACAGCGTTAATAACATGTATTATTCCATTAGAAGCTGAAACATCGGCCGCAATGATCTGGGCAGTACTGCCTATGGCCATGATCTCGGCGCCTGTATTAACCTGGAAATCTTCTCCAAGAAGAGTTGTGATATACTTATAATTTTTGGGTGGTACCACGCTGTTTGCCGCTCTTCTACCATCGGTCACATGGTACAAAAGCACATCAAGTACGAGTTCTGCAGGAAGATCTGTGATCTCATCCACTACGGCTTCCTCGGTACTTAGTGCAGCATACAGGGCTTCAAAAGCCTCATCTGTAGGCGCAAAAACAGTGTACTGATCATCATCACTGCTAAAAAGACCCACGAGACCTGTACCAAGTTCGGAGTCTACATAAACCAGCGCCGAAACCAATTCGTCAAATCCACCCTGCTGAGCGATCACAGCAATAGGGTCATCTCCTTTTTTAGGCGCAGGACTTTTACCATTAGCATTTATACCGGTATACAGGTCCATTACCTCATAGATAGCCAGATCAGAACCATTGGGCTCTGTAGGTGAAGGGTCATCCTTTTCACAGGCCGTAAAAAGTACAGCAGAAAAGATCAATAAAACAGAGTTTAAAATAAATTTCTTCATAACAATTTTATTTTCAATTAGTTATTTTCCATAAAGATATAACTTTTAATTATTTTGTTTAATCTTTTAACTTATTTTTTAAACAAAAAAAGAACACGGTGATACCTAACCTGTGCAAGATCTGTTATAGGGTTGATTAAAAATGGAAACTTCCCTGAAACGAAGAAGATATATGAAAGAGCTGATCAGATCTATCGAATAATACCTGTTAACCGGGACATAGGACGATTTACTCCTACCTGCTAAAGTTTAAACTCCTCATAGATGCGGGCGACATTAAAACCCTTCTCGAGTATTCTCGAATATTGCCTGCTGTTTTCATCTAATGCAGGGTTAGTATGATTCATATGTATAAAGTATATTTTCTTTTTTTCTTCTTCAGGCAGATCCCTGAACAGCGACATGCTCTCAATAATAAAAGGATGGGGAATCTCGGAAATATCCCTGTTATTAATTTCGGCAGCATCGTAAAAGGTCGCATCGAGGAATGCATAATCTGCTTTCCCAATCTCAGCCTTAATATCCCTTTCCCATTTATGCCATTTATCGATATCGGGAATAAATAAGGCGGTTTTGTTCGGCCCGATGATCCTGTAACCTACCGTTTCAGAATATTCATCACGGTGAGGAACCTTTAGCGGTATCACCTTCAAATCTGAAGAAAGACTTATTTCCTCCTCATTACGAATGGGAGAAATCCTGATATTTCCATTTGATACCAACTGACTCCAGGGCCCGTTACTTTCAAGAAAGCTTTTCATTTTCGGCATAGCGAAAACATTTACTTGCTTTGCTCCCATAGCTTCCTTTCCCAGATACATAAGCCCCGTATAATGGCCAATATGAGCGTGAGTAAGAAAGATACCGTCAGGCACTTCCTCTTGAGAAGAGGTGCTCCTCTGTGCCAGTGCTTTCATTTGGAATGTAATATCAGGTGTAGCCTCAAAAAGATATTTAGTATCATTCGAAGCATCCACAATCCCCAGGGAGACCACTTTCCTGTTCCTATCTGGCTCTTCAAAAAGACCCGCACAACAGTTTTTCTTACAACCAATATGAGGTGAACCCCCATCCTGGACGGTTCCAAGAATAATTAAAGAAACACCAGACCGGGCCGAATCATTATGGATATTCAAATTTTGAGACGTAATTCCCTGTGATATGACTATTAAAAAAAAGAATAAGTTGAAGATCTTCATTAATTGTATTTTCTATTGTTGAATTTTAAGCATTGACACATCCCAGACCGAAAATATGGAATTGTCCAGAACTTTTGGCACCCAATATATTACTATTAAAAGAACTATTAGCGGCACTAGCAAGAGGCCGATGAGCGAATACCAGTCGCTTATAGCCTGAGCGCCATCGGTTAGAAGAAGGCCTTTACCCAATGGGCCGTTTGAAAAAATACTGTTGAAAGTAAAGTTCCATCCCAGGTGAAAGCCTATAGGCATGGCCATGGATGCTGTCCTGTGGAATGCCAGCGCCATTGCATAACCCATCAACCCCGTTCCAATAAAAACAATGATCATAGGCACTATATCCCCCAGAATTCCAAAGGAGAACCAGTGGTATATCCCAAAAGTCACTGCCGATAAGAGAATGGCCTTAAAGGCGCCAATTCTCCTTATCAGTATAAAAAACAATGCGCCACGGAATAACAATTCTTCAGTAAGAACCGATTTAAAATCCCACCAGAACATATTTAGAATCAGCCCGGAAGAAGCAGCATTGTTGATCTTCCACTGCCCATTACCTGCCAGCAGTTCAAGATACTCAACTCCAGAGCAAAGGATGCCGGTTACCAGGAATCCAGTAAGGAATTGAATTGATCTTTTTACCGGAGGGAGAGCACCAAGGGCGAGAAGGCTTCTTTTCTCAAACAAATACAAAAGGACCCAGGAAAGTACCAGTCCAACAAGAATTCCGATCATTTATACATTTTTAACCTCCCTCGTTTTATGGAGAAAGGCTCTATAAACTTAAGGAAATAATCGAATTAAAATCTGAGGGTGAGATATGTAATATCAGTGCTTTTTCCTGCTCGATCTTGCTTTAGGATTAAAATCCAGACAAAGCCCAACCCAGTACTCAAGATCCTCTTCAGTATCAATACCATCGGGTTCAACAAAAACAAATCCTTTCATTGGCCGGCCGGTAAAATTCATCTCCTTACAGCCTTTTTTCTTAAGAGCATCGCTATAGATATCAGGATCTATTCTTGCCATAAGCTCATCTCCCACTATACCTACACACATTTTATCGTCTACCATAAAGCAAAGGCCGCCCATCATATTCTTCTCTTCATAAGGAACAGCTTTTTCTTTTAGCACCCGTCTAAGCCTATCCGCTAAAAATTCATCATACGCCATATTCCATATTTTCGGGCTATAATCCCTGACTCTATTTGATAATCAATTTAAGGAAAAACCGTACTTATTTTTAGTTGATTTCAGTTTTACTTATATACATTGTAAAACTTATAGAAGTATACAGATTTTAATGCCTCTGTTCGCACTTTATATTTAGAGATACAGGAGTGGCGCTATAAATTTGAATTAGAAAGTCTTAAGAACCTTAATTTGATTATTAGAAATTCAGAAAGGAGATGCCTTAAAACCAGATTAGCTTTTAATTGAAAACGGGCTGAAATGACATTAAGTTCAGGTTATTCCGATTCTACCGAAACTTTATCCCTTTTTGATCCTACACGAAGTTTACCTGTAATTGCCCAGCCTACCCCAAGGCCGATAAGCATTCCAGAAAACACATAAACATCTGAATCCTTAAAAAAATAACCAGTAAGAAAACCTGTGATAATAACCCCTAATCCGATAATGCGAACCTTGTTCATGTTCTAAACGTTTAGTGGTCTCAGCTCTCGCAGGCTGCGGAGTAGGGAACGCGGTTAGTAGGCTAAGACTTAGATTTGGAAGGTAAAATTACGCATTTTTTAAATTCCTGCAGAAATTTCCCACACAAAAATGTTGGCGTGGAATTTCATTTACAGACTGTTAGACTTCATCCTGCC
>JAWWBH010000185.1:0-5910 GCA_033721075.1 Christiangramia sp.
GACGGGAATCCCGATAGTTCGTACCTTCATTCTTGTTTTGTTTTCAGAATCAATAATGAAGATAGCTATTTTTAGTTAAAACCTGAATATTTAATGCTGTTTAGCCTTCCGCATTCGTTTAGGGCCATACCATAGCCAGAAGCCGGTGACCGTAAAAATTAGCAAGGCAACTCCCATAATACTGGTGTAAACGAGTTTAATGAATCCCGATGTTCCCAAATAAGTATCCAGCACAGAACCATCATGAATATTCTCGATAAGATCGGAATGTCTTTTTCCAATGTTAAGAAGGTTTCCCGTAGCACCATCTAACTGAATGCCGTAGTAATGATCTTTAAAAATAAATTTCACCATTCCTTTTTCTTTTCGCACGTCAATGCGGTCTATCCCGGCCGATAGCGAAGGTGAAACAGAATCATGCAGAATAAAAACTGCTTTCTTGTGCAGGCTATCCAGGGGTAACCAGTCTTTAAGCTCTGTTGATGTTCCTTTATAGGAGGGAGGCAGTATTACACCTTTGCTGTCTTTTTTCCAGCCTAACAAAAGCCCTGAAATGGAAATCACAAAGAAAAATATAAATAGCAGAGCACCTGTATAACGGTGTATTTTTCTAAATATTCTTAAGGTCTTTGCCTGTTGTTTCCTTTTCTTTTGAGTTGTCATAAAGCTCCTGGTATATCCCTTTAATTATGGCGCGGAAAAATAATAAATTTGGTGATAGAAAGAGCCTGATTTTTTAATTATACCGGGGAAATTTCAGGCAGGGGAGGTTCCCGCAATTTCATGAAGTTTCATTATAGTTTTCCAGTTTCGGGTGGATGCCGTAACTCCAAGCTTATTTTCAAAGAAATTATTGTTTAATTTAGAATCACTGTACTTACTGGAGTATTTAACATATATATGGTCATCGTCTATTTTGAACTCGTCCAGAGTGTTAGTCTCTTCCAGTTTACTGATTTCTTCAGCCTGCGGATTCTCTTTTAAAAATACCAGGTAAAATTTTTTGATATCCCCTGTATCCGGCTTGAAAGGATTGCTGGAAATTACCTTTTTTAGTCGGGGAGGAGTCCTTACGATCACGGGGACTTCAAAATCAAAAGCTTTTTGAATAGCATTTTCAATATTCTTCTCAAGTTTCCTGTTACTGATATCTTTTGGAGTGTCAAAGACAACATTTCCGCTTTGAACATAGGTCTGTATATTAGAAAAGCCAAGATCCCTGAAGGTTTCTTTCAGGTCTTTCATGAGGACTTTCTTTTTACCTCCCACATTTATTCCTCTTAGGATCGCTATATATCTTGCCATTATTTAAGGACTCTGTAAAAAGTTGCTGACTCCAATTTACTAATTAAAATAGTAGTAGTATGTTTTCAATTTATTGAAAAGTTTTAAAAAAATATAATGATTATTAATGGCATATACCAGTCAATCACTTATGTTTCCCTTATGTTGATGAAATACTCAGGTGATCTGCAAAAGCTATTTTCCAATCGACAGGATTCTTATGGCTCCCTGGATCACAAGGATAAATACAATGGACCCAATGATCAGGTCTGGTTTACTTGAATTTAACCAGTTAACAAGCAATCCGGCAATGATGACCCCCAGGTTTATGATAACATCATTAGAGGTGAAGATCATACTGGCTTTCATATGAGCTTCCTTCCTGCTTTTTGATTTTTGAAGCAGATACAAACAAATTCCGTTAGCAATCAAAGCGAAAATGGAAACTACGATCATCGTTGTGAAATCAGGCATTTTCTCATTTCCAACAAACCTCCGGAGAACTTCTCCAAAACCAATTACTGCTAATAATATTTGGAAATATCCGGCCAGATTGGCAATTTTCTTTTTTCGTATCACCGATCCGCCAACAGCAAAAAGACTGATTCCGTAGACAAATGAATCGGCCAGCATATCGAGACTATCAGCCACCAACCCCATCGATTTAGAGACCAGACCGGTTGTCATTTCAATAATAAAAAATGCAAAATTGATTGCAAGGACAGACCAGAGCAATTTTTTTTGATGTGAATCCTCCTTGAATTCAGATTGGTCAGTTTCCTCAGTGGTAAGTCTTTTAGCTCCCAGGTTTAGTCCCAATAGAGATTTTTCAATTGTTGAGGTATCACCATTATGGAAAATGGTTAATTTTCTATTCGGAAGGTCGAAATCAAGATTTTTAATACTGGAAATTCCATCCAATTTCATTCTTATAAGATTCTCTTCTGAAGGGCAATCCATTTTAGGGATTTCGAATACTGATTTTTGCATTTATAAAAAATCTATTGTGATCATATTGTCGCTTGAAGTGCTTAAGGGCTTCCTTTTCCATATTTATATTCACCTGTAACATCCTATTAAAGATAGGGGAGTAGTTTTCATAATGCAGTCAAATTACCAAAGTTTTAATGGCTGATAAGAGCCAGATTTTCTTCAGAACTGTATTTAACCTGGAATCAGACAATGAAAAGCCCTGTCCAAAATGACTTGTAATTTTAAATATTTTTTTCATGCTCACTTCTTCTTTTAATTATATGTTGTGCATATGATTTTAACATTCTTCGATTATTGATTCACCTCTTGTTTTATCTCCAGAAGTCCATTCCCATGTTTCGTGAAGTCGAATTTTCCCATTTGCTAAAATTTCAGGTTTTGAAAAACAAATTCCGGTCATTAATTGTCCGTTGGTGTTTACCTGGTGATAGCGCATTTGGATATTCCCATTTTCGTCAACCAATCCGATTAAATGTCCTTTTTGGATTTTTCCACCACTATATTCTGAGGTTAGAATTTTACCATTTTGTTTGTACTCAAAAATTGTTTCTTCTGAAGTTTCCCCATTTTTAGTGTTCTGCAGAGGTCTAAATTTCTTATTGTCGTAATTTATTTTCAATCTTTTTTTTAATTAATGATTATTCAAAGTAAAATGTTCTTCAGTTTTTCTAAATCCTGGTTTAGGGTAGCGGTTAATGCAAGTGTGCTTAATTAAGCAAGTGGTCCCCATAGCTGTCGGGATGTTCAATTAGGCATTTTGTTTCTTGATTACTAAAATTACATTTTTTCCGCGATACCTTGAGTTTGAGTTGAACTGCTGTTCTACCCAGTTTAATTTGTAACTCTACTCTATAATTTTCTAAATATTGATGTATAGGTCCCAGCCCGGATAACTATTAAGATTTAACCCTCTAAGCCACAATAATCTTTCTATATTTATTCTTTAAAAAAGAGAAACCATCACCTTCTATGCGCATCATTAATGCCCACCAGAATAACCTCAAGAATATTGATCTAAGCCTCCCTGAAAATCAGTTGATCGTGGTGACCGGATTATCAGGATCCGGGAAATCATCTTTGGCTATGGATGTGATCGCTAATGAAGGATATCGTTATTTTTTAGAGAGCCTCCCCGCATATAACCAGCAAAATGCCCAGTCAATACCCACTGCTGAAGTGGACGATATAGAAGCGCTGCCTCCGGTGATCAAAGTAGGTCAGTCGAAACGCTTCCAGTCTATAAATGCCACTTTCGGGACACTCTCAGAGCTTGCGGCGGTTTTCAGGATCTTATTTGCACGTTATTCCGGCAATGAGACCATGAGTAAATCGCTCTTTTCCTTTAATCACCCCAAAGGAGCCTGTGAGCGTTGTCATGGCATTGGACAGGCGGAATATATAGATATCGATAAATTGGTGGGAGATGAGAATAAGACACTTAGAGAAGGGGCTATCACCACTACCTTACCTAATGGTTACATCGTTTATTCTCAGGTGACTGTAGAGGAATTGAATAAGGTATGTAAAGCCCATGGTTTTAATGTGGACGTGCCCTGGAATGAACTCTCAGATGAACAAAAGGAGGTGATCTTAAACGGCAGTGACCGTATAAAGGTCTTTTATGGAAAGCATAGTATTGAGTCCCGTTTGAGATGGGAAGGCCTTAAGGCGAAGCCTCGTGAAGAAGGTTATTATAAAGGGATACTACCCATAATGACCGATATTCTAAAACGGGATCGAAATAAGAACATTCTGAAATTCGTCAGCTCCAGTATTTGTCCGAGTTGTAAGGGTGCACGCATCAAAGCGGATCATCTGAAGTTTAAATGGAAAGGCCTAAATTTTCAGGAATGGATGGATCTTCCTCTAAACGATCTATATGACAGGCTGAAGAAACAGGATCTGGCAGAAGGTGAAAATGTACTGGTGGATAAGATCTGCATTCAATTGTTCGATCTGATAAGATTGGGAATGGAGGATTACCAGTTAAGCACACCCAGTACCGATATTTCTTCCGGTGATGCCCAGCGTATCAAATTGATCGGGCAGGTAAACAGCAACCTGCAGGGCATTCTATATGTGTTTGATGAACCTTCCATAGGTTTAGCTGAAGATTACCAGCGCTATTTAAGGCATATTCTGAACCGTTTGATCAGCCGCGGAAATACGGTCATGGTTGTGGAGCACGATTTAAACTTTATTCGGTCAGCAGACTGGATAGTAGAATTAGGTCCTGAAGCAGGAATCCATGGAGGAGAAGTGGTGTTTAATGGACCCATTAAGGAGTTTTTAAATGCCAAAAACCTTAAGAGTCCCACTTTAGCTGAATTGCAAAACTCAACTCCGAGGTCTGATAAAAAACCTAAACGTGAGTCAGAAAATTCATTTCAGCCTCGATCAGGGGAATTATGCATGGTGAGCAGAAAAACACCTAAAATATTACAAAGGCTTTCCGGATATTGTGAAAAAGAGGATCTGAATCTTCTTGCAGTTTCCGATCAGCCCATTGGGAAAACCCCCAGAAGTAATCCGGCAACCTATACCGGTTTAGCTGATAAGATCCGTGATCTGCTGGCTAAATCACCGGAAGCTAAATCCCTGAAATTAGGTAAAGGAGCCTTTTCGTTTAATAACAAACGTGGAAGATGTGAAACTTGCGAAGGGGCGGGTGTGATCACCTTATCCATGAACGTGATGGGAACTATTAACCAGGTTTGTCCCAGCTGTAACGGGAAGCGTTTTAAGGATGAGGTTCTGCAAGTCCATTTGAAGAATAAGAATATTGCAGATATATATAACTTAAGCATAGAGGAGGCTTACGATTTCTTTACCGATGAAAAGCAGCTCAGCAAAATTCTTTCTTTGATGCTGCAATTAGGGCTGGGTTATATCAAACTTGGGCAGCCTTCCAATACTTTATCTGGCGGTGAGGCGCAACGTATCAAGCTAACAAAGCATTTTGCAAAACAATCCAAAAAGACGCTGCTAATACTGGAAGAACCCAGTATTGGTTTGCATCAGCAGAATGTGAGGCAGTTGTTAAAAGCCTTGCATCAGCTTAAAGAACAAACGGCCGGCATTATTTGCTTTGAAAATCAACAGCTTTTTCAATCCTCCTGCGACAGGTGGGTGGATAATGCCATAAAAGCTGAGCCAATAGATCTCAAGGTTCCGGCAGAGCAGGATATGGATAAGATCTCGATTAAAGGAGCCCGGACTCATTATCTAAAAGATCTCGACATAGACCTGCCTAAGCACCAGTTAACTGTGTTCACCGGAATTTCCGGCTCAGGAAAATCTTCTTTGGTGATTGATACCCTGCATGGTTACGGACTGCAGGAAATGACCAAACAGTTTTCATCTTATCAGCAATCCAGAGCGGGAGTGAATTTTCAGTTTGAAGTTGAAAATATTGAAGGTCTAAGTCCCACGATCTGTATTACCCGAAAGGAAAGGAGCTTTACAGAGCGTTCGGATATTCCAAAGCAAACAGGAATAGATAAGATCTTACGCTTTGCTTTTTCCAGAAAAGCGCAATATGAAGGAAAAGATCTATCAGCCAGCCATTTTTCCAATAATCATGAATTAGGCAAATGTGCAATATGTGATGGCTTAGGTGAGGAATTACTGCCA
>JAWWBH010000186.1:0-5881 GCA_033721075.1 Christiangramia sp.
AACTGGAGTTGGTTCTTTTTTCTTTTTTTCAATGACTGGAGCTTCCTCGATATCCTGGGTAACCACTTCCTTTTCGATCACAGGCTCTGATTTTACCGGCTGAGCTGTGCTCTGTTTAGGTGCAGATTTTACCGGCTCTTTAGGTTGTTCATTTCCTGAGCCAACTTCAGAAGTACCAAAATTAATAGCAATCCCGCTTTCTGGTGGCGGATCAAGATAGGTAAGGCCGAAAAAGATCAAAAGAAGTATCAAAACCACATGTATAACTACCGTGATCGTAAATGATTTCTTCTCATGTTTAGTTTCCAGCATTGCCATATTACTCAGGTTTTACTGCCAGTACGATCTTATATTTATTTCGATTGGCAATATCCATTACATTCACTGCTTTTTCAATTGGCACTCCCTCTTCTGCCCTCAATATAATTGTAGGGTTCTCTTCTCCGGCCAATCGACTTTTCAGGGTACTTTCCAAAGCGCTGTTACTTATTCGCTCACTATTGATATAAACCTGAAGGTCTTTGGTTATACTAACGGAAAGGGTTTGCTTGGTAGTCGTCTTCCCTTTCGCCTTAGGCAGTATAAGATCCAGAGCCTCTGGTGTGATCACCGGCGAGGTAAGCATGAAAAAGATGAGCAGAAGGAATACCACATCTGTCATCGAGCTCATACTAAACTCCGGACTTATTTTATTTCTTCCTCTTAAATTCATATTAAGCGGGTTCGTTTAGAAGGTCAAGGAAATCCACTGCGGTTGCTTCCATCTGATGAACCATTTTATCGGTCTTTACCACCAGGTGGTTATAACCTATGTAGGCAATAATACCTACTATCAAACCGGCAACGGTAGTAGTCATCGCGGTATAAATACCTTCAGCAAGGGCTCCCATCTGCGCCTGGCCACTACTTGTAGCCAGTTCATGGAATGCAAGCACCATACCAATTACAGTTCCAAGGAACCCAATCATAGGAGCAGCCCCAGCAATTGTTGCCAGAATACTTACATTCTTCTCTAGTTTATAGACCTCAAGCCGACCCGCATTCTCTATTGCCGTATTGATATCTTCCAGAGGACTTCCTATCCTTGAAATCCCTTTTTCGGTAAGCCTGGCAACAGGAGAATCACTCTGAGCGCACCTTATCTTGGCAGATTCAATATTTCCATTAAGTACACTATCCTTGATCTGAAGCATAAAGTTCTTGTCTATCTTTGCGGCTGCCTTAATGGCAAAAAGCCTTTCAAAATAGATATAGACCGCGGCAAATAAGAGAATAAAAAGGATAATGATGATAATCTGGCCACCAAGACCCCCGCTAAACATCAGTTCAAATAATGATAGGGTCTTCTCCTCTACGACCGGCTCTGCTGCCTGAGCAGCATCAGCCAGTTCGTCCTGCTGAATAAAGTTAAGCATATGTTCTAAATAGGTTTTTTAATGTAACGTGCTAATATGATTTTAATTGTAAACCAAATTTAAATAATCAGCAGGACGCTTATAGTAATATTTCAAGAATGTTTACACAAACTTTTAAACAAGTTGTTTCAGAGCAACTTCAAAAGCAGTTTTACTAATATTTGTTTTACTGCTATTATGGTCAAATGTATTCTGAATGGCATTTTTGATGGTCATGGATGTATCATTGAAAATAGCCTCATCTGTCATCTGTACCCGTCTTTCCATGAAGTAGGCAAAAACTCTCGCCATACCACAGTTTGAAATAAAATCTGGGATCAGGCTTACACGCTCATCTGTATATTCCATAATAGGACCAAAGAATATCTCCTTATCAGCAAAGGGAACATTTGCTCCACAGGAAATAACCTCAAGTTTACGATCTATTAGGCTGGTGATCTGATCTTTTGAAATAAGCCGGGAAGCAGCACAGGGCGCGAAGATCTCAGCATCAAGCTTCCATACCTTTTCATTCACATCTTCAAACGGAATAATATCCCGGTGACTAAGGCTATTTCCTTTTTTATTCAGGAACATTTCTTTTATTTCCTCAAATCTAAAACCCTCTTCCTTGATGAGGCCGCCCGCACGGTCAATAATCCCTACGATCTTGACTCCCATTTGCGAAAGGTAATAGGCGGCAGAAGAACCTACGTTTCCAAAGCCCTGAACAATTGCTCTTTTGCCTTCAATTTCACCTCCATAAATGCGGTAATAATGATGAACAGCTTCAGCAACGCCATACCCGGTGATCATATCGGCCACGGTATATTTACGCGATATATCAGGAGAGAAATTGGTGTTTTCAAGCACCTTGATCACGCCCTGCCTTAGCTGACCTATTCTATTGATCTTATCAGCTTCTGTAGGTTTAAAATGTCCGTTAAAAACTCCTTCCTGAGGATGCCAGACCCCGCAGTTTTCGGTGATTGGGATCACCTCATGTATTTCGTCCACATTCAGATCTCCACCCGTACCATAATAACTTTTTAATAAGGGAGATACAGCTTTATACCAGCGCTCAAGAACTCCTTTTTTACGAGGATCTGCCGGATCGAAATTGATCCCGGATTTTGCTCCACCAATTGCGGGGCCAGACACGGTAAACTTTACCTCCATTGTTTTGGCTAGTGAAAGCACCTCGTTCATATCCAATCCCTGCCTCATCCTGGTACCTCCTCCTGCAGCTCCGCCACGAAGGGAATTTATCACCACCCAGCCTTCAGCTTCGGTCTCAGAATCTTTCCAGTTGAATACAATTTCGGGTTCTTTATTCTCGTATAATTTGAGTAATTCTTTCATTTATGGAATATTTTGCAGCAAATATAAAAAACAAAGCAGGCTATATTCCGAATTTGATAAAATTTTCAGGGCTCGTAGATACGGCCGGATGAATGATCGATCTTAGCCCCGGTAACCGAATGAAGGACATTGATCTCTCCTCTCAATTTAAGAACTCCTAAAAGGGCAAAGATCAAAGCCTCTTTAAAATCTATGAGTTGTTTTTCAGGCACTATAAAATTACATTTAGACCTTGACTTTACCTCCTCGATAAGGAAAGTATTGAAAGTTCCACCTCCGGTAAGTAAGACCTTTGAATCGGGATCATTATCCAGGCAATTAGCAATTTGACCAGCAACATGTACCGTAAATGTTCTTAGAATATTGGGAATCTCCCTGGTATTTTTTTCTATAAGGGGAATGATCTCACAATTCACCCATTCGATTCCTAGGGATTTTGGAGGGGCTTTCTTATAGTATTTTAGGGAATCCAGTTTCGCCAACAATTCTTCATCAAGCTCTCCGGCCCTGGCAAGTTTCCCGTCTTCATCATATTCCTTCTGCAGTTTTCGCATAAAGTAGTTCAAAACGGTGTTAACGGGACAAATATCATAAGCGATACGCTGTGAGTCCCGCTCAAGGGAAACATTGGCAAAGCCACCCAGGTTAATACAATATTTATACTCGTTAAAAAGCAACCTGTCACCTATTGGCACCAAGGGCGCACCCTGCCCACCCAGTTCCACATCCTGCACACGAAAATCACATACCACCGGAGCATCAATAAGTTTTGCAAGTTTAGGGCGGTTACCTATTTGAAAAGTAACGCCCTGCTCCGGCCTGTGTTTTACAGTATGCCCATGACTGCATACCGCATCGATAAGATCTATTTCGTATTTCTGAATAAAACGCCTTATGACCTCAGACAGGTAAATAGTATAATCGTCATCAAGTTTATTGAGTTCAGCAGGATCCAGGTTAATGGCCGCATCCAGTTTTTGCCGCCACTCATGGGGATAGGGAAAGGTTTCTGAAACTATGATTTTAAAATCGGTCCTACCCTCAAAACTAATCTCGGTTAAAACAAGATCAATCCCATCAAGAGAAGTGCCCGACATTACACCAATTACTTTATAATTCGTTTTTTTCATATTCGTAAAAATAATCAATATCAATTGAAAAATAGGTATCAAAAAGCTATCTTTGGCGTCCAAAAATTAATTTTTTACAAATTTCTTTTCAGATGGATTTTACACTTACCGAAGAACATATAATGATACGCGATGCGGCCAGGGACTTTGCTAAAACAGAGTTATTACCCGGAGTTATAGAGAGGGATGAAAAACAGGAATTTCCCAAGGAGCTTATCAAGAAGATGGGAGACCTGGGTTTTCTGGGAATGATGGCATCCCAAGAATACGGCGGTGGCGGAATGGATACAATATCCTATGTTCTGGCCATGGAAGAGCTCTCAAAGGTTGACGCATCAGCCTCTGTTATGGTATCTGTAAACAATTCCCTGGTATGCTGGGGACTTGACACTTTTGGAACTGAAGAGCAAAAGAAGAAATATCTTTCCAAATTAACGACCGGAGAAAAACTTGGAGCTTTCTGTTTATCTGAACCGGAAGCCGGAAGTGACGCTACTTCTCAACGCACAACGGCGATAGACAAGGGAGACCATTATATACTTAACGGAACCAAGAACTGGATCACCAATGGTAATTCAGCTGATTTTTATCTTGTGATCGCTCAAACTCATAAAGAGAAAAAACATAAAGGCATCAATGCTTTTATAGTAGAAAAAGAATGGGAAGGTTTTGAAATTGGCCCCAAGGAACAAAAGCTTGGAATTAGAGGAAGTGATACACATTCCCTCAATTTTAATGACGTAAAGGTTCCAAAAGAGAACAGGATTGGTGAAGACGGATTTGGATTCAAATTCGCGATGAAGACCCTTTCCGGGGGAAGAATCGGAATTGCTGCACAGGCATTGGGTATCGCTTCCGGAGCTTATGAGTTGGCAAAGACCTATTCAAAACAAAGAAAGGCTTTTGGAACAGAGATCTGCAACCATCAGGCGATCGCTTTTAAACTTGCCGATATGCACACCCAAATAGAAGCTGCACGTCACCTGGTAATGAAAGCCGCCTGGGATAAGGATCAGGGTCAGAACTATGACCTATCCGGAGCCATGGCCAAGCTTCATGCATCTCAAACCGCCATGGATGTAACTGTAGAAGCGGTACAGGTTCACGGAGGAAACGGCTATGTAAAGGAATATCACGTGGAAAGATTGATGCGTGATGCCAAGATCACACAGATCTATGAAGGTACATCTGAAATCCAGAAGATCGTTATCTCCAGAAGTATTCTTAAAGACTAATATTCTGGAAATATCATAAAACAAAAGAGCAGCCAGCCGGCTGCTCTTTCTATTTTTGGTTGGTTAATAATTAATTTCCCGAAACTATTTTCGAGGTAAATATCTCCCGATCGGTGGTCATCCTAACAATATAGATCTGACCTGACCTAGTTTTAAAGTCAACACTAAAGGTTGACAATGACTCTGAATTCACCGCAGTATCATAATATGTGCTCAACAAACGTCCGTTCAAATCGAAGATCTGAATAGTCACATTTGAAGTATAATCGAACAGGTATCCAATATTCAACTCATTGCTGAATGGAACAGGAGCCACCTCGAAAAGTGGTTCTGAAGATTCTGTAAGACTTGAACTTGTCAACGTTGAAGTCTCCGCAGTTTTGGAAGATAATCCATTCGAGTTTATACATGCCTGCATTACACTAAACTTCTTATTTAGGCTATAATTAACTGGAACAGCTTCACTCCTAACTTCTGCGATTAATTGAGGATTCTCACTAGTACAGATATCAACATGAGCTATTACATAGAAGTCTCCACTCACATCGATATTTTGAATTGTATAATCAGTTACGTATCCTATGTCTCCATTCGGGTTCTGAGGATATTGGCCTGGTGCGACGGTGTACTCATAGTTATTGCCTTTCTTTTTATATGGTAAAGGTTCGCATCCTACATAGAGATGAACTGAACTCATTGCGTAACCAGGATCAGCAATAAACTGCACATCAATTGTTCCATCTTCATTATCAATTATATT
>JAWWBH010000187.1:0-5740 GCA_033721075.1 Christiangramia sp.
CTTGAAAAATCATATGGAGATAAGAAAGTGCTTCGAGATGTGAACTTTTTGATAGAGCGACAGAGCAAGATTGCATTTGTAGGTCAGAACGGGCAGGGTAAGACTACTCTTGCAAAGATCATCATTGGCGAAATTTCGTATCAGGGAAAACTGAAACTCGGTCATAATGTTCAGCTGGGGTATTTTGCACAGAATCAGGCAGAATATCTTGACGGTGAGAAAACAGTGCTTCAAACCATGGAAGATGCCGCAAATGAGAGGAACCGGACCAGGGTGAGGGATATGCTTGGGGCTTTCCTTTTCCGCGGAGAGGAGGTGGAAAAGAAAGTGAAGGAATTATCAGGAGGCGAAAGAAACAGGCTGGCACTGTGTAAGATGTTGCTCGAACCCTTCAACGTCCTGGTGATGGATGAGCCTACCAACCACCTTGATATAAAATCCAAGAACGTCCTTAAGGAAGCGCTTAAAAATTTCGAGGGTACTCTTATCATAGTTTCTCACGACAGGGACTTTCTTCAGAATTTAACCAGCAGGATCTATGAGTTCAGAAATCATAAGATCAAAGAATACCTGGGAGATATAGATTATTACCTGGAGCAGCGAAAACTTCAGGATATGAGGGCGGTAGAAAAGACCGAAAAAGTGAAAACCTCCAGGTTACGTAATGAAGGGGGACAGAAAAAATCTTTTACCGACCAGAAGGAAATAAAGAAATTAAAAAACCGACTGAGTAAAACAGAAGCCAAAATCACCAAGCTTGAAAGAGAATTGAAGGCCAAAGACAAACAGTTGGCAGAGAATTATGAGGATACGGTAACTAAACCCGATTTTCTCAATAATTATAATGCTTCCAAAAAGAAACTTGAAAAACTTATGGAAGAGTGGGAAGAACTTCAGCTGGACCTGGAGGAAATAAGTTAGAAGTTAAGCTTATTTTATTTATTCAATTAAACCATAGCGGCTAAATCAAGTCCTATAAGCATTATGGATAAACGCAAGATCATTTTATCATTTCTGGGCATCGTGCTCATAATTGCAGCCATTTTTGGAGCAAAACTTATTATAGACAGTAATGTAAAGGAGAAGCCTCCTGTTAGGAAGACCGTGAAGAGCGTATTTATAGATACGGTAGAGAATGGGACGGTTCCAATCATAGTTCCCGCTAATGGAAATATTACCGCCTTGCACAGGATGGAATTATATTCGGAGGTTCAGGGCATCTTCAGGTATAGCAGCAAGGATTTCCGTCCGGGGCAAAAATATCGCAGAGGGCAGGTGCTTCTCAGTATAGATTCAGAAGAATACAGGGCGAGTGTGCAGGCGGCTAAAAGTGATCTTTACAACAACATCACATCTATAATGCCAGATCTAAGGCTGGATTATCCCGAGGCATTTCAGAAATGGGAGAAATATCTGAACAATTTTGATATGGCTAAAGCGGTTCCTCCACTTCCGGAAACAAAAACGGAACAGGAGCAATATTTCATTACAGGTCGCGGAATAATTTCGGCCTATTACAATGTTAAGAACCTGGAAGAACGCCTGGCAAAATACAGCATTATAGCCCCTTATGATGGAATTCTTACCGAAGCCCTTGTAAATAAGGGAACACTCATAAGGCCCGGCCAGAAACTTGGAGAATATATAGACCCCAGTGTGTATGAACTGGAGGTTTCTATTGCAAAAAAATTCAGTGATATTCTGGAAGTAGGGAAGAAGGTGGAACTTTCAAATCTTGAAGGGACACAAACCTTTGAGGGAACGGTAAGCAGGATTAATGGTAAGGTGAATCAGGAAACTCAGAGCATCAGGGTATTTATCCGTGTTGAAAATCCAGAACTAAGTGAGGGGATGTATCTTGAGGCAAAACTTGACGCCAAAGAGGAACAAAACGCTATAGAGATCCCCAGGGAGCTGCTGGTTGAAAGGTCTAAAGTCTTTATTGTGAAGGATAGTACACTTAACCTGGTAGATGTTGATCCTGTATATTTCACTAGCAATACAGTAGTGATAAAGGGTCTTGAGGACGGAACAAAAATACTTTCGGCAACTGTGCCGGGAGCTTATTCAGGCATGCTGGTGAAGGTTGAAGGTCAGAAGGATCTTCTTAAAAAGGAACAGTCTTGAGAAATCTGATCAATTACTTTATAAAATTTGGGGTTGCGGTAAATGTCGTGATCATCGCTTTTGTGATCTTCGGGGTCATAGGGGTAATGAACATGAAATCCTCGTTTTTCCCTTTACAGGAATCAAGGATCATTAATATAAGCATTGCTTACCCTGGTTCAGCTCCTGAAGAAATAGAGGAAGGGATCATCCTTAAAATTGAGGATAACCTGAAGGGACTCGAAGGAATAGACCGGGTGACTTCGGTAGCCCGGGAAAGCGGTGGTTCCATCACCGTAGAGATAGAAAGAGGCGAGAATATCGATGCCATGCTTACCGAGGTGAAGAATGCTGTAGACCGCGTACCTACATTTCCGGGAGGGATGGAGCCTCTGGTGGTTTCAAAACAGGAATTTGTAAGGGAAACCATAAGCTTTGCGGTGAGTGGGGAGAATGTTCCGCTGGCCACCTTAAAGCAAATTAGTCAGCAAATAGAGAATGACCTGCGACTGCTTGACGGAGTCTCCCAGATAGAGATTTCAGGCTTTCCCCAGGAAGAGATAGAGATCGCGATTAGTCAGAACGATCTGCTTGCCTATAATCTTACTTTTGAACAGGTGGCACAGGCTGTTAGGAACTCCAATATACTTTCTACAGGGGGAACCATTAAGACAGATGCCGAGGACTATCTTATACGAGCCAATAACAGGGCTTATTATGCCGATGAGCTTAATGATATTGTGCTTAAATCGAATGCTACCGGCGAGATCGTCCGGTTAGGAGATATTGCCGTGGTGAGGGATCAGTTTTCCGAAACTCCCAATGCCCTTTATTTTAATGGAAATGTCGCAGTGAATGTTTCCATAAGCAACACCAATAGTGAAGACCTTCTTTCTACTGCTGAAAAGATTAATGAATACATAGATGAATTCAACCAGAAGAGCAGTAATGTTCAGCTGAATGTAGTGAGCGATGCATCCATCACCCTGGGACAAAGAACCCAGTTGCTGGTAGAAAACGGGTTTATGGGAATCTTACTGGTGTTATTTTTCCTTTCTCTATTTTTAAATCTGCGTTTGGCATTTTGGGTAGCCTTCGGACTTCCAGTCGCTTTTCTGGGGATGTTCATTTTTGCCGGTTCTCTTGGAGTGACCATTAATGTACTTTCCTTATTCGGAATGATCATCGTGATCGGGATCCTGGTAGATGACGGGATTGTGATCTCAGAAAATATCTATCAGCATTCCGAAATGGGAAAAAGCCCTGTGAAAGCAGCGTTAGATGGTACTATGGAAGTAGTGCCTCCAATCCTGTCAGCAATTATCACCACTGTTCTGGCCTTTTCAACTTTCCTTTTTCTGGACAGCCGGATAGGGGAATTTTTCGGAGAAGTTTCTACCGTGGTGATCCTGACCCTGGTGATCTCACTTATTGAAGCACTTATTATTCTCCCTGCACATATTGCTCATTCAAAAGCATTAAAGAAGAGAGAAGATAATGGACAGCCTAAAAAGGGACTGGCTAAATTCTTCCAGAATATGCGTAAAATAAATGCGTTGGGGGACAGGGTAATGACGTTTATGCGTGACAGGATTTACAGCCCGGCTCTGCGTTTTGTACTTACGCAACAAATAATGGCATTCTCCATCCTGGCAGTGGTACTTATTCTTACCATTGGGGCCATTGGAGGGAACTGGATAAGGATTACACTCTTCCCCAGTATCGCCAGTGACAGGGTGAGTATAGATCTTTTGATGCCGGAGGGAGTGAATCCGGAAAGAACAGATTCTATAATTTCGCTGGTGGAAGCTGCTGCCTGGAGAGTAAATAAAGATTATACCGAAAAACAGACAGGTAATAAGCAGGTAGTTGAAAATATCATAAAAAGGGTAGGCCCGGGAAATAATAAGGCTTCTTTACAGGTAAATCTCCTACCGGGAGAAGAAAGAGATTTTGGTTCACCAGAGATCACTAACGCTATAAGGGATGAAGTTGGGCCTGTCTATGGAGTTGAGAGCCTTACCTTTGGTTCAGGAGGTAATTTTGGTGGTTCACCAATATCGGTCTCCTTATTGGGAAATAATCTGAAGGAACTCGAAGCAGCCAAGGAAGAATTAAAACAAAACCTTGAAAATAACTCCCTGCTGAAGGATGTGACCGATAATGACCCGAAAGGTATCAAGGAGATAAATGTTAAGCTGAAGGATAATGCCTATGCATTGGGGCTGGACCTTGGAGAGGTGATGAGACAGGTGAGAAACGGGTTCTTTGGCGCACAGGCACAGCGATTCCAGCGTGGGCAGGATGAGATTCGCGTATGGGTAAGATATAACAGGGAGAACAGGTCTTCTATCAACGATCTTGACGAAATGAGACTGGTCACTCCTTCAGGAGAAAGAGTGCCATTTGATGAGGTCGCAAATTATGAAATAGTAAGAGGCACCGAATCTATTAGCCACCTTGACGGAATGCGGGAGATACGTGTTTCAGCAGATATGGAAGATCCCAATGGCAGTTCTACCGAGATCCTTGAGGATATCAGGACGAATGTGATTCCGCCTATACTTGAAAAATATCCAAGTATCACGGTGTCCTATGAAGGACAGAACAGGGAAGCTTCAAAGCTTACAGATTCAGCGGCTAAGGTGATCCCTATCATCCTATTCCTGATTTATGCTACCATCGCTTTTACCTTTAGAAGTTATAGTCAGCCATTCCTGTTAATGATCATGATCCCATTCAGCATTATTGGTGTCGCCTGGGGTCACTGGCTGCATGATTTCCCTATCAATGTGCTTTCAGCATTAGGAATTATTGCCCTGGTGGGAATTATGGTGAATGACGGGCTGGTATTAATTGGAAAATACAATGGTTTTCTCAGGGAAGGAATGGATTTTAAAAAGGCCCTTTATGAAGCAGGCAGGTCAAGATTCAGAGCGATCTTTCTCACGTCACTTACAACCGTTGCAGGACTGGCTCCTCTCCTTCTGGAAAAGAGCAGGCAGGCACAGTTCCTTAAGCCAATGGCGATCTCAATTTCGTATGGGATTACAATTGCCACTGTTCTAACCTTGCTTTTACTTCCCCTACTTATCTCCATAAGCAATAGTATAAAAGTAGGAGGTCATTGGTTAAAGACCGGGGAAAAACCACCTAAAGAAGATATGGAAAGAGCTATTAAAGAGAAAAAAGAATCAGCATCACATGAAAGTATCAAATAGTCTAATTCTTATTCTTATAACCGTTTGTTCTTATCCTGCATGGTCACAGCAACCTGTATTGACCAAAGATGAAGCCGTTGTGCAGGCTCTTGAGGAAAATTTTGGAATAAGACTCGCCAGAAATGATGTCGAAATTGCTGAAAATAATCAGAGCATCTGGAATTCAGGATATCTGCCAAGCCTTAGTGGCGTGGCTGGTGCTAATTACGATCTAAATGACCGTATAACGGAGCCTGAAGGTGGAGAGATAGTAGATCAGCGTGATATTGAGAACACGCGTTATAATGCATCCATTAATCTTGATTATACCCTATTTGACGGTCTTGGAAGGCTTTATAATTATAAAAGCCTGAAGGAACAGTATGATCTTTCCCAGCTTGAAGCGAGGGAGACAATTGAGAATACCATTCTAC
>JAWWBH010000188.1:0-5679 GCA_033721075.1 Christiangramia sp.
GGTAATATTGGAGGTCATCATTTTACCGGAAGAGCAGAGATCTATCCTTTTGGAGATTTTGACGCTTACTCTGGAGCCGACCTGGACAGGGAACAAACTCCTAAACTAGCCATTGGAGCTGCATACAGCTATAATGCCGATGCGGTAAAGACCGAATCGGTTTCCGGTTCCTATATGGAAACAGATAATGGTTTCTATGAAACCGACATCACCACCTTCTTTCTGGACGCTATGTTCAAGTATAAAGGATTCAATATACTGACTGAATATGCTGACAGGAATGCAGATGCACCAATTGCAGTAAATGCCGATGGAACTCCAACCGGGGACGTTGTAGAGGTAGGAAACGGATTTAATTTCCAGGCAGGTTACTTATTTAAGAACAACTTTGAGGTAGTAGGAAGATATACTACCATAGATCTTGATGAGAACATCACAGGCGAAGGGGTTCATAATCAATATACCCTTGGACTATCCAAATATATTGTAGGTCATAAACTAAAGGTTCAAACCGATGTGAGTCTGAATGATTTTTCAGATAATATGGATAATGATCTTATGTACAGATTACAAGTTGATATTCATTTCTAAACAATAAACAACCATGAAAAAAGTATTATTTATCGCAGTAGTGGCATTTACAATGTTTGCCTGCGGGAACAAAAAAGGACAGAACGGAGACGAATCCGGAACAATTACAGTTGATGGATCAAGTACCGTATACCCTATCACCGAGGCGGTAGCCGAGGAGTTCAGAGCAGAAAGACCAAAGGTTAATGTTACCATAGGTGTATCAGGAACAGGTGGTGGATTTCAGAAATTCACCCGTGGGGAGACTGATATCTCTGATGCTTCGAGAGAGATTAAAGATAAGGAAGCTGCTTTAGCTAAAGAGAACAACATAGACTACGTTGAACTTGAGGTAGCATATGATGGGCTTGCAGTGGTAATAAATCCAGAAAACGACTGGGCTAAGTCTTTCACTGTAGAAGAATTGAAAAAAATATGGGAGCCTGCCGCTCAGGGAGAGATCATGAAATGGAATCAGATCAATCCTGAATGGCCCAACGAGGAGATACATTTATTCGGTCCAGGCGTAGCATCAGGAACCTTCGATTATTTTACCGAAGCAATTGTTGGTGAAGGTGGAGCAAGTAGAGGTGATTTTACTGCCAGTGAAGACGACAATGTTTTGGTTCAGGGTGTTGCAGGAGATAAGTACGGCTTAGGTTTCTTTGGTCTTGCTTATTACGAGGCAAATTCCGATAAACTGGAATTAGCAGCCGTAGACGGTGGAAATGGACCTGTGGTTCCTTCTGCTCAATCTGTAAACGATGGAACTTATTCCCCACTATCAAGACCTTTGTTCATCTACGTGAGTAGTAAAGCAATCCAGGATCCAACTGTTGTGGAATTTGTTAATTTCTATCTTGATGAGGCAGGAGCCCTTGCAAAAGATGTTGGTTACTTCCCTCTTACCGATGAAGAATATGCTGAGCAAAAGGCAAAATTCGAAAGCTTCGTTAAGAAGAATAAGAAGGACGAGGAAGAGACTAAATAAATTTAAAAAAAGATAACATCAGGCTCTCCGCTCAGGAGAGTTTGATGTTATTTCAATTTATACACTAAATGCGGAAACTAAAAGAATTAGTTATTGAGAGGATCTTGCTCGCAAGCTCCCTGATTACTATTGCCGTTACCATTGGTATCATTTTAGTTCTGTCTATTGAAGCCGTAAACTTCTTTAGTGAGGTGTCTATAGTGGAATTTTTCACAGATACCGAGTGGACACCCTTATTTACAGAAAAACACTTTGGTATTCTTTCGCTATTATCGGGTACGTTACTTACCTCCTTTATAGCGATCGCTTTTGCAGTTCCGGTAGGTCTATCTATAAGTATTTACCTGAGTGAATATGCGCCTAAAAGCTTCAGAAGAACTATAAAACCACTGCTTGAACTTTTGGCAGCTGTACCTACAGTGGTGTATGGTTTTTTTGCATTAATGGTAGTAACTCCATTCCTGCAATCAATTTTCCCGGGAATCTCAAGTTTCAACTCGCTTTCAGCTGGTATTGTGATGGGGATCATGATAATTCCTTATATCTCATCTCTAAGTGAAGATGCGCTTCACGCGGTTCCTGATTCTTTAAGGGAAGCGGCCTATGGGATGGGATCTACCAAATTGCAGAACTCATTTAAGGTAATGGTTCCGGCAGCCTCTTCGGGAATTGTGGTATCTATAATTCTGGCCATTTCCAGGGCTATCGGAGAGACCATGATCGTGGCCATTGCGGCAGGTCAGCAACCAAGGTTCACTTTTGATCCAACAGTGCCGGTAGAGACCATAACCGCATATATCGTCCAGGTTAGTCTTGGAGATGTTCAACATGGGTCCTTGGAATACAAGACCATCTTTGCTGCAGGTATTACCCTGTTCATCTTTACTTTCCTGTTAAACACTTTAAGTTACAGGATACGTAAAAAATTCCAGGAGAAATATGAATAATATTAGAAAAAACAGGATCAAAGACCAGGCCTTTAAATACTGGGGAATAGCCTGTACTTTATTAGGACTTATATTACTTGCCATTTTCATTGGGAACATCCTGATCGATGGAATAATGAGAATAGACTGGGATTTTATAGTCAATCTCCCATCCAGAAAAGCTGAAAGATCGGGTATCTATACCGCATTAATGGGAAGTATCTGGGTATTGATCTTAACTACTCTAATTGCACTTCCTGTTGGTATTGCCGCAGCTATCTATCTGGAAGAATATAGTAGAAAGAACAAGCTTTCAACCATTCTTGAAGTAAATATTTCAAACCTGGCAGGGGTTCCATCGGTGATCTATGGATTGTTAGGATTGGAAGTTTTTGTAAGGATCATGGAAATGGGATCGAGTGTCCTGGCAGGTAGCTGTACCCTGGCACTATTGATACTGCCAATCGTAATAGTTTCAACCCGTGAGGCTATTAAAGCAGTACCAAAATCTGTAAGGGATGCTTCCTTCGCTATGGGAGCTTCAAAATGGCAAACCGTTTATCACCAACTATTGCCAGCTTCTTTCGGTGGGATCTTAACAGGAGTGATCCTGGCATTATCAAGGGCAGTGGGAGAAACCGCTCCGCTAATCGTTATCGGCGCACTAGCTTATGTACCCTTTGCTCCTTCATCAACTATGGACGAGTTCTCAGTATTACCTATACAGATCTTTAACTGGATTACCAGGCCACAACACGGTTTCGTTGAAAATGCAGCGGCAGCGATTATAATATTATTGTTAATTACCTTTGTAATGAATGGTATAGCTGTCTATTTTAGAAACAAGTGGCAGAAAAAATTCAAATAACACAAGTGTTATAAAATGATAAAAAAGAAGAAAAAGGAGGATAGCATTATTGATAGCAGCCTCAAGCGTAAATATAAACTACAGGCAAAGGATGTAAAGGTGTGGTATGGAGATTTTCTTGCTATCAAAGGCGTTAGCATGGATATTAAACCAAATAAGATCACTGCCTTTATAGGTCCTTCTGGTTGTGGTAAATCTACATTTTTAAGACTGTTCAACAGGATGAATGATTATGTGGATAGCTTTAGAATGGAAGGTGAGATCAATATAGACGGAGAGAATATTTATGATAAGAATATAAATGTTGAGCTTCTTCGAAAGCAGGTGGGAATGGTTTTTCAGAAACCGAACCCCTTTCCTAAATCCATATATGAAAATGTAGCTTACGGTTTAAAGATCCAGGGAATAAAGGATAAGAAATTCCTTCAGGAACGTGTTGAAGAATCGCTGAAGCAGGTAGGATTATGGAAGGAAGTAGAAAATGATCTTAACAAATCGGCACTTGCGCTTTCCGGAGGTCAGCAACAGAGACTGTGCATAGCCCGTGCCCTGGCTGTGGAACCTTCTATCATCCTTATGGATGAACCAACCTCTGCCCTGGACCCTATTTCCACCGCGAAGATCGAGGATCTTATCTATCAGCTTAAAGAGAAGTATACTATTGTGATTGTTACTCATAATATGCAACAGGCAAGTAGAATAAGTGACAGTACTGCCTTTTTCTATATGGGAGACCTGATAGAATATGACAAAACCAATAAACTCTTCACCAATCCGGAAAAGGAACAAACCGAGAATTATATAACCGGTCGTTTCGGATAAAACACAACTTATGATAAATTTAGACGAACATAGAGAATTGCTTAAACAGCATGGGATGGAAATGTTCAATCTCTGTAGAAAGCAATTAAAGAAATCCAGAGAGGCATTTTTAAATCATGATAATGATCTTGCTGAAGATGTACTTCATTCCGAGAACAGGGTGAACAGCCTGGATCTTAGGATAGATCGTGATTGTGAGCGGTTTATAGCCCTTCACAATCCGGTAGCAGTAGACCTTAGGTTTGTTTTAGCCTTAAGAAAGATCAACTTTGACCTTGAGAGAGTTGGTGATCATGCCTATGGAATCTCTAAATATATAGTAGAAGTTGATACTCCAGTAGAACATAAATTACTTGAAAAATTAAGGTTTGAAGAGATGTATGATGCGGCTCTGTCTATGCTTGACGATATACAGATTGCCTTTAGGGACGAGGATGCAAATAAAGCCAGAAAGGTCTTTAAAAAGGATAAACTTCTGAACAAAATAAATCTTGCTGCATTTGGAGTGATCTCAGAGGAAGTAAAAAAGGATCCTTTACTAATAGAACAGTATCTCCTTCTATTTTCGATAATCAAGAAGATTGAACGTGTAGGGGACCTTATCACTAATATTGCTGAAGAGATCATCTTTTACATGGAAGCAGAAGTTCTTAAACACAGCAAGAAAAAAGGTCCTAAAAAATAATTTGTTTATTATTTCAATAAATAAACCCCGCAAATTGCGGGGTTTTCTATTTATATGGATTAGAAGATTATTTAACTTCTTCGAAGTCTACATCTTCTACATCGTCTCCACTCTTGGAGTCTCCTCCTTCAGCGTCACCCTGAGCTCCGGTCGCACCTTGTTGTGGTCCTCCGGCTTGTCCACCCTGAGCTTCTGCCTGCGCTTTATACATCTCTTCTGAAGCAGTTTTCCATGCTTCATTGATCTTGTCTAAAGCTGGCTGAATGGTTTCAACTTCCTTAGTTTCATAAGCTTTCTTAAGCTCTTCCAGTGCATCTTCGATTGGCTTTTTCTTTTCATCAGAAAGTTTATCACCAAATTCTTTCAACTGCTTTTCAGTCTGGAAGATCATTGCATCAGCTTCGTTAAGCTTATCAACTTTTTCTTTCGCTTTTTTATCAGATTCAGCATTCGCTTCAGCCTCTTTCTTCATTTTCTCGATTTCCTCTTCTGTCAATCCTGAAGAAGCTTCGATACGAATATCCTGAGACTTACCTGTAGCTTTATCTGTAGCGCTAACTTTAATGATACCGTTGGCATCAATATCGAAAGTCACTTCAATTTGAGGTGTTCCTCTTGGCGCTGGCGGAATTCCATCTAAGTGGAATCTACCAATCGTCTTGTTATCTGCCGCCATTGGACGTTCACCCTGAAGCACGTGAATCTCAACTGATGGCTGATTATCGGCCGCGGTAGAGAATGTCTGTGACTTCTTGGTTGGAATTGTTGTGTTGGCTTCGATAAGTTTAGTGTTCACTCCTCCCATGGTCTCGATACC
>JAWWBH010000189.1:0-5664 GCA_033721075.1 Christiangramia sp.
ATCACCTCGTTCATTGCCTATTATCTTGAATTCTCAGAATTCTATTTTCCAGATCGGGTATTTTATATTATGGGTATTGCCGGACTTGTGAAATTCTCTTCCCTGTCCAGAAGTCATGAGGCAGTGAGTGAATTGGAAAGGCTTTAAAGCTTTCTCTTACAATTCATCCAAATTATCGTAAATTTGCTTCCTAAAATCAGCAAGATTATATGATTGAGAAGCTTAATATCGTAAAACAGAGGTTTGATGAGGTGAACGATTTGATTATTCAGCCGGATGTGATATCAGATCAGAAACGATATATTGAATTAAATAAAGAATATAAAGACCTTAAGGCTTTGATGGAAGAGCGCGAAAAGTATATGCGCCTTACCGAGAATATACAGGAAGCGGAAGAGATAATATCAGATGGAAGCGATCCTGAAATGACCGAAATGGCCAAGCTTCAGCTTGAAGAAGCGAAAGAACAGCTTCCCGAACTGGAGGAAAAGATCAGGATGATGCTAATTCCTAAAGATCCCGAGGATGCCAAGAACGTGGTAATGGAGATCCGTGCCGGTACCGGTGGGGATGAGGCAAGTATTTTTGCCGGAGACCTCTACAGGATGTATACCAAATATGTGGAAAGTAAGGGCTGGAAACATAATATAGTAGATTTTAGTGAAGGTACCAGTGGCGGTTTTAAAGAGATAATCTTTGAGGTGAGCGGAGAAGAAGTATATGGCACAATGAAATTTGAAGCGGGTGTACACCGTGTACAACGGGTGCCACAAACCGAGACCCAGGGACGTGTGCATACTTCAGCAGCGACCGTAATGGTTCTGCCTGAGGCCGAAGAGTTTGAGGTGGAGATAGACCCAAAGGATGTAAGGATCGATTATTTCTGTTCCTCAGGTCCCGGTGGTCAGTCTGTGAACACCACTTATTCAGCCGTAAGACTTACCCACGAACCAACAGGATTGGTGGCGCAGTGTCAGGATCAGAAATCACAACATAAGAACAAGGAAAAAGCTTTCCGCGTACTTCGTTCCAGGCTTTATGAAATGGAGCTCGCCAAGAAACAGGAGGCCGATGCTGCAAAGCGAAATTCCATGGTTTCCAGTGGAGACCGTAGTGCGAAGATCAGGACCTATAACTACCCCCAGGGAAGGGTGACAGATCATCGTATCAACCTTACTTTATACGACCTTTCAAATATCGTGAACGGAGATATCCAGAAGATTATCGATGAATTACGACTGGCAGAAAACACTGAAAAACTTAAAGAAAACTCTGATATTATTTAAATGGGAAGCTTCAAGTTCTAAGCTAAAAGTAGAATTTTGGATTTTGAACTTTTGAAAGAAAACCTTATAATTTTATATTTCGATTATTAATTTCTGAACACTGAACACTGATACATGACTTCACAGGAGCTGACCCAGCAAATTTTTAAGAAAAAATCTTTTTTATGTGTAGGTTTGGATACAGATCTTGAAAGGATCCCTACCTACTTACTTTCTGAAGAGGATCCGGTGTTCAGCTTTAATAAGGCCATTATCGATGCCACCCATAAATACTGCGTTGCCTACAAACCGAATATCGCTTTCTATGAAGCCATAGGGGTTGATGGCTGGAAAGCCTTAAAAAAGACAATAGATTATCTGCATTCTGAATATCCCGAAATTTATACCATTGCCGATGCTAAACGCGGAGATATCGGCAATACCTCACGTATGTATGCGAAAGCTTTTTTCGAGGATCTTGGTTTCGATTCGGTAACCGTAGCCCCTTATATGGGTAAGGATTCGGTTGAACCATTTCTTGAATTCACCAATAAACATACAATTTTGCTTGCGCTAACTTCCAACGAAGGCGCATATGATTTTCAAACTTTAAAGACAGATAATGAAGATCTTTATAAAAAAGTGATCAGGACTTCTAAAGGCTGGAAAAATTCAGAGAACCTTATGTATGTGGTTGGAGCTACCAAGGCCGAATATCTTGCTGATATAAGGAAAATTATTCCTGAAAACTTCTTACTGGTTCCGGGAGTAGGAGCCCAGGGAGGAAGTCTTGAAGAGGTTTGTAAATATGGAATGACCAAAGATGTTGGATTGCTCGTGAACTCTTCCCGAAAAATAATCTATGCTTCAGATTCTTCTAACTTTGCTGAAATAGCAGGAGCTAAAGCTGAAGCACTGCAGGTCCGGATGGCTCAGGAACTGGAAAAATTATAGACTATATGGAAATTAACGATCAGTTAAGGCGTACTATCAGGATTGAAGATACACCTAAAAGGATCGTTTCACTGGTTCCCAGTCAAACAGAGCTTCTCGTGGATCTTGGACTGGAAAAATGCATAGTGGGAATAACTAGGTTTTGTGTTCATCCGGCATTTTTAAAACAAATTAAGGCAAAAGTAGGAGGGACCAAAAAAGTAAATTTCAGAAAGCTAAAAGAACTTGAGCCAGATATAATTCTTTGCAATAAAGAAGAGAATACAAAGGAGATGGTTGAAGAACTTGAGAAGATCGCTCCGGTTCATATTTCAGATGTTGCAAATCTCAATGATTCATATGACCTTATTTCCCAGTATGGTAAGATCTTTAACTGTGAGGCTTTAGCAACAACTCTAGCTAATTCAATTCAGAAAAAAGCGAAATCACTGGAAGAACTTGCCTGCAGCTCCCCAAAAAGAAAAGTTGCATATTTCATCTGGAACGAGCCTTTAATGGTAGCAGGAAAAGGAACCTTCATTAATTCCATGCTCCAACTCAATAATTTTGAAAACGTAATTCTTCAGGACCGGTATCCGGAAACCAGTTTTGAAGAACTCCGGAAAATGGAAATAGATATATGTATGCTTTCCTCGGAACCGTTTCCCTTTAAGGAAGAGCATAAGGAAAAGTTTTTGCCTTATGCTAAGAAAGTTCAAATTGTTGATGGTGAGTACTTCAGCTGGTATGGAAGCCGGCTAATTGAAGCAATGGAATATTTTAAAGGATTTCATTTGGAGTCAACCAGGTGACAATCCATTCGGTGAAGTTCGTCCATGATCTTTTTTGCCCTCGAATTAAGCTGATCGCTTTTTTCCTTATCGTTCAGGGCTATTTTGTAGGAACGTTCCATTAACCTGGAATATTTTGCACACAGGCGTTCTTCTCTGGTCTTGTTGTCAAAAATTCTAAACATAATCTTGTAGGGCTTTCTTCATTTTTCATTCAACATTGGTACAAAGCTAAGCAGGCAGTAGCTTACATAATGATAATGCTCAGTTAAGCTTATTGTAAAATGATAGGAATTAAGCTCGAAAAGTGTTAAAATTTTAGAAAAAGTGAGAAAAATCCTATCTATCCTGAACGGCAAAGACTCTTCGAAGCAGATCTGTAGTTCTCGCTGAAATGCTGCTTCGTATATCCTTTTCCTCTTTTGCGATCATTAAAAATACGCCATCCAAAGCTTCGTTGGTTACATAATCTGGCAGGTCTGGATTTACATTAGAAGTGACAGGTAAGGCGTTATATTTTTCAATGATATTCTTCCAAACCTGGGTGGCCCCAACTTTATCCAGTGAGTTACTGATAATTGGATTGAATCGGTCGTATAATTCCTGTTCGGTTCTATTGGAAAGATATACAGTTGCTGCATCCTCTCCTCCCATAAGAATATTTCGTGCATCAGCGAAAGTTATTCCGGTTACCGCGTCGGCGAATACCGGGATGGCCTCGCTCACTGCATCTTCTGCTGCACGGTTAAGGACCTTTAGGCCTTCATCTGCAAGAGCATCAAGACCAACATCTCTCAATGTTCTATCGACTTTCTGCAATTCGGGCGGGAGTCCTATCCTTACAAGTTCATTGCTGAAAAAACCATCTTCCCTTGCTAGTTTTGTAACTTCCTTATCTATCCCGAACTGTAAGGCCTGTTTTAAGCCGGAGTTGATCTCAGCATCGGTCACTCCCTGTGGAAATTGTGAGGCAATGGTTTGCAGCTCGGCACATGAAGTAAATAGGAAAATACTGAAAAGGGCAATAAACTTTTTCATAACAATGTATTTTTTCCAAATATAGATATAGGAAACCCGAAAACTGATTGCTAAAAGTTATAATATTATTAAAACAATCGATTTTGACTATAAGTTAAGTTTGTATATTTTTATCCTTGCTAAGATAAAATCAGCTTTAAAGAAATTAAAATAGAACATTTACCATTTCTTAATCTACGCCCTAAATGCTTTAAGCCTCTTACACAAGAGGCTTTTTTTAAGACAGTATTTCGTACAAAAGTATTTTAGGTAAAAACGATGGTCTTATTGTTATAAACCAGGGTTTTCCTTTCAATATGAAGTTTGATTCCCCGGGCCAGAACTATTTTCTCCAGGTCCCTTCCTTTCAGGATCAGGTCTTTTACGGAGTGGCTATGTGAGATGCGGGTGATATCCTGTTCTATAATGGGACCTTCATCCAGTTCCTCTGTTACATAATGGCAGGTGGCTCCTATTATCTTGACCCCGCGTTTATAAGCAAAGTGATAGGGTTTGGCTCCCGCAAAGGCGGGAAGGAACGAGTGATGTATATTAATGATCCTATTCGGGTATGCCTTGATCATTTTAGGAGAGATGATTTGCATATATCTGGCCAGAACAATAAGGTCAACCTTCTCTTTTTGCAGGAGTTCCAGTTGCTTCTTTTCAGCCTCTTCCTTCTTACCTTTAATAACAGGAATGTAGTGAAAAGGAATGTCAAAACTCCGCGCGATATGTTCCAGATCTCTATGATTGCTAATAATAAAAGGAATATGAACATCAAGTTCTCCAGACCTGTACCTTCCAAGTATATCATAGAGACAGTGATCATATTTTGAAACGAAGAGGGCCATATTCAGTTTCATGCTGGCCGTATATATATGCCAGGACATTTTATAAGGCTTACCTATGCCTTCTTCAAATTCACTTCTTAACCCATTACTTTGAATGCGATGAGCAAACTCACATTCCAGTCGCATAAAAAAGATCTTATTTTCCACATCTACATATTGATCGATATAGATTATATTACCTTTATGCTTATAAAAAAAGGAAGTGACAGCAGCGATGATTCCGGAAGTATCCGGGCAATGGATCAGCAAAGTGAATTTGGACATGCAACGATAGTTTTGCTGAATAAAATTAAGCATTTAAAAGTATTTTGATCTACCAGCAATGATTATTATACTATTACTAAATAAGAGCTTTAAATTTTACAATTTTCGTAAATTGCACCTCCAAAAAACTCCAGTAATTAGAAATGGAACAACAAAATCCCTATAAACCTAAAAATAAAATAAGAATTGTAACCGCAGCCTCTCTTTTTGACGGGCATGATGCAGCTATCAATATTATGAGACGTATCATTCAGGCTACCGGTGTTGAAGTGATACATTTAGGTCACGACCGTAGTGTGGAGGAGGTTGTGAATTGTGCCATCCAGGAAGATGCACATGCCATAGCCATGACTTCCTACCAGGGCGGACATATAGAATATTTTAAATATATGTATGATCTGCTGAATGAAAAAGGAGCGAACCATATCAAGATCTTTGGAGGCGGTGGCGGAGTTATCCTGCCTGAGGAGATCACAGAATTGATGGATTACGGGATAGATCGTATCTATTCACCCGATGATGGCCGTGAGATGGGACTTC
>JAWWBH010000190.1:0-5583 GCA_033721075.1 Christiangramia sp.
CTATTCAAAAAGTGAAAAATCCTGGATCACAGATCCTCAGGGGGTAGACTGGGAAGCTTTCTATACATACGGCGAGGCTACCGTTTATGGCGAAGGCCGAAATGCGAAAAAATCTCCGGAGGCAATGGAGAACTGGAAAAAGGATGAGACCGTATCAGTGTGCGATGGCAGTTGTTCAGTCTAAATTAGAGGTAAGAATAATAGGAAGAGACTCTCTAAAAAGTCTAAAAAACGTCATCCTGTTCTTATAATTATCAGAATTATTTCAGGTTCCTAACTAATTGAAAATCACTATCGGTTAGAAGTTGAAACTAGTTCAGCATGACGAAATTAGGACTTTTAGAAAGTCTCTTTTTAATTCTATTTATACAAAAGCCAGTTTTCATTCGCTTTAGGGATCAGGAACCGGGCAATTCTTTTGGCCCTGACCTTATTATTTTGATTGATTTCTTTGCAACATTTTTGCTCATTGTTTTTTGAAGTGTTCATAACAGTATGATTTAATTATTGTCTATTACTGTCAGGACTTTTATATCTTCAAAAAGACGCAGAACTATTTACATTTTTTTAAATGATCCTGTAAAGGCTGGCAGGTACCTTTAATATTAAAAGCCATAAGATTACCCTGGCCGTCAACTTCTATATGCACGCATTCCATGATCTTTTCTTTCAACATTTGCCTTCCTCTTTGTATCCTGCTCTTTGTGGCGGTGAGGCTAAGATCAAGTTTTTCTGCAACCTCCTGCTGTTTAAAACCTCTAATATCCGCGAGCTTCAATGGTTCCGAATATTTTGAAGGCAGCAGGCCTAATAAAGGTTCAACGAATTCACCTGCCTCCTGATACACCGGTTCTTCATCAGATGCTGTGATCTCCGTTTGTAGATCAGTATTCTTATTTTCTTTTTTAAAATGATCCATACAGGTATTATAGGCTATCTGGAAGAGCCAGGATCTTATATTCCGAATTTCCCTCCCTGAACAACAGGAGGAATATACTTTCATTAGTACTTCATGAGACAGGCTATTGGCCGTTTCGGGGTTTTTTACGATCTTAAGTATATAATAATTTAAAGCGTCCTTATATTCAAGCCACTGTTCTGAAATATCTTTATACTTGTTTAATTCCATAGCCAGGTTAAATTGAACTCCTGTTTAAAAAGCATTTAAACAGGACTAAAAATAGGGTAAAAAAGATGCTGAAATTTAATCTTTTTTTGTTCTTCTTCTCAATCTATTTGAGATATCGTTTCAGTAAATATGCAATGCCGAAAGTACTGATAAGGGAAAAGCTTCCATATAATATGGCAATCAGGCTAAGATCCTTATCCTCCAGCAACTGGTTGGCTATATAAAGCGCAAGAACACTGTTTTGCAATCCCATCTCTATGGCGATAGTAAAGCACGAATCATGTTTAAGTTTCAATTTCTTTGAAGTAAGAAATCCCGCAAGCATGGTTAGGATATTAAGCAGGATAAGCGGAATAAAAAGAGGGATATAATCCAGATACTGTATGTCTCTGCCAGACTCGTCTATGAATATTACCGTTATAACCGCGACCAGCAGGAGAGAGGGTAATACATACTTCAGGGGTTTGTGGATAAAGTACCTTTGTTTTTCACTAAGGAAGTTGCCAATAATAATTCCACCAAGCACAGGCAGAACCACGCTTAACAAAACTTCCTTCATGGTATGCCAGAAGCTGAGGTCGACGCTTCGGCTTTCTGTACCAAATATACCATAGCTCAGTTCAATGATTAAAGGGATCGTGAAAAGGATAAAAAAGCTGTTGAATGCCGTAAGGGATACAGAAAGTGCCACTCTTCCATTTAGTATTTTGGTGACCAGGTTTGATGCCGTACCTCCCGGGCATGCTGCCAGTAGCATTATGCCAATTTTATAAACTGGCTTCATAGGCCAGAAATATACCAGTGCAAATGCGATCAAAGGCAGGAGAATCATTTGGCTGGAGAGCCCGGTAAAAATGGGTTTTGGATAATAAAAAACCCTTTTAAAATCCCTGAATTTGAGTTCCAGCCCAATACCAAACATGATAATGGCAAGGGAAAGTGGCATTATTATGTTGGCAAGCTGTTGCAATTAGATGAAATTATTCGCTAATATTAGTTTCACTCCTAACCACACCAACCATACTATCTGCGGTGCCATAATATAAATACCATTGGCCCTTAAATTTAATAAGACCTTCTATAAATGTTGTACCATCTTTGTATTGGCCCGATTTCTCAAAATCCAGCTCTGGCTTTATGAATGGATCCCGGGACCGGTCAATAATTTTCCATGGTTCTTTAGCCTCAAATAAAGCCTGGCCTCCGGTATATATTCTGTTGCCAAGTTTCTTGTTACCGATATTCTTTGAATTTCCGGCATTGTAAAGTACGAGGATGCCATCTTTTGTAAGCAGCGGAGGTGGTCCCGCTTCTACAAGCCACGAATCGAAATACCCGGGCCTTGGATTCAGAACGGGGGCAAGTTGCCCCGTGTAATCCTCAACAGGGGTCCAGTGAATAAGATCGTCAGAACTCGCCAGATAAATATGAGGTACGCCAAAATACATCCAGTATTTACCATCGATCTTTGCAGCAGTTAACCGGCCATTTTCTAGCCTGGTTACTATGGCTCCAGATTTGGTTTCCCGATCCATATATTTTCCGTTCTTATGATTTAAAAAAGCCGGTCCGTATTTTTTCCAGTTTTTAAGGTCACGGGAAGTGGCTATGGCGAGCCGGGGAACATCCCTGTTCCACTGAGTGTAGGTAAGAACATATAGCCCATCTTTGGTTTCCACTATCCTGGGGTCTTCCGTGCCACCCGGCCATTCAAATTCTTTCTGGCCATCCTCATCAGGATAGAACACCGGTTCTTTCATTTTCTGGTAGTGAATGCCATCTGTTGAATAGGCAAGTCCGAGTCGGGAAGTATGGCCGCCTATTTCCTTTTTACCTAATTTTTCTTCGGCCCTGTAAAGGACATAAATCGTGTCATTTCTCACAATGGCCGCGGGATTAAAAGTAGCCATGGATTCCCATTTCACAGGTTCACCGCTCATAGGATCCTTAAATTCTGATATTGTATCCTTTTGGATAATTGGCTGGTTATTGGTAAATCTTTCAAATGGTCCAAGCATCCAGGATTTTTCCTGTGATATGGCATTGAATGGTATTATTAATAACAACAGGATAAAATGGCGAAAATATTTCATTGAAAAAATGTTAGGCAACGAAAGTTAATTAAATTTCAGCTTACTGTTGTTCCATGAACTAGTATTAATATCCTCAGAATATTAATTGTTACTAAAATAAAAACGGTTTCTATTCTCTTTTAGAATCGGTACTTTTGCTTTCGAACAAATAATTATCGTTTTTATTCGTTAATTTTAGTAGCTGTTCTTAAAATTTTAATCTTACTAATCAGGTATTAGAGAACAATGTTATACAGCCTAATCAAGAAAGGTCTTATCCTTTTTACACTTCTTACCGGATATTTCACCCAAGCTCAAATATATGATCCGGTGGAATGGGATACCGAAGTAAAAAAAATATCTGACGGGGAATACCAGCTCATCTTTAATGCCTATATCGAAGATAAATGGCATCTGTATTCCCAGGAACTTCCAGAAGGAGGGGCACTTCCAACGGTTTTCAGTTTTGAAAATCAAGGAGAGAAATATGAGCTGATAGGTGATACCGAAGAAAGTGAATCGGTTACCGAATATGACCAGGTCTTCGAGATGGAGCTTTCCTATTTTGCATATCAGGCCACTTTTACCCAGAATATTAAGGTAATTGATTCTACTTTGAGTAGTATCAATGCTAAAGTAGCATACCAGGTTTGTGATGACAAGGCCTGTATCTTTGAGGAAGAGAAATTTGAATTTGTTATAAATGAAGGAGCAACCAGTTCGCAATTGGATGCTAGTATTACGGCAGATACTTCAAAAGAAGTGGAGGTCAATAACCCTGAAGAAAAACGATCTTTCTGGGGAATTTTTATAGTCGCATTCCTGTCAGGTTTTGCAGCATTGCTCACGCCCTGTGTTTTTCCAATGATCCCCATGACAGTGAGCTTCTTTACCAAACAAAGTAAATCCAGGATTGCCGGTATACGAAATGCCATTTTTTATGGGGTTTCCATAGTGATTATTTATGTGCTTCTGGGGTCCCTGGTCACTCTTATTTTTGGAGCCGATTCCCTGAATGCATTATCCACAAATGTGTGGTTCAACCTTGCCTTCTTTGTGCTGCTTGTAGTATTCGCTATTTCATTTATGGGAGCCTTTGAAATTGTCCTGCCAAGTAGTTGGGGAACGAAAATCGACTCGAAAGCAGATAAAGGAGGTTTGATAGGGATTTTCTTTATGGCCCTTGCCCTTGCAATAGTTTCTTTTTCCTGTACAGGACCTATTGTGGGAACTTTGCTTGTAGAAGCCGCTTCAAAAGGAGGGACTGCTCCTATAATAGGAATGCTGGGATTCTCCCTTGCCATCGCATTACCGTTCGGCCTGTTCGCGGCATTCCCGGGCTGGCTAAATACATTACCACGTTCAGGAGGCTGGCTTAATACAGTCAAAGTTACCCTGGGTTTTCTTGAACTTGCACTTGCCTTTAAATTCCTGTCTAACGCAGATCTTGTATTGCAACTCCACCTTCTGGAAAGAGAGATGTTTCTTGCCATCTGGATCGTGATCTTTGGAGTGCTGGCTTTCTATTTATTCGGAAAGATCCGGTTACCCCATGACTCCAAAGAAGATCATATTTCTGTGGGCAGGCTTATATCTGGGATCATTGTTCTAATTTTTACAATTTATCTTATTCCTGGACTTTGGGGTGCACCACTAAAGATCATCAGCGGGTTTCCACCGCCGCTTCAGTATAGTGAATCTCCATATGGGGTTGGTAGTTCCAAAGGAAATGTTTCAACTTTGGTTTCTAATGAACTTCCAGATGGAGCTTATTATGGACCTCATGATATTATGTCCTTTCATGATTATGAAAAAGGACTGGCTTATGCAAAAGAAAAGGATCTGCCTGTTTTGCTTGATTTTACCGGACATGCCTGTGTAAATTGCAGGAAAATGGAAGAACGGGTGTGGAGTGAACCTCAGGTTCTGGAAACGCTGAGAAACGATGTGGTTCTGGTTTCCTTATATGTGGATGATCAAAGAAAGTTGGCGGAATCTGAACAATATGTTTCTGAAACAACAGGAAAGGAAATCGAGACTATTGGTAATAAATGGAGTGATTTTCAGATAAGCAGGTATAAGGCCAATGCCCAGCCATACTACGTACTTTTAAACCATAATGAGGAAAAGCTTATTGCTCCTTCGGCTTACGAACCCAACGCCGATGTATTTTACCAATGGCTAAAAAATGGAATTTCCGGTTTCAAAAAAGATACTTCGGGCAGTCTTAACAGGCTGAGGGAAGGAGCAGAAAGCATATTTCAGTAGTTTAATCCTTTATTCTGTAGATGCCTTTAAAAGCTTCGTTTAATAGGTTTCCCTGAAGATCGTATACTTCCCATAGCTGGGTTACACTCCCGTCTGCATTTTTGGACCAGGTGA
>JAWWBH010000191.1:0-5573 GCA_033721075.1 Christiangramia sp.
ATCGCACCGGAACGTATCGTGGAATATAAAGGTTATGGAGAAACAAAACCTGCAATAGACTGTGATCGTTGTACCGAGAAAGAACACCAACTCAATAGAAGATCTATGTTCAAAGTAGTGAAAATGAAATAAAGATCTAACTAACCTGATGGAAAGAGGTTTACTGAACAATTTTTGTCCCCCCGAAAATGATTCTGGTTTACCAGATCCACAAAGAGTTTTCAAAGGACCTCTTTCTTTAAAATTAATATCCCCCAACATTTTAGTAAAGGTAATCGGTAACCGGGTTATAAGAAGATTACTCTTTAAAATTAAATCGACCCCAACACATCGATTAAAAGAAAAAGGTTCAGCCTCTAGCCTGAACCTTTTTCGATTAAAAATTGTTTCAATAATAAAGAGATCCCTCCTATTTTGGAGGGATCTTTTATTTAAAAAATAATAAAACCAGAGGCGAAAATCTTAATAGTTCTTAATTGTGAGGATAATGTAAGTATCTATCAATATTTTATAAATCCATTATGTTAATCTCGTTTCCATTTTAACATTTCAGAAATAGAATCCAATTTTTGGCATAATTGATGAATTATAAACAAAAGTTATTAGTAATTAAATACCAATAGTTTAAAAAGATATTAATCCCCAAATCTCAAATATTGAAATGAAGAAGATTATAATGATACTGGGAGTACTTGGTATGCTTTTCTCATCTTGTGAAAAAGAAGAAACAAATTTTAATAATAATGTTTCTGAATCTACCGAAAAACCAACCCAGTCAGCAAATAATGAAGAGTTGGAAATTGAAGATTTCATATATAAAGGAATGAATGAGATCTATTTATATAAAGCAGAGGTACCTGAACTTGCCGATGACTATTTTGCCTCTTCAGATCAAAAGTACAGCTACCTGGAGAATTTCAATTCGCCTGAAGAACTCTTCACTACACTAACTTATAGTGAAGACAGGTTTAGTTTTATTACAGATGATTACGAGAGCCTGGAAAACAGGTTCCAGGGAGTAAGCGGTAGCACCGGAATGAAGTTCGGCCTGGGTCGTATTAGTGGTACGAACAATGTTTTTGGATTTCTTCAGTATATACTGCCTGGCACTTCGGCAGAAGAAGCGGGCCTTACAAGAGGGACAGTATTTACAGAGGTTAACGGTCAAAAACTGACTATGAATAATTATCAGAGATTACTGGAAGCTGATTCATTTACGATCAACATAGGCAGGATAGTAGATGGAAACCTCCAAATGACTGGTCAAACTGTTACGTTAACAGATGATCCCTATACTTCCAATCCAATATATATTGCCAAAACTTTCAATATTGAGAATCGGAAGATCGGATACCTTATGTATAACAGTTTTATTGGGGATTTTGATGATGAACTCAATGTCGCTTATGGAAATTTTAAAGCTGAAGGAATATCTGAGCTTATCCTCGACCTGAGATACAATGGTGGTGGTTCTGTAGAATCGGCTGTAGATCTAGCCAGTATGATCACAGGCCAGTATGAAGGTGAGATTTTTATGAAAGAGCAATGGAATAAGAAATATCAGGAACATTTTGAATCAACAGATCCTGAAAGACTTATAAACCGGTTCGATTCCAAAATAAGAACAGGTGAGGCAATCAATCATCTTAATCTTAATAAAGTATATATACTTACCACGAATGCCACTGCATCGGCGAGCGAACTTGTGATTAATGGATTAGCTCCATATATAGACGTGGTACAGGTTGGACAAACCACTACCGGAAAGTTCCAGGCTTCGGTAACACTTTATGATAGCCCTGATTTTTCTAAGAAGAATGTAAATGAAGATCATACCTATGCCCTTCAACCGCTGGTCTTCAAATCGATAAATGCACAGGGAAAATCAGATTATACTAACGGTCTGGCTCCAGATATACAATATTCTGAAAATCTTGGCAACTTAGGAACCTTAGGAGACCCAGATGAACCTTTATTGCAAATTGCACTAAACCATATCCTTGGACGCGCTCAGGTAAAATTGGATGAGGCTGCACTCAAGACCGCCAGAAAGTATAAGAAAATAGGAGAAAGCGGGATGAACCAACCAGATTTTCAACGCATGTATATCGAGGAATTACCCCCAATACTTAACAGGGATCAATAGGATTCAAATAAAGAACCCGGTAATATTACGGGGTTCTTTATTTAAGTCAAAAAAAAAGACTGTCTAAATAGTTCTTATTTGGTCAAGCTGAACTTGTTTCAGCTTTTAATTGATATTGATTTTCAATTAGTTAATATCCTTAAACAATTCCGATAATTATCGGAACAGGGTGAGGTTTTATAGGCTTATTGGACAGCCTGATTTAAGTCACAAAAAAAAGGTTCAGCCTCTAGCCTGAACCCTTTTTTAGATTTGGGGGGAAAACAAAACTTGCGGTTTATTTCTTTATAAATATGTTCGTGAAATAATTTTTACCATCGGCATCCTGTCTAACAGAGATTCCGAAGTGGGTATGATCGGCCTCGATATTATCCTTATGGCCCTTACTCTTTAACCAGGCATTAATCACAGCGTCTGCAGTCCTGTAGCCAAAAGCCACATTTTCACTAACTGTCTTCGCTCCTACTTGATTCATCAAGTAAGAAGCTCTTTGAGAGAAATTCTCATGGCTAACAGTACCTTTCTGGATCATATATTCATTGTGATCTTCAGATTCAATAGAAAGTTCAGCAAGAGGTTTTAATTCAGATAAGCCTAAAGCTTTTCTATAGATATTAAGATCTTCAAGAATCTCTACTTCAATAGGGCTATATGTATATTCGGCTTTATTTGTTACAACCTGATTGTAAGGTGTAACATCATCTTCAATATTATCTTTTGAACATGATGTAAGAAACATCATACAAAAAATTAACATAAATCCTGTTAATGTAATTTTATTCATCGATTCACATGTTAGATTCAGAGGGGATAAATGTACATATTTTATCGACTAACTACATGAAAACCTTAATAAAAAACTAATTTTCGGTATTTTTTAACATTATCTGTAGGAAATTACAGTCGACTGACTCATTTTCAGTCGATTAAAGGCTTAAATCTGGTAACGGGAGAATGTGCTATTCAACGATTATTTCCTTACCATCATCGGCTAAAATGATCTCAGGAAATATGTTCTCGGCTTCGCTTCTGAATAGCTCTATATCTTCATACCTGGTGGAGTAATGACCAAGGATGAGTTTTTTAACCCTGGCTAGTTTGGCTATGGTAGCTGCCTGCCTGGCAGTGGAGTGTTTGGTAGGAAATGCAAGATCCACTTCTCCTTCAAGGAAAGTAGACTCATGGTAAAGAGCTGTCACATTTTTAATAATAGGAACTATTTCTTCATCATAAACAGTATCGCTGCAGAAAGCATACGATTTTGGGGGAGGCGGATCTGCAGTCACTAATTTATTGGCAATGAGCTTACCGTCTTCTGAAACCACATCCTTTCCCTTCTTTAGGCTTCGGTAAAGCGTGACATCAATATTGTATTTTAAAGCCTCATTGATAAGAAGCTTTCTATCCCCCTCCTTTTCCCTGAATAAAAAACCATTTGTATAAACCCGATGTTTCAAAGGGATGGTAGTTACGCTAACTTTCGTATCCTCATATAAAAGCTGAGGCTCCCTGGAAGTAAGTTCATGAAAAATAAGCGGGTAATTGGTCCATGAGTTGGCAAGTTTCAGCTGAAGGGTAATAATTTCCTTTATCCCCTTGGGACCATAGATATGAAGCTCATTTTCCCGGTTTAGAAGACGAAAGGTGGAGACAAGCCCCACAAGGCCGTAAAAATGATCTCCGTGTAAATGGGAAATGAAAATATGCTTTATCCTGGAAAATTTGATCCTGTTCTTTCGAAGCTGAACCTGAGTACCTTCCCCGCAATCAATGAGGAAAAGGTGATTTTTCATATCCAGTACCTGTGAAGTAGGATTAGTAAAACTACGCGGAGTGGCAGCATAACAACCCAGGATGGTTATTTTCATTAAAACGATATTTTCTGTTAACGAGGAATTTCTATGCCTTACTAGAATCCAAGATCTCTCTGGATTTCATCCATCTGTATCATATCTTCAGCCTCCTGCAGCGTTGGTACTACTACAAGTTCATCGGGCAGTTCATCAATCCCTATCGCATCATTTACAATCACAAAACTTTTGTTCTGATTTCTGTGAAAATTCGATATTTCCAGGAAGGCTAAAAGACTGTCGGCACCAATCTCCTTATGGTCTAAAAGGTTAACTACCACATTCTCATTCTTTATATCCTCATGATGTTTCGTGAGCTCAGACGAAAATTCGGTTAACGAGTCTGCATCATATTTGATAAGAAGATAATTCTCTTTTCTGTCAGTTTTCATAGTAAGTATCTATTTCTGCTTAAAGTTAACAAAAACCGATTTCTATCTAAAGAAAGTCTTTATTGTTTGATCTTCGAAGCCAGTAGATAGATCGCAGCCATTCGTATGGCAACCCCATTCTGGACCTGGTCGAGAATTATTGCGTGCTCAGAATCGGCCACATCGCTTGTGATCTCCACTCCCCTGTTAATGGGTCCAGGGTGCATGATGACGATCTCCTTGTTAAGACTTTCCAGCAGTTTCTTATTTAGACCGAATTGTTTGATGTATTCACGGGTACTTGGAAAATAACTTATGTCCATTCTTTCATTCTGAACCCTAAGCATGTTAGCCACATCACACCATTCCAAAGCCTTCTTTAAACTGGTCTCCACCTGTACTCCTAGTGACTCAATATATTTTGGCAGCAAGGTTTTGGGCCCGCATACCTTTACCTCTGCTCCCTGAAGCTTAAGTGCGAAAATATTGGAGAGCGCTACCCTGCTGTGCAGAATATCACCTACTATAACCACTTTTTTTCCTTTTACCTCTCCAAGCTTCTCGCGAATGGAATATGAATCCAGAAGAGCCTGGGTGGGATGTTCATGGGCCCCATCTCCGGCATTGATGATACTTGCCTTTACGTGTTTGGAAAGAAATATACCGGCTCCGGGATTCGGGTGGCGCATCACTACCATGTCCACCTTCATAGAGAGGATATTGTTGACCGTATCTATAAGGGTCTCTCCTTTTTTTACCGATGAGGAAGCAGCAGAAAAATTAATAACATCGGCACTAAGACGTTTTTCGGCAAGTTCAAAGGAAAGCCTTGTTCGGGTGCTGTTCTCAAAGAATAAGTTAGCGATTGTTATATCCCTTAAAGAAGGAACTTTTTTAATAGGGCGGTTAATTACTTCTTTAAAATGATCGGCTGTTTTGAAGATTAGATCAATATCTTCCCGTTTCAGATATTTGATTCCCAGTAAGTGATTCACACTTAATTCGCTGCTCATTTTTTATCTATTTTGAAATAAGGTAAACCGCATCCTCCCCATCGTTCTCTTTCCAGCTTACCTTCACTTTTTCTTCATTAATCGCATCTACCTGCCTCCCGTTGTAATCTGGCTGAATTGGCAGATGCCTGCTAAACCGACGGTCTATCAAACTAAGAAGTTCGATCTCCCTGGGTCGCCCAAAAGACTGAAT
>JAWWBH010000192.1:0-5542 GCA_033721075.1 Christiangramia sp.
CTTAAGATCTTTAAGGATCTTTGCCTTAAGCAGTAGAAGATCTTCAGAATTCTGATGCTTTTCCAGGCCATTGCTGACTATTACCAGGGCCTTTTCAGAGTTATCATTCCAGTATTCCAGGTTTCCATATGCCAGGGTAGCATCCTCATGTCCAGGATTCTCCTCGAGAACTCTTTCAAATTCAAGTCTTGCACTATCTGTCTTATCTGTCCAGGTGTAAAGCCTGCCCAGAAATATCCTCACATCGGCATAATCCGGGCTTTTTGCCAGTGCTCTTTTTGTAAGCTCAAAGGCTTTGGGATAATTATCTTCTTCGAAGGCGGCATTCCTGGCTTGTGAGAATAATTCGTCAGTAGTGAGGTCTTCCTGGGCCTGTAGCTGTATGCACGTAAAGAATATGAGAAAAAAAGGCAGGGAGCGGGTAATTTTAAATCTCATGATTTGGGCTTATTACATTTCTATCCTATGAAATCATTTGTTCATAAAATCAAAAGTGCCCGCAATATAACAGCTTTAAAGAAAAAGTATATGAAAATGCCATAAATTTTACCACATGAAAATCAGTAAAAAATAAATCCTGCGGAATGATTTCAACGTAAATCTATTTTTAATGAGATAGGAAGCAATTTTAAATTCATTTAATTAAATAGAAAGATTTTTCCTACTGATTGATAAAGAAATGAAGGATAAATTGCCCGGGTATCCGTTAAAAGGCTTGGTTTTCAGGGATATTTCTTATCTTTCGCCTGTAAAAAAATTTGGATGAAGAAGGTCTTGGTGATCCAGGAAGACATTATAATTCTGAAGATTCTGGAGAGACTTGTTAGTCTGAATAATTTTGAATGTAAAGCGATTAGATCTCTGGATGAACTCAGCATAGAGGATCAGCAGACCAACTTCGACTTTATTATTACAGATATACTGTTTGAAGGCATTGCTCCTCTAGAATTCGTTGCTCAGGTTCAGGAGGTGCTTCTACATAAGAACCTACTTATTGTTACGAATATGGGACAGGACAAAATAAAACAGGAAATATTTGCCTTAAGGGGTATTACCGGTTTTTATGCTGTACCCATAGACCTTGATGAAATCGAAGCTATAATACAGGCCTACTAATGAATGAAGAATCTATACTTTTATTCATAAAGATTGTTGCTGCAGTACTTGTAATTTACTGGGTTTCTATAGCCGTTAGCCTTATTTACCGAAAAATTAGGAGGGCAAGGTTGAATAAGATTGAAATAGCCTTTGCAGACATCGTGAGCCGTTATTTGTATAATGATCCTAAAGATCCGCTAAGCCTCGATGAGATTAAAAGAAGGCTGGTAAAAGTAGGTATCAGGTCACGTAATAGGAATAATATCCAGTTTCTCATCAGGCTGATGATACGTACACAGCGTACTATTCTAGGCCGTAATTTCAGCAAGCTTCAAAAACTTTATACAGAGATCCCACCTTACGGGGTTTCCGTCAAAAAGATATCCAGCTGGAGCTGGTATAAGAAAGCAAGAGGAATAAGAGAGATTTATGAAATGAACCAATCCCAGTATTCTGATGAGATATTCAAATACAGGGACGATAAGAATATCTATGTAAGGCGTGAGGCCCAGATAGCACTGGTTGTGTTCCTTGGCTGGGGGAGTCTTAGATTTTTGCCTTATCTTCAACGAAATTTGACACTATGGCAGCAGATCAAGATCGTTGAGAAATTGTATGATCTCTATCCCAAACCTGAACTGAGATGGTTGCACAGAGCCTATGAAACGGAGAAACTTTTTGGAAAGAAACTCCTTATGCGAATCATCAGGAAATATGAATTACATGATGAGATAGGTTATATAATTGATAACCTGAATCATGAAGACTACGAAGTTCGGGAAACTGCCATTTATTGTCTTAAAACCTTTGCAGTGTCTTCTTCCACAATGGAATATATAAAGGAGCTTTATAATGATATCCCCGATGCTACTCAGCAGGGGCAACTCCTGAACTATATCTATGAGAATTCAGATATAGACCTGGATTTTTATCTGAAACAATTGTACAGCGAAAACGAAGAGCTTAAATTGAGTATAGCAGAGATCCTCTGGAATAATGGTTATAAGGAGAAGGTGCAGGAATTCTATTATCAGCAATACCCAAAAGCTACGCTGAATGTGGGATAGCGGGGAAGGTTTTTTTGGTAGCTATTACGTCTACTGGATAAGTGTATTCCTTTTTATTGGTTATGGTGCCAGCCTTGTAACACTTTATTTGGCAGGTATTATACTGGCCAGGAGATCTATAAAAAGAACCAAACAAAGATCCATTTTTTTAAGGGCTGAAGACATTGTAAGCGCAACCGATATCCCTTCAGTCACAATCATCGCACCTGCCTATAACGAAGGCCTTACCATTATAGAAAATGTAAGGTCCCTTCTTTCAATGCAGTATCCTTATTATGAGCTAATCCTGGTAAATGACGGGAGCAAGGATGACTCTCTTGAAAAACTGATCAGGGAGTTCGATCTGGAAAGACAGGATGCTACCTTTATAACTCAGCCTATACCTACAGCCTCGGTAAAGTATATCTACAGGAGCCGGCAAACAAAATACACCCATCTTACGGTAATCGATAAGAATAATGGAGGAAAGGCCGATGCGATCAATGCGGGGGTGAATTTCGCCAATACCGAACTGGTGATCTTCACAGATGTGGATTGTATTATTGAGCAGGATGCGATCCTCAAGATGGTAAGGCCTTATCTGGAAGAAGACGACAAAGAAATTATTGGATGTGGTGGAGGAATTGGAATCGCGAACGATTCCATCATTAAGAATGGAATTTTAAGCGAGTTACGACTGCCATCAGGGCTTATTCCCATGCACCAGGTGGTGGAATATATCAGGGCATTTTTGCTTGGAAGAATGGCATGGAGCGAGATTAACGGATTGATGCTTATTTCCGGAGCTTTCGGAATGTACCCCAGAAAGAGAGTGATCGAGGTGGGAGGATTTAACCCCAAAACAGTAGGAGAAGATCTCGAGCTGTGTATTAGGTTGAGGATGCACATGGAAGAAAGGAAAATTCCTTATAAGGTGGTGTATCTTCCGGAGACTTTATGCTGGACGGAAGCTCCTTCAGACTATAATATTCTTATTAGACAAAGGGATCGATGGGCAAGAGGCTTATGGGAAACCATAAGCCTGCACAAAAGTCTCTTCCTAAACCCGAAATACAGGAAAATGGGGATGCTTTATTATCCCTACTGGCTTATTTTTGAATTCGGAGCCCCTGTTGTAGAGTTTTTGGGAATTATTTGCATGATCGCCTTTGGAATTTTCGGCTGGATAAACTGGTCCTTTGCAATACTTCTTTTCTTTGCGGCCTATCTGGTGGGATGCGTGTTTTCCACCATTGCAATATTCATGTACATTAAGAGTTTCGATCATTATACTAAACCGAAACAGATCGTGGAGCTTTTACTGGTAGCTTATCTCGAACCATTCCTTTATCATCCTTTCTTGTTATTTGGCCAGATAAAGGGTTATTATAAGAAGTTTTTTGATATTACCTCAGGCTGGGGTAACATGACCCGTAAAGGTTTTAAGGTGGTGAAGAAATAGTCATTTTATTTCCCGGAATTTTGTTTGATCAAAAAGCATAAAAAAGCCTGCACAGGTAGACAGCCAAAGCTTAATCACCGGAATAAACAGGATACGTCAAGGCTTACAAAATTAGAGTCTGCCTCAAGCTTTATTTATGATGATGTCATTTATTGAAGAAAATCTGATGCCATCACTCTATATTTAAAACTAAAACTTTAGAGTTGAAGTGATCAATTTATATCTTAGAAAGCTCTAATAAAAATTAAAAAGAGAATGCGAATCAGTGATATCAATGGGAAGTTTAGACTTATAAATGACGTGGAAATGCCATATCTGGGATTAGGTGTTTATAAAGCGAAAGATGGAGCAGAAGTTATAAATTCAGTTGGCCATGCCCTGGAAACTGGATATCGTTTAATAGATACGGCTTCGTTTTATGATAATGAAGAAGGAGTAGGGAGAGCTATAAATAAATCCGGGATTCCCAGAGAAGAAATATTTGTCACCACGAAGATCTGGATTGATGATCAGGGAATTTCTTCTACGCGGGAAGCCCTTGAGACTTCGCTTCGTAAACTGAATATGGATTACGTGGACCTGTACCTCATTCATTGGCCGGTGCCTGGTAAATTCCTTGATACCTGGAAAATTTTCCAGGAGCTATATGTAGAAGGAAAAGCCAGGTCAATAGGTGTAAGTAATTGCTTAATCCATCACCTGGAAAGTATAAAACAGCTTGGAGGTGTTCAACCCATGGTCTTGCAGAATGAATTCCATCCAGGACTAGTTCAACAGGAGATACTGGAATATTGCGAAAATAACAGCATCATTTACCAGGCCTGGTCACCTTTGATGAGAGGTGAAATTTTAACCAATCCGGTAATTAAAGATCTGGCTGAAAGATATTCTAAAACTCCGGCTCAAGTCGTAATTCGTTGGGATCTCCAAAAAGGCGTAGCTACAATTCCTAAGAGTGTACATAAGGAAAGGATTATTGAGAATTCTGAGGTTTTCGACTTTGAACTCAAGCCGGGTGAAATGGCTAAGTTAGATGCTCTTGATAATGATACACGCACGGGAGCCCATCCTGATAATTTTATGGAACATTTTCGGAAAAAGAGCTAAAATTTTAATTTCCAATTTCCTTTTGATAATTGAAATAAAGCTGTTTAATTTGCAGTCCTTAATGGGGATGTGGCCCTTCGCCGTGGCTCAGGGCAGGCTGTACCACCCCAGGATAAGTAGGCTTTCTAAGGCCCTTTTATTTGAAATATTTACTGAGTGAGAATTAATTCTCGGGATGTGGCGCAGTCTGGTAGCGTATACGCATGGGGTGCGTGGGGTCGCTGGTTCGAATCCAGTCATCCCGACGAGCCATCGTTTAAATGGGAACAAGGCACTGTTAATCTTTTGATTATCAGTGCTTTAATTTTTTACGATGTTTTTTGATATCATATAAAATCACCTGTTTCAGTGAACTAATCGGTGAATACATTTTCAGGAAGTTTTCACTATCTTGGCAGTACATTTCGGTTGATTTGATTTTCGTCTTTACTAAAGTTTGTTTAACTAAAAGACGTTCGAAATGCCTGATTCTACTACGTTTTCAATTCTTTTCTTCACTCGAAAAATAAAAACTCGAAGTGAAGTTTTATCAATTTACGATCGGATAACTGTCGATGGAAAGTGCTAAGAATTCAGTTTAAAAAGGAGAATATCAGTGAACTCCTGGGAGTCTTCCAAAAACAGGGTGAAAAAAAACACACCTAATTCTGCAGAACTTAATAGTTATTTAGACCAGGTCTATAACCGGTTATTAAGTATCCATAAATCTTTAATCGAAAGGGACTATCCATTAACCGCAAAAGCGGTTAAAGATCATTATCTTGGTTTAGCCGGGGACTATAAAACCCTGGATGATATTGTTGAGTATCATAATACTCAAATGACAGGA
>JAWWBH010000193.1:0-5526 GCA_033721075.1 Christiangramia sp.
CTATAGGGAATCCTTCCTGCATTCTTGCCGGTGCTGGCTGACCAACACCAAACTGTCCTCCCGGAAGGAATTCAGTTCCATTAACCTCTGTCACCTCATTTTCAAGGTAAGTGAAGTTATATCCGATATTTATTCTGAAATTATCAGAGAAAGTCTCCTTATAATTTATTGCGAATTCGGCACCCTGGTTTCTAGTGGTCCCAGCATTGATAGTTGGGGTTCCGGCTCCGGGAGCCGCTCCACCAAAGATCCCTGATACAGGAATATCGGCGATAAGAAGATCATTCCTGTCTTCCCGGAAAACATCGGCAGTAATGTCGATCCTGTTTTTCAATAATCTAAGGTCCAGACCAATATTGATCTTTTCGGCCTCTTCCCATCCCGCACTCGGGTTCGCTATCCTACCAAGGGCCACACCATTAACTAGCTGATCATCCAGAACATAAGTAGCTTCTCCGGTTAGGGCCGATCTCCAGAACTGGGCCTGACCAACCTCATCGTTACCAAGTATTCCGTAACTACCTCTTAACTTAAGGAAAGAGACAAAATCTGAATCGAACCAGCCTTCTTCAGAAATGATCCAACCTGCAGTGGCAGATGGAAAATAACCTACACGGTTACCGGGACTGAATCTTGTGGAAGCATCCCTTCTCAACATACCTGAAACGAGATATTTACCTTTGAAATCATATTGTAACCTTCCAAAATAGGATAGTTTTCTTGTATCATAAACATAACTGTCGTTTGTTTTCCCATCCCTGGTTCCGGTTGTAAGACTGATGTCTGCAAAGTCCCATGAATTGTTCGGCACTCCGAAACCTGAAGCAAAAAGTCCGTCACCCCATTGTCTTATCACGGTCATACCGCCAGTTAGGGTAACATGATGATCCTCATTATATCTGTCTTCATAAGTTCCAAATAAATCGTAGGTATATGAGTTATCATTAATCCTGTTTTGATTTACCTGGCTTATAGAGTTGTTGAATATCTTTCCTGAACCATAAACCTCCGGCCCTATTTCCGGGAAAAAGGTTTTGCCATCACTTTTAGCCAGGTTGTAACCTATCCTTGAAGTAAAAGTGAGCTCTTCAACAGGAGTAAAGTTCAGACTGAAGTTTCCATTTAACTTATCAAGATTATAATCGTTGAAAGTATTCTCGATCTGAGTTAACGGATTAACAACCTCGTTACCAAGAGATCCGTTAAGATCCTGCTCATCAATACCAAAAGTTGGAGAAAAGTTCAGTGCATTAAACAATACTGACCCGAGACCATTTTCATTAATTGACCTTCTCGAAATGTTGGTATAGGTGGAATTAAGTTGTATGTTGAAATAGTCATTCAGGTCAACCCCTATACTAATTCTGGCGGTACCCCTTTCAAATCCAGATTTTTCCCCACCTACTACACCATCCTGGTCAAGGTAGGACCCACCTACCGAATAGGTGACTCTCTCACCTCCTCCGGTAACACTAAGGTTATGGTTAAGAATTGGAGCTTCTTCGAAAACAGCGCTTTGAAAGTCTGTTCCCTCACCCAGTCCACTAACATCAGGATAAGGAATCTGCTGACCTCCATTGGCATAGCTTTCATTTAAGAGAAGTGCATATTCAGTAGCATTTAAAAGAGGTATCTCCCTTGATGCCTCCTGGAAACCATAATAGGTTTGATAGGTGATCTTGGGAGCAGTATTCTTCTTTCCTGTTTTTGTGGTTACGAGTACCACACCATTTGCTCCGGCAACACCGTAAATGGCTGCCTGGGCATCCTTAAGAATTGAGATTGACTCAATATCATTCGGGTTCAGGGTGTTTAGATTTCCCTGATAACCATCAATTAGCACTAAGGGCCCATTGACACTATTAGAAGCAATACCTCTAATATTAATATTGATTCCGGACCCTGGAGCACCAGAAGTTGGAGTCACATTAACTCCGGCGGCAGTACCCTGCAGAGCCTGTTCTACCTGAACAGGTTGTAAATCCTCAATAGTTTCGTTTGAAACCAGAGAAACCGCTCCGGTAACATCTTTTTTCTGTTGTGTACCATAACCAATCACTACCACTTCCTCAAGTGCTTCCTGATCGGACTGAAGTACTACATTAATCGTTTGCTGATCGCTTACTGTTATTTCCCGGGTTTGAAAACCTACATAACTAAACTGGAGCACATCTCCCGTTGAGATGTTATCAACCGTATAGTTTCCATCAAAATCTGTGGTTGTACCACGTGATTCTCCTTTTAGAATTACGTTGACGCCCAGTAATGACATGTTGTTCTCATCAGTCACATTACCGCTAACCGAAAATGTTTGCGCGTAACCGGCGAATAACCCGCTTAGAAATACAATCAAAAGACAGGTAAATTTCCTCATGTTTTTAGTTGTTAAATTTGTTTTTCCAATTTATTAACAGAAGATTAAGAAAACCGGAAAAGCACCTTTACAAAAAATCTACATCTGGGAATTTGCCGATATTTTATAGTTGAAATTATCAATACACCAATGCAATCAGGCCTTTATAGAGAAATTGATAATTTTTAGAAAGTCCGCTGATTATAAGAGGAATACATATAATGTAGAGGTCATGTAGAGTTTTTATAAGGGGATGTAAAGTTCTACAGTGCGAGGATATAATCGGTAAGGTTGATATCCCTGTCTAAATTCATTTTTTTACGCAAACGATATCGTTTTATTTCGACACTTTTTACCGAAATATTTAGAAGTGGAGCGATCTCTTTAGAGGAAAGATTCAGTCGCAGGTAAGCGCACAGTTTTAGATCGTTTGCAGTTAGGTCCGGATGCTTAGCTTTAATCTTCTTAAAGAAATCCTTGTCGGCATTACTAAAGGCCTTTTTGAAGAATTTCCAGTTGTCTTCTTCGCTGATATCCTTATCTATGGTTTTAATTACCGACTTCACTTTCGGAGATTCCTCAGTGTCCTTAAGTTTCTTTTTAATACTGGTGAGGAACTCATTCTTTTTGATCAGGCTCATTGTGGAAACAGCCAGCTCCCGGTTTTTATTTGCCATATCCTGTTCGAGCTTCTCATTCTTCAGTTTAATGATCTCCCTTTCAGCTTCAAGGTTCTTCATTTTCAGAGCCCGTTCATTTTCGGCTGCAACTTTTTTGTGATGTCTTTTATACAGGAAGTGTACGGTAAAAATGATAAGCATAAGCAATAAGAAGTACAGTGCGATGGCCAGATTTCTTAAATAATATGGACGCTCTATCCTAAAGTCATACGTAAGCGTTTCGCTTATTGTATCCCCAATCTTAGCCCTGACCTCAAAGGTATAATCCCCAAAATCAAGATTCTTAAAGCTGGCAACGGGATTAGCTTCCCATTTGCTCCATTTTGGACTGAAACCCAACAGGCGATAACTATACACCGGTTTTAAATATTTCTCATGAACCGGAGCACTGAAATGGAACGAAATGTTATTATGGTCATAATCCAATGAACCTGAATTATCAATTTCAACATTTTCCGGAGCCGCATCCAAGCTGTTTACGGTCACTTCATGCAGCCTTATTTTATAAGGCTCCCTTCCCTCCGGCGGAAGCTCAAACTTTATATAACCATTGGAAACTCCTAACAAATATTCGTCATCCTCTATCCCGGCAATATTTTCATATCCTATTGCAATATTCCTGAAATCCTGATCTATATAGATATAATCAAGGTTGTAATCCTGGCTAAGCTGGGCAGGCTCAATAGAAAAGACACCTTCATTGGAAAATCCCCAGATTTTAGGTTTATCCTGTTCACTGATCATTTTCCCCGATATCCGGTCTATTCCCGCAATTATTTCATTTAGCCGGTTCTCCTCAGTAAACAGATCTCTTTCCTTATCATATTGATAGATCTTTTCTCTGGAACTATAATAGAGCGTATCATGAAACCTGAAAATACTGGAAGTGATTCCCGATTCATCCGGAAATTGATAATTCTTAATTTCTGCCGGAGGCAGGGATAGGGTATCATCAAGCGTCATCTTAAAGACTCCCTTATGCTCATTGCTCACCCATACATTTTCATTTTCATCGATTTCTATGAATTTCGATGAATGAGGGAATTCCTGAAGCATTGGTAGTTCAACGATCTCATTGTTTTCCTGCTTTAAAAAGCTAATCCCATTATAATGTCCCTGAATATAAATACCATCATTATATTCCTTTACCAACCATGTTCCCAGCCTGTCACACAACTTATGGGCATTATCTCCTTCAATCAGGAAGGTCCCGCTATTATGGCCACAGAATATCTGTTCTCCAACTTTATCTATGAACCATACCTGCCCTTTGGTCCCTTCTATAAGTTCAAAATTATCTTCATTCCTCATTCTGAGGTAAAGACCCTGATTGGTAGCCAGGTAAAGATTCCCGTCATCCTCATAAGATGAATAGACAGATCCTAAATCACCTTTATTATCCTGAAAGGATCTGAAAGAAGAATCTGGGTCTATCATGCTTATTCCGTAATCCAATCCCGCCCAGATATTGCCTGAATCATCAGAATAAAGATCCAGAACCGTATTATTAAAAAGCCCATTCTCCTGGTTGAAGGTATTTATGAGCTCTCCGTTTGAATTAACCTGAAGGATTCCGCTTCCCACTGTACCTAAAATTATTCCTCCTTCTGAAAGATCAAGTGCGGAGAGGATATTAGGATGACCTATTTCCCGACTAAGCTGAACATTGAATTGTTTGAGCTTTTGACCATCCCACTCGAAAAATTCCGAATTTTCAGAAACAAAACACAGTTTATCATCCCTGGTGTATAGATGCATTAATGCCAAATCATTCAACTGCTCATAAGGGATAATGAGTTTAGGGGAACCATTATTAATATTATAAAGACCATTGCCAACTACTTGAAAGAAAAGCTCTTTATTAAGAAGGAACATCGATGAAATAGGACGACCGGTTAGATTATCCATTTTTGAAACTTTGTCCTTAACAGGATCATAAAGATAGATGCCACCAAAACTGCGAAAGGCTATTAGCCCGTCCAGGTATTCAATATCCCAGAACTGCTCCCCATCACTTATAAGCTCAGAAAATTGAGATGAAAGACTTGTATAGTTAAGCTTACCGAATTTATCACGTTCCCAGTAGCCGGCCTCCATATAAGCCCCTGTATAGATTCTTTCTCCAACAACCTTTACTGACCGAACTATAGTATTATTGGGAACAGGGTATATAATCCAGTTCTCACCATTATATTCTAAAAGACCGGTACTATTAGCGAAATAAAAGTTCTTGTTTTCCGCCTGAGAGACCATCCAGTTCTGGTTTCCTGCCGAATATTGATTAGGACCATAGTTCACTACAGGAGGCAATTCCTGACCTATGGAAGAAAAACTGAAAAAAAGGATTAGTATAAAAAGTTTCCTACTCAAAAAACATCTCAAATTAGTAAGGCGAAAGTTAGGCATGAATGACAAAAAAAGCCAAAAATTAATAAGATTTCAGACTTTAATTTATTAGTAAAACTTTTAGGCTTGGGTGTTAAAGTATTATAA
>JAWWBH010000194.1:0-5521 GCA_033721075.1 Christiangramia sp.
GGGAATCGCAGCTTCCGGAACAACTCCTTATGTAATTGGCGGAATAAAGGATGCCCGAAAAAATGGAATTACCACAGGCTGTATCACCTGTAGTTCTGATAGTCCTTTAGCCCGGGCTTCTGAATATCCAATAGAAGTGGTGGTGGGGCCTGAATTTGTTACCGGAAGTACGAGAATGAAAGCAGGAACAGCCCAGAAACTCGTGCTTAATATGATCTCTACCACGGTTATGGTCAAACTTGGACGCGTAAAGGGAAATAAGATGGTAGATATGCAACTTTCTAACAGAAAACTTGTAGGTCGTGGCACTCAAATGATCATGGACGAATTGGGGATCGGTGAAAAGGAGGCTGAAAAATTATTAAAAGAATACGGAAGTGTGCGTAAGGCTATTGCCGCATTTTCTGAAAATAAGTAAACCACTTTTAGTGGTCTGTCCAGAAAGTCCTTTAAAAACTATTTTGAAGGACTTTTCTGTAAAAAAATGATAAGTTAAATCAAAGTTCACCCCAAATCAAATGTTAAGACATTCTGTTAGATTCTTAGGCTATCTTACTGTGATTCTTTTAGCTTCCTGTAAGACTACCAAGCCCATTTCTCAACCTGCTCCGCCTGTTACTGAAAAAACGGTAGAAAAGGATACAATCGTTTCAGTGGAACCACCAGTTGTGCCACAGGAACCTGAAAAACCAGAGGTATTGCAGCCAGGGAAGAAAGTTACAAAGATGGCTCCTCCTTTGGATATTTATGAGTTTAGAGCGGCCTGGGTAGCTACCGTGGCCAATATCAACTGGCCAAGCAAGCCGGGATTGTCTACAAGTGAACAACAAAGGGAGGCTTTGAAGCTGCTTGATTTTCTCCAGGAAAATAATTTTAATGCCGTCATCTTTCAGGTTAGGCCTCAAACCGATGCGCTTTATGATAGTGAACTGGAACCCTGGTCTTATTTTCTAACCGGCAAACAGGGCAAAGCCCCTGAACCTTATTATGACCCCTTAAAATTTTGGATAGAAGCGGCCCATAATCGTGGTCTGGAACTGCATGTCTGGTTGAATCCTTATCGTGCTCATCATACCACCGGGGGCGAAATAAGCGAGAATTCTATCATTAAAAGAAAACCTGAACTTGCCGTAAAACTGGAAAACGGAATGTGGTGGTTAGACCCGGCTAAACAGGGTACACAGGATCATTCGGCCGCAGTGGTAATGGATCTTGTTAAAAGATATGACCTGGACGGCGTTCATTTTGATGATTATTTCTATCCCTACGACTCTTATAACAACGGAAAGGACTTTCCAGATGATGAAAGCTGGAATGCATATAAAAGAAATGGCGGAGAATTAGCAAGAGGTGACTGGCGTCGCTACCATGTGAACAGGTTTATTAAACGAGTTTACGATGAGATCAAAGCCCAAAAGCCATTTGTTAAGTTTGGACTAAGTCCCTTTGGGATATGGCGGCCCGGTTACCCTCAATCTATCAACGGTTATGATCAGTATGATAAATTATATGCTGATGCCAAATTATGGCTGAATGAAGGCTGGATAGATTATTTCACCCCTCAGCTTTACTGGAGGATCAATCAGGAAGGTCAGAGTTTTCCCGAGCTCCTCGGATGGTGGGAACGCGAAAACACTCAGAACCGTCATTTATGGCCCGGGATTAATGTAGGGCTTGGAGGGGATGATAAGAATATTGATGAGACCATAAATCAGATAATGATCACCCGCGGAATGCTGCCTGAGAGTAAGGGAACTGTTCACTGGAGTATCGGGCCACTGGTAAAACACGATTCACTTTCCATGGCCTTAAAGCAGGGACCGTATAAAAAGAAATCCCTTGTTCCATCCAGTCCCTGGATTGATGATGAAGCGCCAGAAAATCCCCAGCTACAAACCTCCATAAATAATGAGAGGATTCAGATTAACTGGACACATCCTAACCCCGATGATGTCTTCAGATGGGTCATATATTTCAAGTATGAAGGTGGAAACTGGGATTATAAAATCTTAAACGGAGCCCTTTTTTCTTATAGTCTTCAGTATATAGTTGGAAATAAGAAAAAGAAAATGGAACAAATTGGGATTACCGCCGTAGACAGGACAGGGAACCAAAGTGAATTCAAAGCAACTATATTAAAATAGGAATATGAGCCCCATTCTGGTTTTTAGTGTAATAGCTGGTTATTTTTTATTACTGATTTCAATTAGTTATTTAACTTCAAGACAAAGCGACAATGCCACCTTCTTTACTGCAAACCGGGAGTCACCCTGGTTTCTGGTAGCCTTCGGCATGGTGGGAGCCACACTTTCGGGGGTTACTTTTATCTCGGTGCCCGGGGAAGTGGGAAACTCCAACTGGACCTATTTGCAATTCGTGATGGGAAATATGGTAGGGTATGCAGTGATAGCACTCGTGCTTATCCCGCTTTTTTATAATCTTAAACTTGTTTCTATTTATGAATACCTGAAGAACAGGTTTGGAAAAAGATCTTACCTGGCGGGCTCCTCTTTTTTTATAATTTCCCAGACTATTGGCGCCTCTTTCAGGTTATTTCTGGCAGCGGTCGTCTTGCAAATCGCTTTTTTTGACGCTTTCGGGATCCCTTTCTATGTCACGGTTCTCGCCACTATCGCCTTAATATGGCTTTATACTTTTAGAGGAGGGATCAAAACGATTGTATGGACCGATACTCTTCAAACAACATTTCTGTTACTGGCAGTAATTATTAGTATTGTTGTGATCATTAATCATATGGATCTAAAGGCTTCCGAAGTATTCAGTGTTGTGTCAAAAAGTGAAATGTCCGCTATTTTTGACTGGGACTGGAGATCAGACAGGAATTTCTATAAAACCTTTCTTGCCGGGATCTTTATTACCATCGCCATGAACGGCCTGGACCAGAACATAATGCAGAAGAATCTTACCTGTCGTAATAAAAGCGATGCACAAAAGAACATTTTCTGGTTTTCACTTACCTTTTTCTTTTCCACGCTTTTATTTCTGGCTCTGGGAGTACTATTATATAAATACGCGTTCGATCAAAATATAACATTACCAGGACGTAGTGATGAGGTATATCCATTACTTGCTTTGAATGAATTCGGACTTATGGCCGGAATTGTTTTTTTACTTGGTATAACGGCAGCTGCTTTTTCCAGTGCCGATTCGGCATTGACGGCTTTAACCACTTCATTTTGTGTGGATATTCTGGATATAGAAAATAAAAAGACCAATCAGAAAAAAACCAGAATGCTGGTTCATGTGGGGTTCACTCTTTTAATGTTTATCGTTATCGTTATTTTCAATGCTATTAATGATACCAGTGTGGTAAGCGCGGTATTTAAGGTAGCAGGCTTTACCTACGGGCCATTATTAGGTTTGTTTGCTTTCGGGCTGCTTACAAAGCGGCCGGTAAAGGATCGTTTTGTACCTGTGGTGTGTATTTTATCACCCGTTATTTCCCTTGTTTTAGATCTGAATTCAACGGAATGGTTTTATGGTTATCAATTTGGATTTGAGATTTTACTGGTGAATGCCGGGATTACCTTTTTAGGTTTATGGTGGCTGTATGATAAAAGACCCGGATTCCTCTAAATGAAAGATTAAAAATGAAACCGATGCAGCTGAAATTTTATCCTTTTGATCTCGAACTGAAAAATACTTTTACCATTAGTCATGGTTCCAGGGATTTTCAGTCTAGCCTGATAGTGGAACTTTCTGAAGGTGAATTTTCAGGCTATGGAGAAGCTGCTGCTACTTCGTATTATGGAGTTACAATTGATAAAATGATTGCTTCAATAAAAGGAGTAGAAAAGATAGTAGCCGAAAATATTCAGCTTTCGCCCGAAGAATTATGGGAGCTAACCATTCCACACTTAAAGAATAACCCATTTGCTCAGTGCGCCCTCGATATGGCTATGCACGACCTGCATGGAAAGCGAAATGGACTGCCACTATATCAAATGTGGGGCTTAAAACTGGAGAATTTACCCCTCACCAATTATACTATTGGAATAGATTCTGTGGAAAAGATGATTCAGAAAATGGAGGAATTTCCATGGCCTCTATATAAGATTAAACTGGGCACAGATGAAGATGTGAGAATAGTAAAAGAATTGCGGAAGCATACAGATGCCATTTTCAGGCTGGATGCCAATGCAGGCTGGACGGCCCAACAAGCTATAGAATATAGTCATGAGCTAAAGGATCTTGGCGTGGAATTCCTGGAACAAGCCTTGCATCCGGAAGATTTTGAAGGCATGAAAAAGCTTTACAAAGAATCAGCATTACCCTTAATAGCAGACGAAAGCTGTAAAGTGGAAGAGGATGTGAAAAAATGCGCTCCGTTTTTCCATGGAGTGAATATAAAGCTCACCAAATGCGGCGGACTTACTCCAGGAAAAAGAATGATAAAGGAAGCCAGGCGATTAGGCCTTAAGGTTATGGTAGGCTGTATGACAGAATCCACGGTGGGAATTTCGGCAATAGGGCATTTATTACCTTTACTGGATTATGTGGATATGGATGGAGCTATGTTATTGAAATCTGATATAGCCGATGGAGTAAAAGTTTTTGATGAAAAAGTACATTTTCCGGATAGGAACGGAACCGGCGCAAAATTGCTGAAATTCGGTTAAAAAGCCAGAAATATGAATTACAGGAAATTTGGAAATACCGATCTTGAAATTAGCGAAATAGGATTCGGTGCCTGGGCCATAGGTGGTGGAGAAATGATAGGAGACACGGCCATTGGCTGGGGGGATGTAGATGATGAGGTTTCTAAAAAAGCAATCCATCGATCCCTGGATCTGGGGATAAATTTCTTTGATACGGCCGATATTTATGGGCTTAACCATTCCGAAAAAATCCTTGGAAAGGTTCTTGATAATCAGAATGATGTAATTATTGCGACCAAAGTGGGAAACGTGGCCAGGAACGGCCAATTTACTACAGATTATTCCAGGGATTATATTATCAAGGCCTGTGAGGCTAGCTTAAGAAGACTGAAGCGGGAAAGCATAGATTACTATCAATTGCATACTGCCCGCCTGTCAGATCTTGAGAAAGGAGAATGTATTGAAGCGATGCAATCGTTGAAGAAACAGGGCAAGATCAGGTACTGGGGTTTGTCCCTTAATACCTTCGAACCACAGCCAGAGGCAAATTATCTCATACAAAATGAGCTTGGAAGCGGATTTCAGCTGGTCTTGAATATTCTCAATCAAACTGCAGTTCCTCTGTTGAAGAATGCTTCTGATGCAGGTTATGGTATCATTGCACGAATGCCATTGCAATTTGGTCTGTTGACCGGAAAATTTGATTCGGGAGCCGAATTTCCTTCCAATGATCATAGAAAAGGAAGACTTACCAAAGAGGTGATATACATTTACCGGGAAGCGATGGAGCCTGTCTGGAAGCTTTGTGATAAATATGATATTGGCAAAACTCAGCTGGCCTTGAGTTTTATCCTTGGTTTTAAAGAGGTTTCAGTAGTGATCCCGGGGATAAGGACTGCGGA
>JAWWBH010000195.1:0-5519 GCA_033721075.1 Christiangramia sp.
AGGTGATCGAAGCCCCGACAAAGATTTTATTCAAAAGCTCTATCAGAATGAAATTACATATACCGAACAGTTAGTTCGTACCCGAAATTATTATGATGCATATGAGAAGCTGGACAGGATGGAAGATAAGTATGAAGACTTTGGGTTTGAAGAGGATATCGAAGATCACATGAAAGAACTCAAAAGGACCGACGCTTATAGATCCCAGCGCAAGGATTTCAGGCAGGCTACCGCTTTTGAAAAACTGCAGATAGAAGAATATGAATATCTGTTGAGGAGTGATATAATGACGGCAAATTTTCAGAATATAGGCTGGTGGGCTTATCAGGTTGACGAGCTGGAGAAATTGAAAAAAAGTTCAAATGAGGCCAAATCCAATATGGCGTACAGGCTCCATGGGTACCTGGATTTTCTCACCAAACGACAGTTTGATCAAATAGTGGATGCTAATATTCCAATAGATACTAAAATATTTATAAGTGTTCTACGAACTGCAATCAGTAAGGATGACCCGGAAGCTTATCTAAAGATCATCTCACTTGCCGGGGCAGATGGAGACTACGATACTGCACTACTTTATCTTGAAGATCTTCTTAAAACAGGATATTCAGATTTGCAAAGGCTTTATAATATTGACGGCATACTGGATCTTCAGTTCACAAGGGAGTATAACCAGATCATTAAAAATTACCTAGGGGAAGCTAAGTTCTATAATGATGAACTAGAGCAGCAGGAGAATTAAACCTGTTCCTTTTTTAGCCGACCTTTTAAGATATATAAAAGGAAACATGCAAAAAGCGCCAGTCCCAGCATGGTGTACCATGTAAATTCAAATCCGAAATTATTGATCAACTGCATGCCTGAATTATGCCCGAAGATATGGCTTACAGAAAAAGCGATACTATAAAGGGCCATATATGAACCTCTTTTTTTTCCGTCAGACCTGGAAAGGGCGAAGCTGTTCGAAAATGGAAATCCTATCATCTCTCCAATAGTAGCCAGGAGCATTCCTGCCACAAGGACTCCTGCCCAGTCAGTAAGGTTTATAACCAGGAAACTAAGGCCGGTAAGTAAAGTTCCAAGAATTATATAACCAATAGCAGTATGCCTCCTGGATTCCATGAATTTAATAAGGGGCATCTCAAATAAAAAGATCATCAAGCCATTAAGGCCAAGTAGGAGGCCTATTTCAAATTCATCCAGGTGATGAGATTCCGAATAAAAAAGCGGCATTGTAGAGAAATACTGAATAAAGATGAACCCGAATAGCATCATGGCGAAGACGAAGATGAGGTATAGCTTATCACTCATTGCTCCCTTTGCATTAGCCACAATATCTTCAATCTCGGTACTTGAACGCTTGGGATGAAGAAGTCGTAGCAGAAGAATACCCGCCATTAAACAGGTAAGGCCATCTACCCAGAAAAGTCCGCTGTAACCACCGGTTTCTATAATGATACCTCCAATTGCCGGTCCCGCTGAAAACCCAAGGTTTATCGCAAGCCTGATGAGTGTGATAGACCTGGTACGGTTCTGAGGCTTGGAATAGGCATTAATAGCAACAAAAACCGCTGGCCTAAAAATATCAGCTACCGTCATTACCAGGTAGATGCCTATGCAAATGGACCAGAAGGATGTTGGAAATTGTAGTAATACAAACAGAATGGAGGAAAGTATAAGGCTTCCCGCCATAGTCTTGTAATGCCCTATTTTGTCGGTAAGTTTTCCTCCAAGCCAGGATCCGGTTACCGATCCCAGGCCAAAGAATGTAAGTATCCAGCCAACTTCCTCCAGGGAGAATCCCCTGTTTTTAGTGAGGTAAAGTGAAAGAAAAGGGATTACCATGGTCCCCGCCCTGTTAATAAGAGTGATAATGGAGAGTAACCAGATTTCTTTCCTTAAGCCACTAAAGGATTCAAAATATGATCTAAAAAGTCTTTGCATTCCAGAAAATGAGTCAGCAAAATTAAATTAAATTTTGTGTGTTTAGGTTTTTAATTTTGATCACCTGGAAATGAGGAGATGTCCGGTTGTTACGATTTTAGAGATAACTGACTTTGAAAGGAGGATGAATAAGGAAGATTTCAGGTGATGAAAGTGACTGACTAAGAGATTGATTGTGGCTGATCATTGAACTAATGAAAAAACCCCGGCTGATATCAGAGATAACAGTCGGGGTATAATTCAAGTAGGAAAATTTTTAGAATGCGTAAATAGCGGCTACCAAAAATGATGCAAGTTCACTTGAAGGATTTAAGTCACGATCAAGGAATGCCGGGTAATCATCTGAAACGCTGTCAAGTCTGAATTCAGGCTTGATGATCAATCCGCCGGTTTGATAACTTCCGGTTAAGGTAAATGCTGTAACACTGGTATCAGCATCGTAAACTATTCCGCCGTCCTCAAGTTCTTTAAAATATTCCGCTCTTAATCCTATTCCGAAACTTTCGGATAGGGCAAGCTGCGGATATAATGCGGCTCCATAAAAACCGACCCCCTCGGTATCCTGGTAAGTGGTATTTAAACCAAGATAGAATGTTTCCGTAAGGTCCCAGCCAGTAGTAAGGTCTACCTGAAATAAAGCCTCGTCAGAGAGGGATTGCTCCCCATATAATAAATTCAGGTAAGCGCTTCCCGCTTCATTGGAATACCCCAGCTGACCACCAAAGGAATATTTGCCTATCGGATTGAATTCAGTATAATCTGTTGGGTTCATAATCGCTAACATCCCTGTCCAGTTATCATTGAAACTGAAATCTGCCTTTATCCCAGTATGGGAAAATGGCCCGTAGGAGAACATATATGAAGTTGAATAATTAAAGTTAGCCGCGGGTGATATCACCTCATAGCCCAGGAACGTGTTCCAGTTACCAAGGGTGAATTTCAAAGCGTCATTCACCTTATAATAAGCATATAACTGGTTTACAATATTGGTGGATGGAGCCGATAAAAATACTGCATCCTCCCCACGTGGTCCAAAGACCAGGTCGGCCACGAAACCTACTTTATCGCCTTCGTATCCAAGGATCACATTGGCCATGCCTATGGCAAAGCCGGGGTCATTGGCGAATGAAGTCGCTGGAGCAGCAGGTGTAAAACTTTCCACATCTCCGCCAACAATCTCCTCTGACTTATTCAGGCCATTAAAGTTTGTCCGGAAATAAGCGTCCACGCTACCACTTATGGTAAATTTAGGTGTTGCATCTTCTTCTTCCTCCTGTGCAATTAGCGTTGAGGTTATAAGAACTAAGGGTAGTAAAAAGATAAATTTTACTAATTTTGAAGTTGTAATTGCTTTCATAATGAAATTGGTTATTTTTTTGATTTAACTAATGTTTGGCGACTCAGTTAATCAGATATTAATCATTTAGAATTATAAGCGGTTATTTTATACGGAGCGTTCTTCCAAACGCTCCGTTTTTCATTTAACCAAGAAATGTGTTTAAGAAGACTGTTTCAATCCAAAATCAGGATAGGCATCCATACCGTGCTCGTAAATATCCAGACCTTCGGTTTCTTCTTTGGCTGATACCCTGATACCAATGGTGACCTTCATTAAATAGAATATTAAAAAGGATCCTACGATACATATAGCACCATAACATGCAACGCCTATAAGCTGTGTAATAAACTGGTCGAACCCGGCAAGGTTTCCGAAGATACCAACGGCAAGTGTTCCCCAAATTCCACATATAAGGTGAACTGCCACGGCTCCAACAGGGTCGTCAAGTCTTATTCTGTCTATCAGAGCAACTCCGAACACAACTATAGATCCAGCTATGGCTCCTATCAAGACAGCATCTGTTGGAGACATCTGGTCTGCACCGGCAGTTATACCTACAAGTCCGCCAAGTATTCCGTTAAGGAACATTGTGATATCATAATTCTTATAAAGAATGGAAGAGACTAAAAAAGAACCTACTCCACCAGCTGCTGCGGCCAGGCAGGTAGTTACAAGGGTTAGAGAGGTTAATTCAGGATCGGCTGAAAGTACTGAACCTCCGTTAAATCCGAACCATCCCAGCCATAGAATCAACACCCCGGCTGTGGCAAAAGGCATACTGTGTCCAGGAAATGCCCAGATCTTTCCATCTCTGAATTTGCCAATTCTTGCACCCAGCAACCAAATGGCAACCAAAGCTGCCCATCCACCTACAGAATGCACAAGTGTTGAACCTGCAAAGTCATAGAATCCCATTTCATCAAGGAATCCGCCTCCCCATTTCCATGAGCCGGCAATAGGATAAACTATACCTACATATAGAACTACAAAAATGAAAAAGCTGTTTAATTTAATACGCTCGGCTACAGAACCCGAAACTATTGTTGCTGCCGTGGCGGCAAACATCCCCTGGAACAGGAAGTCTGTCCAGTATGTATACCCTTCATTATAAGCCAGGTCCAGAGAACCATCTACAAGCGGACTGTCAAGACCAAAGCCGGCAAAACCTATAAATCCATTGAATTCACCCGGATACATTAGGTTAAATCCGAGGAGGCAGTATAATAAAAGCCCAACGGTAATAATAAAAACGTTTTTAAATAATATGTTGACCGTATTTTTCTGTCTGGTGAGACCGATCTCCAAAAATGCAAAACCTAGGTGCATAAAAAACACCAGTCCCGTACAGATCATCATCCATACATTATTTACAGTGAGTAATCCTTCCATAATTTCTTCTTAGTTAATTGATTCTTTAATTTATTTAAGGGATTCTGCGCCTTTCTCTTTTGTTCGAATACGATAAGCTTCCTCTATTGGCGAAACAAAGATCTTCCCGTCGCCTACTTCCCCGGTGTAAGCTGCCTTCAATAGGGCTTCGATTGTCTTATCAACAAAAGAATCTGTTACTACAATGGAAAGGTATCGACGCTGAATATTCGAAGTGCTATAACTAACGCCCCGGTATACATGGCCTTCTTTCTCGTTACCTACCCCGGTAACGTCCCAATAACTGAAAAAGGTGACCCCAATATCATGGAGTGCCTCTTTGGTTTCATCGAACTCTGACTTCCGAATGATTGCTTCAATTTTTTTCATAATTTATTATTAAGAATTGGTTAAAAATATAAAAATATGCTTACCACCCCATAATAAAATGGGGGTAAAATATAATTTTTATGAAATTAAAATAAAATACCCCTAAAAATTTAGGGGTATATATTTAAAAAACATTTTTTTAAGGATATGATACCCTATTTTGGTAATTTAGAACAGTTTAGAGATCAGGATGCCAATGAGGATTGCCAGGATTCCTAAAATTAAACTTCCAAAAAAGTAAACCGAAAAGCTTAAATAGTCTCCAGATTTGATAAGAGAGTAGTTTTCAAAGGAGAATGTGGAAAAAGTAGTGAATCCTCCGCAAAAACCTACTCCAAGGATGAGATTGGTAGGATTGTTAAGCGTATTTGTTTTAATTGCATAACCTAAAATGGCACCAAGTAATAGACTGCCAATAATATTTACTATAAAGGTACCATAGGGAAGTAAACTGGATGCATTTAAATATTTACTGATA
>JAWWBH010000196.1:0-5515 GCA_033721075.1 Christiangramia sp.
AGTACAAATTGATTACGGGTGTCCGTAATGGGGAAGTTTTCGAGGAAGGTGTTGTAAAGACCTTCATTTCCCCGCTCTTCTGATTTGGTTTCTAACTGGAAGAAGTCTTGAAACGACTTGATCTGCAAATCCAGGAAGTCAGGATATGCAGGCTTGTTCTTCACAGAAGAGAAACTCAATCTTTCAGTTTGCTTTGCTAACATCAATGGACGGGATTATAATTTATATAAAAATAGGCGCGAAAAGAGCAAAAGCTCTATATACGCAAAAGGGTTTAGACCTTCAGGAGCGTATCCTGAGGCCTAAACCTAAATAATATTGCTTTCGTCAAGCTTATTTAAGCTCAACCTCAGCTCCTGCTTCTTCTAATTGCTTTTTAAGAGCTTCAGCTTCGTCTTTAGCAACTCCTTCTTTAACTGGTTTTGGAGCACCATCAACTAGTTCTTTAGCATCTTTAAGTCCAAGACCTGTAAGTTCTTTTACAAGTTTAACTACTGCTAATTTAGATCCACCTGGAGCAGTAAGAATTACGTCGAATTCAGTTTGCTCTTCAGCTTCTTCACCACCACCAGCGGCAGCACCACCAGCAACAGCTACTGCAGCAGCAGCAGGCTCGATACCATATTCTTCTTTTAAAATATCAGCTAACTCGTTTACTTCTTTTACGGTCAAGTTAACCAACTGTTCTGCGAAATCTTTTAAATCTGCCATTTTCTATCGTTTTTAAAAAGTTCTTTAAAATTTATAATTGTTAAAAAGTGCGTACTATATTATCCCTCTTTTTCTGAAAGAGTCTTAAGGATTCCTGCAAGTTTTCCACCACCTGATTTAAGTGCAGAAACAACATTCTTAGCAGGAGATTGAAGCAATCCAACGATATCCCCGATAACCTCTTCTTTAGACTTGATATTCACAAGCGTCTCAAGAGAGTCATCACATACATAAACAGCTTCTTCAACAAAAGCTCCTTTAAGTACAGGTTTCTCAGATTTCTTTCTAAATTCCTTAATTACTTTCGCCGGAGCATTTCCGGTTTCAGAAAGCATGATAGAGGTATTGCCTTTTAAAACTGAAGGAAGTTCACCGAAATCCTTTTCAGTCGCTTCCATAGCCTTAGCAAGCAATGTATTCTTAACTACCGATAACTTTACATTAGCTTTGAAACAAGCTCTGCGTAAGTTAGAAGTACTTCCGGCATCAAGGCCAGAAATGTCAGCCAAATAGATAGTTTGAAATCCGGCTAACTGGGCAGTTAAATCTTCTATAACTTGTGATTTTTCTTCTCTTGTCATAACCTAATATTATTGCTCAGTAAACCTTTTAGTATCTATTGCAACACTCGGGCTCATGGTAGTAGACATGTAAATACTCTTAATGTATACACCCTTTGCTGCCTGAGGCTTCAATTTTACCAGCGTAGTTAATAATTCCTTTGCATTCCCTGCAATCTTCTCAGCATCAAAAGATGCTTTTCCAACAGCAGCGTGTACAATTCCTGTTTTATCCACCTTGAAGTCGATCTTACCAGCCTTCACATCAGAAACCGCTTTAGCGATATCCATAGTTACGGTACCGGTCTTTGGGTTAGGCATCAAACCTCTTGGCCCAAGAACACGTCCTAATGGTCCAAGTTTACCCATAACGCTAGGCATAGTGATGATTACATCAACATCTGTCCAGCCTCCTTTGATCTTATCAAGGTATTCATCCAATCCAACGAAGTCGGCACCAGCTTCTTTAGCTTCTTCTTCCTTATCTGGAGTTACAAGAGCCAAAACCTTAACGTCCTTACCAGTTCCGTGAGGAAGAGTAACAACACCTCTCACCATCTGGTTCGCTTTTCTTGGGTCTACGTTCAAACGTACCGCAAGATCCACAGAAGCGTCAAAGTTCTCGTTGGAAACTTCTTTTATCAAAGCTGAAGCTTCAGCAACCGTGTAGGCTTTGCCGTTCTCGATCTTAGCCTGAGCTTCTTTTTGCTTTTTAGTTAATTTTGCCATTTTCTAATTTCTTTTTGGATTAAAACGGTGCATCACCTTTTACAGTTATTCCCATCGAACGAGCTGTTCCGGCAACCATTTTCATTGCAGATTCGATCGTAAATGCATTAAGATCCTGCATCTTGTCTTCTGCAATTGTTTTAACCTGATCCCAAGAAACACTTGCTACTTTTTTTCTGTTAGGCTCGCCTGAACCCTTCTTAGTCTTGGCTGCTTCCATTAATTGTACCGCTGCTGGTGGAGTCTTGATTACAAAATCAAAAGACTTATCTGAATAAACAGTAATCACAACTGGCAGTACCTTTCCTTGCTTATCCTGAGTTCTACCATTGAATTGCTTACAGAATTCCATGATATTTACCCCGGCAGCACCCAAAGCAGGTCCAACTGGTGGTGATGGGTTAGCAGCACCTCCGCGAACTTGTAGTTTTACAACTTTACTTACTTCTTTTGCCATTTTTCAAATTTTTGAGTGATAGTTTGTTGAGTGGAAGCTGAAAAAACTATCAAAAAATATGTAACAGTTATTTTTATACTTTTTCTACCTGCATATAGCTTAGTTCCAGTGGCGTCTTCCTTCCGAAGATCTTCACCATTACTTCAAGCTTACGCTTTTCTTCATTTATCTTTTCTACCGTACCATTAAAGCCATTGAAAGGCCCGTCAATTACCTTAATAGTCTCTCCAATAGTAAACGGAATCGCAACATTATCAGACTTAACAGAAAGCTCATCTACCTTACCTAACATTCTGTTCACTTCAGATTTTCTAAGTGGCACAGGATCTCCTCCTTTTGTCTCTCCTAAAAATCCAATAACTCCGTTAATTCCTTTTATAATATGAGGAATCTCTCCTCCAAGGTTTGCCTGAATCATTACATAGCCTGGAAAGTATACTCTTTCCTTGTTCACCTTCTTACCGTTTCGGATCTGAATCACTTTTTCAGTAGGAACCAAAACCTGTTCAACAGAGTCTTCAAGACCTAAATGAGCAATTTCTTTCTCTATATAGTCCTTAACTTTGTTTTCCTGTCCGCTAACGGCACGAACCACATACCATTTTTTATCCTTTGCTTCTGCCATTGCCGTTATAATTATGATTTAACCCATTCGAAGTACTGCTCGATAGCTCCACTAAAAAGCGTATCAACACCCCAAATTGCCAATGAGAATATAATCGAGAAAACAGCCACAAGAACTGTAAGCCTTTGAGCTTCTGTCCAGCTTGTCCAGGTAACGTGGTTTCTTAACTCGTTATATGATTCTGATATGTAATTAACAATTCCTGCCATTTTCTATAAAAATATTTGCACGGGTTGAGAGACTCGAACTCCCGACACCTGGTTTTGGAGACCAGTGCTCTACCAACTGAGCTAAACCCGTAAATATAAGTGAAGGCATCCCGCTCTTCACGGGATACCTTTTTATATTAAAACGATTCTTAGTCTAGAATCTCAGTTACCTGACCAGCTCCTACTGTTCTACCACCTTCACGGATAGCGAAACGCAGACCAACATTCATTGCGATTGGCTGGATAAGCTCTACTGTAATAGTAAGGTTATCACCAGGCATTACCATCTCTACTCCATCAGGAAGATTAATTGTTCCTGTTACGTCAGTTGTACGTACGTAGAACTGAGGACGGTAGTTGTTATGGAATGGAGTGTGACGTCCACCTTCTTCTTTCTTAAGGATATATACCTCAGCTTTGAATTTAGCGTGAGGAGTTACAGATCCAGGCTTGGTAATTACCATACCTCTTGAGATTTGAGTCTTCTCAATACCTCTTAGAAGGATACCAACATTATCTCCAGCTTCACCTCTATCTAATATCTTACGGAACATTTCAACTCCAGTGATAGTAGAAGTAAGTTTTCCAGCACCCATACCAATGATCTCTACAGGATCTCCAGTGTTAGCAACACCAGTTTCGATACGTCCAGTTGCAACAGTACCACGACCAGTAATAGAGAATACATCTTCGATAGGCATCAAGAAAGGCTTATCTACATCACGCTCTGGAAGTTCAATCCAGGTATCAACAGCTTCCATAAGATCAAGTACAGTCTTAGACCATTTTTCATCTCCTTCAAGAGCTCCAAGTGCAGAACCTGAAATTACAGGACCATTATCACCATCATACTCGTAGAAAGAAAGAAGATCTCTCACTTCCATTTCAACCAGCTCTAGAAGCTCCTCATCATCAACAAGGTCAACTTTATTAAGGAACACAACGATTCTTGGGATACCAACCTGGCGTCCAAGAAGTATGTGCTCACGAGTTTGTGGCATAGGACCGTCGGTAGCAGCCACAACAAGAATAGCACCGTCCATCTGAGCAGCACCAGTAACCATGTTCTTAACATAATCGGCGTGACCAGGACAGTCAACGTGAGCATAGTGACGGTTAGCCGTCGAATATTCCACGTGTGAAGAGTTGATTGTAATACCTCTTTCTTTTTCTTCTGGAGCGTTGTCAATTTGATCAAACGCACTAGCTTCTGAATATCCAGCGTCAGCCATTACTTTAGTAATAGCTGCAGTTAATGTAGTTTTTCCGTGATCTACGTGTCCAATTGTACCAATATTAAGGTGCGGTTTGGAACGATCATAAGTTTCCTTTGCCATAATTAATACTTATTTAATCTTAGTTATATATTAGTGTTCAATTTTATACAAAACTAGAGCCAACGACGGGAATTGAACCCGTGACCTCTTCCTTACCAAGGAAACGCTCTACCCCTGAGCTACGTCGGCCTTACAATTTGCTGTTTTTTAAACAGCGATAGCCATAAACCAAAAACTGGTTTATGGAATAAATCAGGATCGATATACAACGCCGATATAACCCATTTGGATAATCTAACGAATAAAATGTAAAAAGTAAAGGCAGGAAAACCTTTAAATTTCACTTATTCAGCGACCGGGGAATCTCCTGATTTAATTATCTTAGAGCACGAAATCACACCAAATGGCATGAAGACTATTTGCTTTGAGCGGGAGACCGGGTTCGAACCGGCGACATTCAGCTTGGAAGGCTGACGCTCTACCAACTGAGCTACTCCCGCGTTTCCATTTTAAGACTTTCATCTATTAAGGATTATCTCGCAAAAGCTCGATGATCCAGTTCGGGTGGCCCCGAACATCGATTTTAAAAACGCTGCTTTACAAAAGCAAGCTTTTGACATCAGCTTATTTTAAAATCTTTGTGGGGAGAGCAGGATTCGAACCTGCGAAGTCGAAAGACAACAGATTTACAGTCTGTCCTCGTTGGCCGCTTGAGTATCTCCCCAAATATTCCACTATTTCATAGAACCATAGCTAAATTCAGCTAAGCTTTATGATGGTTTAAAAACGGCTGCAAATTAAAGTAAATTTGAAGCACCATCCAAAGCATTTTTTAAAATTTCAGAAGAAAAATACATAAGCTTTTAATCCCTAAGGATTTAGTAAATGAAATTTCTTCGAGATTTCAGTGTTTTCAGTATTTCAAGAGCCGATGGAGGGACTCGAAC
>JAWWBH010000197.1:0-5511 GCA_033721075.1 Christiangramia sp.
ACTCAAATTTGTAAAGAAATAAGGAATACAGATGGTATTTCAGAAATACCGATCCTAATGATGTCGGGATTTGACGGTGCAGGAGAAATTTGTGTGGCTGCAGGAGCTAATAATTTTATAGCCAAACCCTTTGAGGTTGACGGCTTCCTAACTAGTATTGAAGCCACCTTACAAAAGAAAGAAATTTAAAATATTAGTTTGAATGGGCTTAGTTAAAGGCTAAAAAGCATTCTCTCCCCATCCTAAAAGATATAAAGCCCGTTGAAATTTCAACGGGCCTTTTATTTATTCCTGCTTACAAACTTAATCCTTCCAAGAAGCCTTTGAATTCGTCAGTGTTATAATCGGCCATTCCCCTATGGGTCAATACAAGTCTTCCTTGCGCATCGATCACATAGGTAGTGGGAAGTTGGGAAGAACCATACATAGCCGGTATCTGGCTTGCGGGCTGATATATGGGCAGGCCAAATTCTTTTCTTTCCCTGTAAGCAATGGCCTTTTCAAAGTCCTGGTCCATTGATAACATCACGAATACAACTTCATCTCCCATTTTTTTATGCAATTCATTTATAGCAGGCATTTCAGCTACACAGGGCGGACACCAGGTCGCCCAGAAATTCATAAAGATCACTTTGCCTTTAAAGTCGGCTAAAGAGACAATGTTCCCATTGATATCCCGAAGTTTTAAATTTAAATCTGCGACAGGGTATTTTTTAATGTTTCCTGAGTTTTGCATGAACTCCGTACTCATTGGTTCTTTCCTTTCCTCTACTTTGGGGTTTAATAACCCAGTTTCCAGGAGTCCTCGCTGAGCAAAACCTATTACCTCAGTGTGAAGACCCGTTGCATATAACACAAGGGCTATTATGCCGAAAACTGCATACTGGAACCAGCTTTGTTTAAAAATTTTCTTAATGTTCATGTTCTATCTTTTACGGTTGAAATTGATGTCTTATCAAAATTATCTAAAGACTAAGACTCAGATATCCTTTCTTCTGAAGTTGAAAATCATATAGAATACCATTTTCAACAATCTTCATCTCTTTGGGAACAGCATCTTTATCTACCTTGAATTTATTAAGGGAGAAACCGCAGGCGACCAGTTTGACTCCTAACTTTTCAGCTTTTGTAAGGAACTCCCCTATTTTGGAAGGATCTGTAATATCCCCTATCTCTTTGCCGCAGATGATCACCTCAAATTCGCCAAAATGTTCTCCATCTTCTTCTTTCAGTCTTTCAGCTGTTATTAAAATTGGCTGCAATTGCGGAACTTTTTTGGTAAGCACTACATAATTATGTTTAGAGTCATGTTGAGCATGAGCCTGAGTTCCGGTAAATAATGTTAGTATCAATAAAATACTGCTATAAAGAATTGTCTTCATTTTATTTAAGTTTAAAAAGTTTATCTGTGTCGTTTATAATAAAAAACAGCAGACCGCCCAGAATTGCTATATTCTTAAAAAGAGGGCCTAGTGTGTTTATCTGTCCTACCTGTACCGATAGGGTTATTGGTATTAATACAAGTATTAATACGATTGCCGCCCATCTGGTTTTATATCCGATTAGGAATAAAAAACCTGCAGCCAGCATTACGATTCCTGAGAGTATGACAAGCCATTCGGGATCCCCAAAAAAATAGGCGATACCTTTAAAACTGGCCTGCTCCAGTCGTTGAACTACTTTCATGGTATTTAGCAAATGATTGCTACCTGCCACCAGAAAAATTCCACTAACCAGAATCCGTAATAACTGTATGGAACGACGACTAATATGAATTGTGTTCGTCATTATTTGGTATAATTATAATTGATAATCTCATCTGAATGCATGTAATAGCATCTTTAAATCTCAATTATACCAATTTGGGAGGAGGAGAATGGCTATCCAGGTACAGATAGCTTAATCTTGAAGTTAATTGATCATCTTGCATATTCATATCTTTTGATACGCTAAGACTCCATGAAAAGACGTTGAAATTGAATTGGGGAGTGCAAAAACTACCTATTTCAATGACACTATTCTTTGAATCCACATATTGCTCAAAGTCATAGCTGTCTGAACCGGAGGTTTTTTTCTTACAGTTGGTCTTCACCACGGTAACCTTACCCTGAGATAAAAGGTTCAAAACACTGGCATCCACGACCAGTAGCTTCCCTATAAATAGTGGAATTAAGAATAGAGATATAAGGGTTTTTGTACTCACCATGGCAAATATAATATTCTATATATGGTCTGAATGTAACTTGTGTTACGTTTCATATTCCCGATTCTCTTTCTGAACGTTAAAAGCACCGGCCAGTCTACGATCACACCCGTTCCATTTTTAAAAAGAATCCTCTTTAGCCTTGAAGACGTGAACTTTCAGGAAATCTGCGTAACAAAAGTTGCTGAACTGCCTGGAGCCTCAACATACTTTTGTCCCAGAAAATTTATAATAAATGAAGAAAATACAACTCTCTGCAATTCTATTCCTGTTTTTTGTGGGGCTTCAGGTAAAAGCTCAACAAGTTCAACCGGTGAGTAAAGACACGGTAATGAACCGGGTAATGGAAAATAACAGAAAATTAAAGATCTCGGAGCAGGAATTCCTGCAAGCCAGAGCAGATTACAGACAGACTAACGCGGTATTTCTACCAAATATCAGGGTGTCTCACACTGCAATGACTACCAATAATCCGTTAATGGCATTCGGTTCAAAACTGAATCAGGAAAGTATCACTGAAAGTGACTTTAATCCTGCTTTATTGAATGATCCTAATCGGATCAACAACTTTGCCACTAAAATTGAAGTGGAGCAGCCATTGGTTAATCTGGACGGAATCTTTAAACGTAAAGCGGCCGACTCCAAAATGCAGGCCACTAGGTTGAAAAGTGAACGTACTACCGATCATATGAAGCTGGAAGTGGAAAAAGCCTATATGGAACTTCAGCTGGCCTATAAAGCGGTAAATGTTCTTGAGAAAGCACAGGAAGCAGCACTTTCCAATAAGAAAATGGCCATGGACAGATACAAACAAGGTTATCTTCAAAAGGCTGATATCCTTTCAGTAGAAGTAAGAGTTTCTGAAATAAGCAACCGCTTACAATACGCGAAAAGTAACCTGGAGAATGCTTCAGATTACCTGGAGTTTTTAATGGGGCAATCACAGGAAGGAATTCTAAAACCAACAGATTCCCTTCAGATAAATTCTTTGACAGAAACCGGAGATGCGAAAGTTTCCGAAAAACGTTCAGATATAAAGGCTATGGAACTTGCCGCTGAAGCAAGAAAGGAAATGTACACAGCCGATAAAATGAGTTTTTTACCAAGTTTAAATGCCTTTGGTAGCTATGAATTATATGACAATGAGATATTTCAAGGCAGTGCCAACGGATATATCGCCGGAGTCTCTTTAAGCTGGGATATTTTTCAGGGATCAAAACGATTTGGAAAAACCCAGAAAAGCAAAGCTGAATATGAACAGGCCAGGCTTGAATATGAGGAATATGTCTCAAACAGCACGATGGCACTTAGTAATGCCAGAAGATCACTGCTGGATGCCCAAAATAAACTGAATCTAAGCAAACTTACCATGGAACAGTCTGAAGAATCCTTAAGGATCAGGACCAACCGCTTTGAAGAAGGTTTGGAAAAAACATCAGACCTGCTTTCGGCAGAAGCAAAATACCTTGAAAAGGAACTCGAATACTATCAAACCATTTATGAATATAACTATGTCAAGGCATATTTAGAATTTTTAATCAAACAATAAACGATGAAATTAAAACTATATACCCTTTTATTTGCCGGAGCGGCAAGCCTTTTAATTAGCTGTGGAAACGACGAAAAGTCAACCCAGCCGAAGCAGACTGCAATCGCGGTAAGCGTAAATTCTCCTTCTGAAGGACAGGGTTCTACCCTGAGTCTTAGCGGAAAAATTGAGGCGGTAAATAATGCGAAACTTAGTACCCGAATGATGGGCTATGTCGATAAAATTAATGTTGAAATTGGAGATAAAGTGAGAAAAGGCCAGTTGCTGGTTTCAATCAACAACTCAGATCTTCAGGCAAAACTTGCGCAGGTAAACGCAAAAATAACCGAAGCACAGGCAGCATTTGATAACGCTGAAAAAGACTATAACAGGTTTAAAAATCTGTTTGAAGAAAACAGTGCTTCCCAAAAGGAACTGGACGATGTAACCGCAAACTACGAGATGGCTAAAGCCAGACTTGAAGCGGCTCGCCAGATGAAGAATGAGGTACAGGCACAGTTTGCCTATGTAAATATCAGAGCTCCTTTTAGCGGAGTGATCACCAACAAATTTGCGGAAGAAGGCGATATGGCCAATCCGGGAATGCCTTTAGTGGCAATGGAATCACCAGGTGCTTTTGAAGTAAGAGCTACTGTTCCGGAATCTGAGGTTTCTTCAATAAAAGAAGGAACTGAGGTAGATGTAAACGTAAAGACCATTAACAAGACTCTTAAAGGAGTTATTTCAGAAGTAAGTGCTTCAGCTAAGAATACTGGAAGCCAGTATCCTGTAAAGATAAGCCTGGAAGATACAGGTGATGAGATTAGATCCGGAATGTATGTAAGTATAGATATCCCGGTAAAACAAAAAACAGGAAGCGAAAGAGTGCTTATACCTTCAGAAGCTTTGGTACACCGTGGTGAACTAACAGGGCTCTATTCCATAAGCTCTCAGAACACTGCCCTCTTAAGATGGGTAAGATTAGGAAAAACCTATGGAGACCAGGTTGAAGTACTTTCCGGACTTAAGGCTGATGAGAAATACATCATAGATGCCGAAGGAAAGCTTTACAACGGCGCACCGGTTAGCATACAGTAAGCCGATACAAAAAATTATAAGAATTTAAAAGCTATACAATGAAAGAAGGATTAGCAGGCAAAATAGCCAAAGGCTTTATCAACTCAAAACTTACGGTACTGCTGATGATCGTCTTTATGGTGGTTGGGGTTTACAGTTCTTTCCTTATTCCAAGGGAAGAAGAGCCTCAGATAGATGTGCCTATGGCAGATATCTTCGTAGGATATCCCGGCGCCTCTCCTACCGAGGTCGAGTCACGAGTGGTCAAGCCATTGGAAAAGATAATATCTAATGTAAAAGGAGTGGAATATGTGTATTCTACTTCAATGAAGGAACAGGGAATGATCATCGTTCAGTACTATGTGGGAGAAGACATTGAGCGCTCCTATGTAAAGTTATACAACGAACTGATGAAGAGTTTGGACAAGCTGCCACCTAATGTGACACAGCCTATGGTTAAGACCCGGGCTATAGACGATGTTCCCGTTCTTGGGCTCACATTATGGAGTGAAAATTATGATGATTTTGAACTGAAGCAAATGGCTGAAGAACTCAATAGTGAGATCGAAAAAGTCGAAGACGTTTCAGTTACCAAGGTCAAAGGAGGAAGAAGCCGTGAATTACGAGTTGTGCTGGATAAGGCCAAAATGGCATCCAGTGGAGTAGATTTTCTGGGAATTGCTGAAAAGATCAAAGCTAATAA
>JAWWBH010000198.1:0-5494 GCA_033721075.1 Christiangramia sp.
AAGTTCCCTGATTGTCATCATTAAACGTATTTAAAATACGCAGCGGAATATTCTTTTCGATTAGAGGAATAATCGTTTTAGCATGAAGGATCGTTGTTCCAAAATTGGCCAGTTCGTTCGCTTCGCTATAAGAAAGTTCACCAATACGTTGCGCATTTCGCACCAGATCCGGGTTAGCAGTATAAATCCCGTCTACATGAGTGTAATTTTGTAATTCTTCGGCATCCAGATAATTGGCGATCAGTGCCGCAGAATAATTGCTTCCGTTTCTTCCTAAAGTAGTGGTTTCTCCATTTGATGTTGAACCAATGTAACCTGTGACTATATTTACGGTTTGCCCGTTATGCTGTTCAAAATGTTTCAGAAAATATTCTTTTGAAATCGCTTCGAGCGGCTGGGCATTTCCAAAATTATCATCGGTTTTTAAAAGCTTTCGGGAATCGGTGTAATTTGCCTGGTGACCTCGTTGCCGTAGTACTTCGGTTATGAATTTGGCAGATAGGATTTCTCCCTGCGCCAGTAAGTGATCTTTTATTTTAGGACTGTAATCTCCCAGCAATCTTACTCCTTCCAGGATATTTTCAATATTCTTAAATTCTTCGGAAAAATCCAGGTCTTTATAACCACCTGCCTGATATTTTCTGAATTTCTTAAGGGCAACCTTATAATCCTGATTTGATGCAGCCAGGTCCAGCAGGTCTTCCAGCTGATCGGTTGTTTTTCCTCTTGCGGAAACCACCACTCCTATTCGTTCCTGGTTTTCAATTTTATTCTCAATGATATCAAGAACCGCATTGATTCCATGCCCGTTAGCCAGGGATTTACCACCGAATTTTACAATTTTCAGCTTACTGCCCTGCTGAAAGATCCCTGAAATGATATGTTCCACCTGCCTGGCTTCAATCAAAAAAGCATCATGCCCATGCACAGAATGAATTTCGCTATAGGTCACTTTATTACTGCTTTGCGCCAATTGACGGTGTGTTTCACGATTCTCCTCAGCAGTAAAGAATAGATCTGAATCTACACCAATGATGCAAATATTAGCCTGAATTTGCTCCAGAATTTTGTCCAGTTCCGGCCTGCCCCGTGAAACATCAATAGTTTTCAACAACTGATTCATCAATTTATAGGCTCCTATCTGAAAACGTTCCTGGAGTTTATTTCCATGGTGCAATAACCAGCTTTCCACGTTAAAGACCTGCAGCTCCTCATTGGTACTGCGCTTAAAACGGGACTTAAATGATTCAGGGGTGCGATAACACAACATCGCATGCATCCTGGCATCATGAACCGGATTTTTTGAATTATTAAGGAATAATTCCTGCACCTGGCAATTAGCGATCAGCCAGTCGGTAGATTTCCAGTCGGTTGCTATAGGAATTAAATTCTGAGTGATCAAAGGATTGATAGCAGCCATTTCCCAGGCAATTCCGCCTCCAAGTGAACCGCCAATAAGCGCGAACAATTGTGTGATCTTTAATTCTTCCAGGCCCAGAAGAAAAATATGCGCGATATCGCGGGCGACAAAATCCTTATAATTTTCGATGATAAAGCCATCATAGCCATTTCCGGGAATATTGAAGGCCAGGATGGTGTATCTTTTGGTATCGATACATTTATTCTCACCAACGATTTCCTTCCACCAGCCGTCATCTCCCGCCACATTTGAATTTCCGGTAAGGGCGTGATTAATCAGCACTACCGGAGCCGAATGTAAAGGCTGACCAAAGACCTCATACGAAAGCTTAATATCCTGAACCGTTCCGGCAGAATTTTTAAAATCCTCTATGACTATTTTTTCAAGCATATTCCTTTAATTTAATCCGGGAAAGGCTTACTGTTCCTTTCCCGGATTCACTAACCAAACCAACAATTTATACCAGTGCCTTTTTATTAATTTTTGAGAAGGCCTCCTTCAGGTCATTTTGAAGGTCTTCTATGTCTTCCAGCCCAACCGAAAGTCTAATTAGGTCTGGAGTAACTCCTGTTGATGCCTGTTCTTCTTCGGTTAACTGCTGATGCGTGGTACTTGCCGGATGAATAATGAGGGATTTGGTATCCCCAATATTTGCCAGAAGTGAGAAGATCTCAGTTTCATCAACCACCGTTTTAGCTGCTTCGTATCCGCCTTTCACCCCAAAGGTCACCACTCCGCTTTGCCCCTCGCTCAGGTATTCCCTGGCCAGTTCATAATATTTACTGCTTTCAAGCCCGGGATAATTAACCCATTCCACCTCTTCCTGCTCATCCAGCCATTTAGCCAGTTTCAATGCATTACTGCTATGTTCCTTAATTCTCACCTTAAGGGTCTCAAGGCTTTGAAGGATCTGAAAGGCATTGAACGGACTAAGTGCCGCCCCGTGATCCCGTAAACCTTCGATACGAACCTTAGCGATGAATGCCGCTTCTTCAAGCACTTCATGATAAACTATACCATGATATCCGGGTGATGGCTCGGTAAATTCAGGAAACTTCCCGTTTGCCCAATTGAACTTCCCGGCATCTATAATCACACCACCCAGTGAAGTTCCATTTCCACCAATATATTTGGTGAGGGAATGGATCACGATATCGGCTCCATGCTCTATAGGGTTAAGTAAATAAGGAGTTGCCACCGTATTGTCCACGATAAAAGGAACTTTAAAAGCCTTGGCTTCCTTAGAAATACCTTTAAGATCCAGTACATCAAGTTTTGGATTCCCAATAGATTCGGCAAAGAATACCTTTGTATTATCTTTTGCTGCTTTAGTGAAATTTGAAGGATTGGAAGGATCAACGAATGTGGTGGTGATCCCTAAACGCGGAAGTGTGTTCTTAAACAGATTATAGGTTCCGCCATACAAACTATTAGAAGAAACGATATGATCTCCTGCTTTTAGTAGGGTTAAAAGAGCCGTGTTTGTCGCAGCTGGTCCCGAGGCGGTGACCACTGCCGCAATTCCCCCTTCAAGGGCAGCCAGGCGTTGTTCAAGTATATCGTTGGTCGGGTTATTGATCCTTGTATAAATGAAACCAGGTTCGGCCAGTGAAAAAAGATCGGCCGCGTGATCTGAATTCTTAAAAACATATGATGTAGACTGATAGATTGGGACAGCTCTGGTATCACCATTGATCTTTACATCATGTCCTGCATGTAATGCTGCTGTTGAAAATTTTTGTATGCCCATTATTGAAAATTTTAATATTGTTATTTTTTTAAAAAAAGTCCCCCTGATCTGCTATTACCAAGGGGACTGTTTAATCGAACTATATAACTAATATTAAATTCTCCAGTTTTGGTAATAGCTTTCCATGCGACACATGCACATGTGCATCATCATGCAACAGATCATCATATTTACTATTACTCTTGTTCTCATTTTACCTCTCTTTAATTAGGCTTCGACTTCCCTCAGCCTGACTTCTTTTTTTATGTCATCCTGAACTTGATTAACTCCGTTGAATCTTCGATTTCAGGATCCCTTTAGAAGCTGAAACATCCCGATAGCTATCAGGGCAGCTTGACGGTTTAAACTCAATTTGACTTTATAATAAAAAAGCCGCTGTGGTTGGCAGCGGCTTTTACAATATTATCTATTTCAGATTCATGTAATAGAGTGCGCTGCGGAACCTGTCCCCATCATACACATCATCATATTACAAATTGATCTGATCATTTTTTCACTTGTTTGTGTTCACAAAGATAACGACACAGATTTTTAATTTCCAAGTGATTACGAAAGAATTATTGAAATTTAATTATTTGATCTTTATTTCGAGAAATTCGGAATTTAGCCTGGTATTTTTTAATTATTCTTCGACAAGCCTGCGTTAGGGATTGAGCGAGTTGTTTGAGCTCTCCTGCTCATTTGGAGCGGGAAGCGAGTCGCGAAAGCCCGGCGCAAGCCCGTTACGGGCGATGGGCAACGCCATAATTAATGAAGACCTCGTTCATAATAATCTTATTATAAAAAAAGGAAATATACTGATTGGATAAATTGACGTTAAATCAATTTGCAGTCATACTAATTTTCATACATTTGTAACCAAATTAATAAAGGGACAGATTTGACTGATTGCAACCCTAAAATGTACGGCAGGATTTTGCCGGGCATGCTAAAATGCTAAAGCAGTAGTTTCATACACTCCTATTAGCCTTTCACGTCAAATTTTTCCATTCGTTTAAACTTAAAAAAGGAATTGAATGGCTTATTTATTTACTTCAGAGAGCGTTTCTGAAGGACACCCGGATAAAATCGCAGACCAGATTAGTGACACTTTGCTGGACAATTTCCTGGCTTTTGACGAGGAGTCAAAGGTAGCCTGTGAAACTTTGGTAACCACAGGCCAGGTTGTTCTTGCGGGTGAAGTTAGAAGTAATACTTACCTGGATGTTCAGAATATAGCGCGAGATGTGATCAATGATATTGGATACACCAAGGGTACTTATAAATTCAGCGGTGATTCCTGTGGGGTGATCTCTTTGATTCATGAACAGTCTCAGGATATATACCAGGGCGTTGATCGTGGCAACAAAGAAGAACAGGGTGCAGGCGACCAGGGAATGATGTTCGGCTACGCTACCAATGAAACCGAAAATTACATGCCTCTGGCTCTTGATATCTCCCATAAGATCCTTATTGAACTTGCAAAATTGAGAAGAGAAGGAAAGGAAATAGATTATTTAAGGCCAGATTCCAAAAGCCAGGTAACTATAGAATACAGCGATGACAATGTACCTCAGCGTATCGTCTCCATAGTAGTCTCTACCCAGCATGATGATTTTGATAAGGATGACGAGGCCATGCTTAAAAAGATCAAAAAAGATATCATTGAGATCCTTTTTCCGAGAGTAAAGGAACAGTTACCTGAATACGTTCAGAAATTATTCAATGATGATATCGTTTATCACATCAACCCAACGGGTAAATTCGTAATTGGCGGACCTCATGGTGATGCCGGACTCACAGGAAGGAAGATCATCGTGGATACCTACGGAGGTAAAGGAGCACACGGGGGTGGCGCATTTTCAGGAAAGGACCCTTCAAAGGTAGACCGTTCGGCCGCGTATGCCTCAAGGCATATCGCGAAGAACCTGGTAGCCGCAGGCGTGGCACCTGAGATCCTTGTTCAGGTTTCCTATGCCATTGGAGTGGTAGAGCCTACCTCTATTTCGGTTTATACCTATGGAAAAAAGAACACCGATCTTACCGACGGCCAGATCGCCGAAAAGGTAAAAGATATCTTTGATATGCGACCTGCTGCCATAGAAGAACGTTTAAAGCTTAGAAGCCCTATCTACAGGGAAACGGCTGCCTACGGGCATATGGGTAAAGAACCAAGAATGGTGACCAAGATCTTTGAAAGTCCGTATAACGGAAGGATCACCAAGGATGTGGAATTGTTTACTTGGGAGAAACTTGATTATCTTGACAAAGTAAAGGAAGCTATTCCGCTGAACGATTAATAAAATTTCTAGAAGCCACGCAAATGCGTGGCTTTTTTTATCATT
>JAWWBH010000199.1:0-5451 GCA_033721075.1 Christiangramia sp.
CACTGTTAATCATATTATGCACTGTGAGCATCAGGCCAATACAAACCAGGCCGAAAAATATGATCATACCTGTTCCTAAGTTCCAGTTTACGAGGGGTATCAATAAATTTAATAGCATAATCTTCAACTTTAGTGTTTTATAATTTGATTTGTGGGATGACATTCATAGTTGGCAGAGATCTTTTCTCCCTGTTGCCTGGGAGAGAGATATGGTATTCCAAGACCCAGCCCTCTTAGTATGAATAGTACTGCAATTATTCCAAGAAATACAGGTATCATGCGCCGGATATATATTCGCACGTTTACCGATATAAAATTTCCAACCCAGATCGCGCCCGTCATCAACGGAATGGTACCTATACCGAACAACACCATATAAAATGCGCCATTAAATGCATTCCCGCTGGCTATAGCTCCAAAAACGGCCATATAAACCAGGCCGCAGGGCAGGAATCCGTTTAATAACCCTACGCTAAAGAAAGTATCCAGTCGTTTTTTCTTTAATTCCTTCCCAAGCGAATTCTTCAGTTTTCCTATAGCGTTCATCCAATATGATGATGTTTTATTTCCTCCCAGTTTTCGGACAGGCACCAGTAAAAATATCAACATCAATACCCCGATGATTATAGTCAGTTGTTGCTGCAAACCGAACAAAGAAAGGCTCTTCCCTACCAAACCAAAGGCAATCCCAATAATTGCATAAGAAGTGATCCTTCCCAAATGGTAAAGCATGATCTGCAAAAATTTACGGATGTTATTCTGCCTGTCTACTGGCAAAAGGAAAGCTATGGGGCCACACATGCCCACACAATGAAAGCTTCCCAATAATCCGAATATGAGTGCAGATACAAACATTTAAAGTGTTATTTCCTTTTTGAATAAATATTCCTTGCCTTTTGATTTCCAGCTTACAATCACATTCCACCTGCCTCCCACTAGTTTATCTTCAGGAATTAAAAATTCCCTTGTACTTACTTCAGAAAACGGAATCTCAAAATCAAGTGCTTTATTAGAAGGACGGTAGAGCAAAATCACCCCTTCCATTTTTTCTGTTTTCATGTTTTCGGGAAAGATCATTACAAGTTTTCCATTATTGTTCTTAAGACTGATATTCTCATCAAGGCCAAGTGCATTCTTTTCAGCATCTATATCCTGCTGATAGTGAAGTTCGGCCTTATAATAATCTTCCACCACAAGGTCATGATCATAATCCTTACTGCTCATCATAGTCACCACGAAATACATGATGAAAGAGATAAAAGCCAGCATCCCTATAACCAAACCTGTTCCCCAATTGATTTTCATATTTTTTATTTTTAATTATAACTTCTCGGTCCCAAAAATGTGGTTGTTGTAGTTTCAATCAGTTTATCACCACTGTAAACTGCAATTTCCACCATGTCCTTTTCTTCTTCAAGTCCCGATCTATCTATTTCTATAAAAAGTGTTCCTTCAGCCAATCCGTTTCCGGGAACATGAATCCCGTGATCTTTTACAGTGTGTATCTTACCCTTATGAGAAATAAGTTTAAAGCTAACCTCGTCATAGTCCTGATTTGTCTTATTGATTAGTTTATAGGTATATACATTACTGATGATGTTATTTTCCTTGTGTTCATATAGCTGCCCAGGCAACCTTAGAATATTGGCTTCAACATCGCTCCTTAAAAATAACATTCCGGTTAGGACAGATATCAGTATAAAAAGTACCGCTGAATATCCTTTTAAACGGGGAGTGAATTTGAATTTTGCTTTCTTTTCAATGTTCTCTTCACTTGCATATCTAATTAAACCTTTAGGAAGGTCAACTGCTTCCATCATACTGTCACAAGCGTCGATACAAGCTGTACAATTCACACATTCCAGCTGGGTCCCATTTCTTATATCAATGCCGGTGGGACATACCTGCACACACTGAAAGCAATCTATACAATCCCCTTTCCCACTGGCTTCACGGTCCTCATTCTTTTTGAATTTGGCACGACCCCTCTCTTTCTCTCCCCTTTTGTGATCGTATGCAACCACAATAGATTTATGATCGAGGAGGACTCCCTGTAGCCTTCCATAAGGGCAGACAATGATACACACCTGCTCACGGAACCAGGCAAAGACAAAATAGAAAACTCCGGTAAAGATGAGAAGAGAAACAAAAGTGCTTAAATGAGCCTCAGGTCCTTCCCCAATATATAACAGCAGCCTATCTGCACTGATCAAATATGCCAGAAACACATTTGCTATGGCAAAGGAAATAAGAAAGTATATGCTCCATTTAAAAGCCTTCTTGCTGATCTTTTCAGCATTCCAGGGTTGTTTGTCTAATCTTATCTGCTTTCCCCTGTCTCCTTCTATCCAGTATTCCACCCTTCTAAAAACCATTTCCATAAAAATGGTCTGAGGGCATATCCACCCACAAAAAATTCTTCCGAAGGCGACGGTGAAAAGCAAAATGAACACTACCCCAATGAGCATGATAATTACAAAGAGATAGAAGTCCTGAGGCCAGAAGGTGGCTCCAAAAATGCTAAATCTCCTTTCCAGCACATTGAACATGAGAAACTGGTTCCCGTCAACTTTTATAAAAGGCGATATGAAAAGAAAGGCCAGCAGTACATAACTTACATATTTACGATATTCGTAAAGCTTGCCGGAAGGTTTCCTGGGATATACCCAGGAGCGCTTTCCTTCTTTAGTTACTGTACCTATACTGTCTCTAAATCTTTCGTTCTCCACCTTTTTCACTTTATCTTTTCTACATTAATTTTAATCTCCGTCACCAAGAATCTCCCTTCGGGGCGTTCTAAATTGAAAGAATCAATTCCGGGGGAAACTATTTTTCCTCGTAATCCATTTCTATTTGCACAGAATTAGAATCGGGACTGGTAACATCAACTTCTTCCACTCTGGAATCAGGATCCACCCATAATTCACCTTCCGGTTCCTTTGGATCGACCGGAGTGCTTCCGTGCAGACTAAGAACATAACTTGCTACCTGAGCGATCTCATCCGGTTTGAGATCGGTTTTCCAGGCAACCATTCCTTTCCCGGCTCGACCTCCTTCAGAAATTGTATTGAATACATTCTTGATTCCTCCTCCAAGGATCCAGTAAGAGTCGGTAAGGTTAGGCCCTATTCCTCCCCCGCCATCAATCTTATGGCATGCTGCACAATTACCTTCAAAAATTGCTTTACCTGCATTGATATCTTCCTCACCTGTTAGCAATTCAACCGTATTGGCATCAATAAGGCCTTTTGCATTCTTCTTATATTCTTCCACGGCCGCTTTAGCTTCAGCCACTTCGTTCAAATACTCCTCTCTCTGGGTAGTACCATCAAAAATGTGATACCAGGCAAGATATATTCCGGCAAAAATGATACTTGCGTAAAAACCGTATAACCACCATGGCGGAAGATTGTTATCGAGCTCCTTTATCCCATCATAATTATGATCCAGGATGATCTCCTCTTCTTTTTCAAGAGGCTTTTTATCCAATAATTTTTCATAGGTCACTTTCCACCACGACTTCTCAGTCTTTTTCAGTGCCATTGTAGCATCATATCTTTCCTTAGCCCCGGGCTTCAGGGAATGGTATAATGTTCTTTCCAGTGCTGCTATGGAAACCTCAATCGCAAAACCAATGATTATCACCACGGCAAGAATTAGCCATAAAACAGGATATACTTCGAAACTGGTTTTATCTCCGGTCTCAAGGGTAACTTCGGCGATGAATATCGCAAGAATGGTCAGGCCCAGGATTCTTAATGCTGAAAAAACTCTCTTCATAATTAGTCTGTTTTTTGGTTGTTATGACCTTCCTGATCATTACTTAATTCTAAAGGCAGGTTGCTCACATCCCTGATATAATCTTTTCTTGCAGTGAACACCCACCAGAAAAGCGCCGTAAAAAAGATGAAAAAAATGAGCAGGGAGATGATGGGGTATATCTCAACCCCATCTATACTTTCCAGGGGACCTTTTACAAATTTCAACATGGTCTTATGGTTTTAATTATTTGTAACTTGTTCTAAATCTTCGGCCTTTATATCTGTACCGAGCCTCTGCAGATAAGCGATAAGAGCTACAATTTCTCTGTCACGCATTTCTGTGAATTCAAGACCGTTCTCTTCGGCATATTTCTTATCTGCTTCATAGCTTGCCACAAAGTCAGGATCTGAATAAAGGTTCTGCTCTATCTGAGCACCCTGTTCTTCCATCCATTCCTGGGCCCTGGCGATCTCTTCATCGGTATAAGGAACTCCCAGTGTTTGCATAGCCCGCATCTTATCTTCAGTCATGGATTTATCCAGTTCATCGGTCACTAACCATTTATAGGATGGCATTATGGAACCTGAAGAGGTGCTCTGAGGATCATACATATGATTGAGGTGCCAGTTATCTGAATATTTCTGACCAATCCTGTGTAGATCTGGCCCTGTTCTCTTACTACCCCAAAGGAAAGGATGATCGTATCTGTATTCCCCAGCTTTTGAATACTCTCCATAGCGCTCCACTTCACTTCTAAAAGGTCTCACCATCTGAGAATGGCAGGAAACACAACCTTCCCGGATATAGATATCCCTACCTTCAAGTTCCAGAGGTGTATAAGGTTTCACACTTGAGATCACTGGCACATATTCATCAACCATTAATGAAGGTATGATCTGTACCATTCCTCCAATTAGGATAGCTATAGTAGCGAAAATGGTAAGTTTCACGGGTCTTCTTTCCAACCAGGTGTGGTAAGCCTCTCCGACAGTTCTCTTTTTGGTAACCGGTTTCAGCGCTGCTGCTTCAGCCAGCTCATCTTCAACCTTACTTCCCTGGCGAACTGTTTTCACAATGTTGTAAAGCATTACAAATGCTCCAAGTATGTAAAGGCTTCCTCCTATTGCACGCATCCAGTACATCGGGATGATCTGAGAAACGGTTTCCAGGAAGTTACCATAGGTTAAGGTCCCGTCTGGATTAAATTGTTTCCACATAGACGCCTGAACAAATCCTGCGACATACATTGGTAATGCATATATAATGATTCCAAGGGTGCCAATCCAGAAGTGGGTATTAGCAAGTTTAACTGACCAGAGTTTAGTTTTAAAAAGTCTTGGAACCAGCCAGTAGACCATTCCAAAGGTCAGGAATCCATTCCATGCCAGCGCACCAACGTGCACGTGAGCAATGATCCAGTCACTAAAATGCGCAATGGCATTTACATTCTTCAAAGAAAGCATAGGTCCCTCAAAAGTTGCCATCCCGTAACCGGTGATTGCCACTACCATGAATTTAAGCACAGGGTCAACCCTCACTTTATCCCAGGCTCCGCGCAGGGTTAAAAGTCCGTTGATCATTCCTCCCCAAGACGGGAAAAGAAGCATTACAGAAAAAGCTACTCCAAGATTTTGAGCCCAGTCTGGTAAAGCCGTATATAACAAGTGGTGCGGTCCTGCCCAGATATAG
>JAWWBH010000200.1:0-5394 GCA_033721075.1 Christiangramia sp.
CAAGAATCTCTTTAAAGGAAGAAGAAAAGGTTGGGAGCGCAAAGACTTATTTAAAGTTATTCCGCAGCAGGACGATTATTTTATATTTTTTGGGAATCTTCTCTTATGTTGGTATAGAACAGGGAATATCCTACTGGATGTCTAAATTCCTTCAAATTTATCATGGCCTGGATTATGAAACTACAGGAGCAATAGCGGTTGGAAGGTTTTGGGGGCTAATGACAATTGGAGGGGTAGCAGGTCTTTTTTTATTAAAACTGCTGGATAGTAAATTGGTTTTAAAAATCTTCAGCCTTCTTGCTATTATTTGTCTTGCTTCAGGATTGTTTGGGACTACCCAAATTTCCTTTTATGGTTTCCAGGCCAGCGGATTCTTTTTAGCGGTAATGTTTCCTATAATAATTTCATTAGGACTTAATTCTCTGAAGGAACATCATGGATCGGCAGCCGGAATTTTTATGTCCGGCATAATGGGTGGCGCGATATTTCAAATATTAATCGGATTTCTGGGAGATACTTTTTCACTTAAAATTGGAATGATGTTTAATTTTATAGGATTGATGTACATATTAAGTATAGGTTTTTGGGCTAAACCTTTGATAAATAATAAAACTTTAAATAAAAAATAAGGACGCTGTCTGATCAATATATTATCTAATTGGATTTAACTTAGCATAAATCTCCACACTAATATAAATGCCATTTTTCATTTCACATTCCTTCATACAGCCTTCATATTCAAATCCCAATTTCTTCAGGACTTTGCAGGAATTTTCATTTTCTGACTCCACATAGGCTTCTATTCGGTGAAGTTTGAAATCCTTGAAGATATAATCGATAACTGCTTTCCCCGCCTCCTGGATAATTCCATTTCCCCATTGATCGGGTAAAAGCCAGAATCCCAGTTCAGCTTTATTATGCTCTTCATTATAATCATTGAAACCAATAGCTCCACAGAACACTCCGGAATTCCTTAAACAGATTGACCACCACAATCCGGAACCAGACTTTTCAAGGTTCTCATACCAGTTCATCTGTTCTTGGGTTTCTTCAAAACTGTCAAAGTGAACCCCATAAAACTTTATGACCTTGGGATGTGAGAGTCCCTTAAAGATATTTTCATGATCTTCTCTAACAATCTTTTTCAGTTCTAATCTTTCCGTATTCAAATCTGGTATTTCCACTTCTAGGTTTCAATTTTTAATATAATCACTGAAATCTTTAAAAAACTCTTCCAGAAGTGTCATTCTAGAGGAGAGAAATTCCTTTACCTGGGGCCAGTTTTTCTTATTGTGAATGCTCACATTAGCTAACTGAACATATATACGAGAAATAATTTTCCCTTCTGGTAATACATAATTTTCCTCATATATAATTTCAGGAAGGTACTCTGTTTTGAGGATCTTCTGAAGAGATTGAAGCTTTTCGAAATAATATGCGCGTATTAATTCGTCTTCATCAATAATATCAAGAGAAACCTGTGCCAACTTTCGGTTAAAGGTGAATTTTAACTGAAGCTCTTTTACTTTCGTGTTGTAAAGGATCCATTTTCTGGGATATTCTTTCCCAAAGCTGGTCCAGAACTCCTGTCTCAATCGTTTTGACTCTTCTTTGCTGAACATTTAAATGAAATAGGCAAGCAGTATACCCAGAATTATAACTGCAAGTTTAGACGCGTTAAAGGAATGGTTCTTTGAAGCCTCGAATAGAATTGTGGTCGATACATGTAAAAATATCCCTATCACCACAGCATTGACGTAGGTCGCATATTCGGAAATAAAGGCCACATTGATCTTTAACCAGCTTCCAAGTGGCGTCATTAAAGCAAAGAATCCCAGAAATAGGAAAACCTTGGTTTTACTCAGCCTACTATGAACAAGAAAGACCGAAAGTATGGCAGCTACCGGAACTTTATGCACTACCACTCCATGTAGCAGGTGATTATTATTGTTTAATGGGAAACCTTCCAGCAAGGAATGCAGGCTTAAGCTGAAAAGCAGCAATACGGGAAAAGCCGTTGAATTCTCCTGGAAATGCAAATGCCCGTGTTCAACTCCTTTAGAAAGGAATTCAAGTACTATCTGTAATAACAATCCCAGCATAATGAATACCCCGATCCCTGAATCAGGATCACTGTATACATCCGGCAGAAGTTCCAGCACGGTTACCGCAAGCAGGTACGCACCACTGAAGGCAAGTAAAAGCTTGAATCCAGAAGAGCTTCCCGGCTTCAAAAAAAGTGAGATTAAATAACCCACCGCAACTGCAAGTATGGGTAGAAGATAAATATAGAGGTTCGTCAACAAAGTATTATGGGTTGGTTGATTACCGGATGCACCATTTTGAGGGGGAACAATCCTGTAATTATTATACTTTCCGCACAAAATTAACTTATTTTTGTCGTTCTATAAAGAAGGATTATGGCGAATAACTTTAAAATGATCGCAAAGACCTTATTTGGTTTTGAAGCGATCCTTGCAAAAGAATTACTGGACCTTGGAGCAATGGAAATCAAGCAGGGTAACCGTATGGTTAGCTTTGTTGGTGATAAAGGATTCATGTACAAGGCAAATCTGTGCCTTCGCACGGCTATAAAGATCCTCAAACCATATGAAAGCTTTAAGGTAGATTCTGAACAGGAGTTATATGATAATATAAAACGCCTTCCGTGGGAAGATTTTCTGGATGTAGATGGCAGTCTGGCGATAGATTCTGCAGTGCACTCAGATATCTTTACACATTCTCAATATGTTGCTTTAAAGACCAAGGATGCGATAGTGGACAGGTTTCGTGACCGATATGGGAAAAGACCGGATGTAGATCTTGATTTCCCCGATCTCAGGATCAATATTCATATAGAAAAGAATTATTGTAACGTTTCATTTGATAGTTCAGGAGATTCCTTACATAAAAGGGGGTACCGGGGTGCAACCAATATCGCACCCGTTAATGAAGTGCTTGCGGCCGGGATGCTTATGCTTTCTGGATGGCAGGGGCAGTGTGATTTTCTTGACCCTATGTGTGGAAGTGGTACTATTCCTATAGAAGCTGCCATGATCGCCTGCAATATCCCACCAAATATCAACAGAAAGGAATTTGCATTTGAAAAATGGAAAGACTGGGATGAGGAGCTTTTTGAAAAGATCGAGGAATCGGCAATGAAAAAGATCAGAGATTTTCACTTTAAGATTCGTGGTTACGATAAGGCGCCCTCTGCAGTGATGAAAGCCAGGGAGAATGTGAAAAATGCCAACCTATCAGATTTTATTCAGATAGAACAAAAAGATTTTTTCGAAAGTGAGAAAGAGAATGAAGGCTACCTGCATATACTTTTCAATCCTCCATATGGTGAACGGCTTGAAATTGATGTGGAAGAATTTTACGCTAAAATAGGGGATACTTTAAAACAGAAATATCATGGAACCCATGCCTGGTTTATCACTACTAATTTTGATGCGATTAAAAGCGTGGGACTTCGTGCGTCTAGAAAGATCAAACTTTTTAATGGTGCTTTGGAAGGCAGACTATTGAAGTATGTGATCTATGAAGGCTCTAAAAAGAAGAGCAAACAGGATACTTAATCCCTTTCTTTCTTGTAAAGTGGCAGAAGGTAAGAAATGGAGTAGCCATAACCTGCGCCAAATTCACTTCCGTCATAGGTACGTCCAAAGCCTGGGATAACCAGATTGTCAAAGTTTGAAGGGCTGTTTTGTCCAATTCTTCTTTTAAGCTGAACGTTTGCTGAAAGGTAAAGGTTATTTAGCACTTCCACTTTAAGGCCTACCACTAGTTCAGCCCAGTTGGCGGTAAGTCCGCTCACTTCATTATCATCCTCTCGAATATCCGGCCCGAAATAGTCAGAGGAAGTATAGACCCTGTATTGATTTAGGGTTTGAGAAAATGTTGCAAAGCCGTAGCGAACTCCAACAAAAATAGCGTTCTGCATATCCTGCCAGTTCTCATAGGCATTATAATCCCCGCCAATTTTGATATAGCTTCCCTTGGTTAAGGTCTGTATATTATCACCTTCAAAAGTGACTTCTTCATTCCCTATTTCGGCAGCAGCATAGAAATTATTATAAACGCGGTAATCACCAACCAGCTCCAGACCACTGTAATTATCATCTAGTAATGTTCTTAGTGGTTTGCTAAGGTCAACTCCAACTCTTATCCCGTATTTATCCTTATATCGGATAGTATCGTTTACAGTCTGACTTTCCTGCGCAAAAACGGGAAAACTGAAAACCAGGATGAGAAATAGGCTAGAAAAATATCGATACATGGGCCTGGTTTTGATCTTCAACATTTGGGCGTTCAATCTGAATATCCTGTATCCAGTTATCATCGTCATTTTCCACATTTATATTTAAACCAACATAATTTACCTTATATGCACATGCACGGTTAAGGTATTCTTCCTCCCGGCCATAGCTTATGGTTAAAATATCTGAATTTCCAGGCTCTTCCTGTTCTTCACCTTCTTGCGGATCTGCTGGCGTATTCACTGTAAAAATGTATTCTGTAATATCCTGATCTGTCCTTAATGGAACAGCGATACTGTCCTGGCTATAGCGATTATATACAAAGCTGGTGTCGTTTCCAACAGAGCGAACCCTTAGGTTCTGGGGAGCCTGAAGTTCTTCAGGAGCTTCATTATCATAAAACCTGATAATGAGCAAAGGAGTGGTCTCTGTGCTTTCAGGACAGATGTCGTCACGCTGACAGCCACTGCTGGCGATTAAAAAACAAATAAGTAAAAATTTATAAATATATCTTTTCATTTATCGTCTTTCTAAGCAAACCACGTTCTCAACATGGTGGGTCTGAGGGAACATATCTACTGCACGGGTAGCCGTAACTTTATAATGCTCGTCCAGTAAAGCAAGATCCCTTGCCTGGGTCGCCGAATTACAGCTAACATATACTATGCGTTCCGGCAATATACCAATAATTTGTGCCACAACATCCTTGTGCATCCCATCCCTTGGCGGATCGGTTATTATAACGTCCGGATGTCCATGTTTATTGATAAAGTTTTCAGTGAAAACCTTTCGCATATCGCCAACATGGAATTCTACATTTTCAATATTATTTCTTTCGGCATTTTCCCTGGCATCATTAATCGCTTCGGGTACAGCCTCAACACCGATAACCTTTTTAGCCTGTTTCGCAACAAACTGAGCAATGGTTCCTGTTCCCGTATAAAGATCATAAACCAGTTCATCTCCCTTCAAATTGGCATAATCCCTGGTAATTTTATAAAGGTTATATGCCTGGTCTGAATTGGTCTGGTAAAAGGATTTTGCATTGATTTTGAATTTAAGCCCCTCCATTTCCTCAAAGATATGATCACGACCCTTATAGCAGATCACCTCCTGATCGTAAATGGTATCA
>JAWWBH010000201.1:0-5368 GCA_033721075.1 Christiangramia sp.
AAACTTGAGAAATTAATAAAAAGTACAGTTTAATTTATTTTGTAAAGATTTGTGGGAAATATTTATTGAATATCGCCTCTATCCAACTTATATCTTTGAGTTGATAGCGGCGATTGCTGGAATCTTTTATCTGTATTCAAAGAAAGAACCTGTTAAGCCAGATAAGCTTATAGTATTTACGATAAATTTAATTTTCGTAATAGATCTTTTTGGTGTTACCTATGGTCTTTATAATTATGTTTACGATTATGCATATATAGAATTCATAAAAGAAACTCCTTTTAGAACTAATCTCTGGATCTATAATATATTGACCCTCATAACAGGTTCGCTTTTTAGTTGGTACTTTTTAATGCAGACCCATTCCCGAAATTTAAAAAGGTCGATTGGAACATTGGTAGTTATCTACATAGTCAGTTCTATCATCCATTTTTTTTCTAGTGATATATTTTTTCAAACCACTTCGGCTTACGTCTACATCTTTGGAGCATTTTTGATTTGCATATCAATTGCAGCCTATTACCTGGAGCTTGTAAGAACCGAACGTATTCTGAACTTTCGCAGCGAGTTGCCACTATATTTGTCAGTAGGACTAATTATTTACCAACTGGGAATAACACCCTTATTCATTTTTCAAAAATATATTGGAGTAAGTGAAGATTTTAGTGAAGTATATGGTAATGTTTTAGATGTCGCGAATTTCTTTATGTATTCGGTCTTTGCTTTTGGTTTTATTAAAATGATCGTGGAAATGAGAAGATATCGGCGAAAGGCTATAGGCTAAATATTCTTCCCCTATACTGGAGGAAATAGGCAAAATAAAAAAGTGCCACCTCGGTATTAAAGTTATAGAAAAGACCCTACTCAGAACTATAACTAAACCTCAGTCGACACTTTTTTGCCCCAAAACACTTTAGCTTTACTAAAATGACTATACCAAATGTAGGGATGAGATAAGCTCATTACAAGGGGATAATTCCCCTTTTTGGCATTGTTATAGGGATTTAAAATTATCTTAATTCAAAATTTGACAACTCAGATTCTCTTAAAATGATAAAGTCATGCCAGAAAACCAAATCCACGCGGGATAGGAATGGTGTGAAAAATTGCCCAATTTTATGTATACTTGTGAGACTAATCGGCCCATACCATGCTTCGTAAGGAGGAGATCTTACTCATCGTCTATTTTATCCTTGTCATTCTTTTTCTGGCAGGATTTACCGTTCTTTTCTTTATTACTTATCAAAGGCGAAAGAATAAGATCCTGAAGGAAAAGTATGAGGCCGAGCAGAAGTTCAGGGCCGAGCTTTCCAATGCCAGGCTTGAGATCCAGGAAGCCACCCTTAAGAATGTTAGCTGGGAACTGCACGATAATATAGGTCAGTTGCTTGCCATTGCCAAGATGCAGATCAACCTGCTTACTAAGACCGTGGTAGAAGAAAATAAGGATGCCTTTAAAGAGGTGCGTAAGCTGGTGGGCGATTCCCTGGCTGAAGTAAGAGCGCTGTCCCGCTCCTTAAATAACGAAGTGATAGATTATAAAGGCCTCGAGGGTTCTGTCGAAAACGAAATGGAGCGATTTAACAGGCTGGGTGTTCTTGATGCCAGGCTTAAGGTGAAAGGTGATTCTTATAAGATCAAACAGGAAGATGCCATTATCCTGTTCAGGATATTGCAGGAATTTTTTTCCAATGTGATCAAATACGCCGATGCTTCTCAACTTGAGGTCATCTTTGAATATACACCCGATTATCTTCAGATCAAGGCCAGTGACGACGGGAGGGGTTTTGATGTGGAACAGCAGGATGCAGGTTCGGGACTTTTGAACATGCAGAGCCGTGCTGAAATGATCAGTACCGATTTTAACCTCAATTCTTCCATTGGTAAAGGAACTTCGTTATCTTTACGTTATCCAACCAAGATTAGAACCAATGAGCAAAACGATAATAATCGTTGACGATCATAAGCTTTTTGCACAATCCCTTCAGATCCTAGTAAATTCCTTTGAAGGTTTCAAGGTTATTGACTGTTTCAAGAATGGCGAGGAGCTCGTGAAATACATAGAAGATGGTAATCCGCTTCCGGATATCATTCTGCTCGACATGAGAATGCCTGTGATGGACGGGATGGACACCATGGCATGGCTCAAGGAGAATAAACCAGATCAGAAAGTTTTGACCCTTACGGTAGACCAGGAAGATGAGACCATTATCAAAATGCTCAGGCTTGGCTGTCGGGGTTATCTTCTAAAGGATATTGAGCCGGAGGAGTTTGAATATGCGCTTAACGCAATAGAGAGAAATGGATATTATTCGAACCAGACCATCTCAGACGCTTTAAGCCATGAAGAACGGAAAAGGAAATACGAAGAACTTACCGAAAGGGAACTTGAATTCCTGAATCATGCCTGTAGCGAGCTCACCTACAAACAGGTTGCTGAAGAAATGTTTCTAAGCCCCAAGACCGTTGATAATTACAGGGAAAGCCTTTTTGGAAAGCTTGGAGTAAAAAGCCGGGTGGGACTCGTGATGTTCGCCATTAAGGAGGGTATCTATAAGATCTAGGCTTTTTTTCTGATCATTTTAACAAATCCCGTTTACTTCAAAGCACTTAGCATCTTATCTTAGCATATAAATTTTGACGATTTGATTGACTCTGCTAAAATAGAACTTAGGAACCTTCGCGTTAAGGACTATGAGGAACTGAAGGTGTCCATGATTAAAAGTTATCATGCGATGCCCCATGAATACTGGACCAAGGGTGAGATCAAAACTCTTATCAATAAATTTCCGGAAGGCCAGTTATGCATAGTCATAGATAATAAGATCGCAGGCTGTGCCCTGTCAATCATAGTAGATTACGATAAATTCGATGATAATCATACCTACGACGAAATTCTTGGAGGAGAGAATTTTTCTACCCATACCAAGAATGGAAATGTGCTTTATGGTATAGATGTATTTATTCACCCGGAATACCGAGGAATGCGTTTGGGAAGGCGTCTGTATGAAGCCAGGAAAGAGCTTTGCGAACATCTTAATCTCAAGGCGATCGTATTTGGAGGCAGGATCCCTAATTATGCTGAATATTCAGATGAGCTAACACCTAAAAAATATATAGAAAAGGTAAAGCTTCAGGAGATCCACGACCCGGTTCTTTCGTTTCAGCTCTCCAATGATTTTCACGTAAAAAAGGTTATTAAGGGCTACCTTTCCGGGGATCATGAAAGTAAGGAATTTGCCACTTTGATGGAATGGAATAATATCTATTATACCAAGCCTCAAAAACTGGTGAATACCACCAAAACGGTTGTAAGGCTCGGACTCGTTCAATGGCAGATGCGTCTTTTTAAGGATTATGATGCCCTGGTTTCCCAGATAGAGTTCTTTGTGGATGCGGTGAGCAATTACCAGAGTGATTTCATCATGTTCCCCGAACTTTTTAACGCGCCGCTCATGGCCCAATTCAACGAGCTTAGTGAGCCTGAGGCTATAAGGGGACTTTCCAGCTATACCGAACGTTTGCTTGAGACTTTTAGGGAGTTCGCTATCAATTATAACATCAATATTATCACTGGCAGCATGCCGTTACCCGAAGGCGAGCACATGTATAATGTGGGATATCTCTGCCGAAGGGATGGAAGTTATGAACGCTATGAAAAGCTGCATATAACTCCGGCTGAAGAGACCGCCTGGGGGATGAAGGGTGGCAACAAGCTTGAAACCTTCGATACCGATTGTGGAAAGATTGGTGTATTGATCTGTTATGATATTGAGTTCCCTGAAGTATCACGTATCCTGGCAGAAGAAGGAATGAATATTCTCTTTGTTCCTTTTATGACCGATACCCAGAACGGTTATTCTCGCGTGAAGATCTGCGCACAGGCCAGGGCGGTGGAGAACGAATGTTACGTGGCCATAGCTGGTTCTGTAGGCAACCTGCCCAAGGTGGATAATATGGATATACAGTATGCCCAGAGCGCTGTGTTAACCCCTTCAGATTTTGCTTTTCCTGTGAACGGGATAAAGGCCGAGGCTACTCCCAATACTGAAAGCACCTTACTTGTGGATGTGGATCTCGATCTTTTAAAGGAACTTCATAATTATGGCAGTGTAAGAAATATGAAAGACCGCCGTAAGGATCTTTATTCCCTGAAGAGGAAGAAATGATACCACTATAGAATTCTTAATTCAAAATTCAACATTCCGAAATTTTCATTCTAACAGTCATTCCAAGTACCGCGAAGGAATCTCAATTTAAAGGCATCGTCGTCACCCTGAACTTGTTTCAGGGTCCCGTCATTCTGAGTATGCGGAATTTTTAATTAAGGATGCTGAAATATCCCGATAACAATCGGGCCAGCATGTGGGGCTACTAACCACTTTTATTTTTATTATTTCTAATTCTTTCGAAAATGTCTTTTTCCATTGTCAATTATCAATTAGAAAATAGTCATTTCGGGCAAAACGAAGGAATCTCATCTATTTTCTATATCTGTTCCACCTTTCCTTCATTTTTATCATATCTGTAGTATTTCTGTTAATTCTTAAGAAAAATAGATTTTAATAGACTTGAATTACATCATTATGAAAAAGAGGCTGTAAGGGAACATCAATTTTGAAAAGTCTTTAGCGCTACATCCCATTCTTAAAAAACCTTCAGCTATCGTAACAAGAATTGAATTAAATATCTGTAAATTAGATATTTATGATTTAAATTTCTTTTTTGAAAGTAATTTGAGTCATGTCTAATGAAAAGCATAGCCATCTTAAGACGGTAATTTTAATCTATTAAAAGAAACACTAAGGAATATCGATTAATGAACAATAAGTATAGCAGCACCCTAACTCAAAGCGATTCGCAACCTGCTTCGCAGGCAATGTTACATGCGATAGGACTTACGAGAGAAGATTTTAATAAGCCGTTTGTTGGAATTGCCAGTACAGGATATGAAGGAAATCCCTGTAATATGCATTTGAATGACCTGGCTAAGGAAGTAAAGGAAGGAACCCTGTCCGCAGATCTGGTAGGGCTTATCTTCAATACCATTGGTGTGAGTGACGGAATTTCAATGGGAACGCCTGGAATGAGGTATTCTCTCCCTTCACGTGATATCATAGCCGATTCAATGGAAACCGTTGTGAATGCCATGGCTTATGATGGTCTTATAACTGTGGTAGGTTGTGATAAGAATATGCCGGGAGCATTGATGGCTCAGCTTCGACTCAACAGGCCTTCCATCCTGGTATATGGAGGGACAATAGCTTCCGGATGCCATAATGGAAAGAAACTGGATGTGGTCTCTGCTTTTGAAGCATGGGGAGCCAGGGTTTCAGGGGAAATGCAGGAGGAAGAATATCAACAGGTG
>JAWWBH010000202.1:0-5345 GCA_033721075.1 Christiangramia sp.
AACTTCTTGACAGGAAAAAGGTTTTGCCGGTAATCAATAAGCTGGTGATGAAGAACCTGGTTGACCTTAACCAGGAAATTTATGAACAATTCAAGCCAAAAGAAGTAAGATATGTAAGGCTAAATACCGCTTACGAGTCCGAAACTGAAATGCACCGGTTGCTAGATGAACTTTCCCGTGCACCAAAGCAAAGGGAGATCCTTCTTAGCTATTTTTCCATAACCGCTAAATCAAAAAAAGCCTTAAAAACAAAAAAACTGCTTCAGGAATCAGGAGCCAATAGTGGTACTTTAAAGAGCCTTATTGATAAAGGTATTTTTGAGGAATTCTATTTGGAGACAGACCGTATAAATTTTGAGGGAGAAATTTCTAATCATGAGATCAACCTTAACAAGATTCAGCAACAGGCCTTTGATGAAATTCAGCAGAATTTTAAAGAAGACAAGGTTTGCCTGCTTCATGGGGTTACTTCCTCAGGAAAAACAGAGATCTATATAAAACTCATTGAGGAAGCGATTAATAATGGAAAACAGGCCTTATATCTGTTGCCCGAAATTGCACTTACCACGCAGCTCATCAAAAGACTGCAAAATTATTTTGGTGAAAAGGTCCTCGTATATCACAGCAAATATTCCCTGAATGAAAGAGTGGAGATTTATAAGCACGTTCTGGATAATTCAGAGAAAGGTAAAATCGTGATAGGAGCGAGATCGTGTGTCTTCCTTCCATTTCAGGACCTGGGATTAATAGTTGTTGACGAGGAACATGAATCTACCTTTAAGCAATTCGACCCGGCTCCGCGTTATCATGCGCGTGATTCAGCCGTGGTGCTTGCAAACCTTTTTAAGGCCAATATCATTCTTGGATCGGCTACTCCTTCTATAGAATCGTATTTTAACGCAGAACATAATAAATATGCCCTGGTTGAACTAACCCGGCGTTATGGAAATGTTTTAATGCCTGAAGTTGAGATCGTAGATATCAAAACGGCTCATCGCAAGAAAAAAATGACCGGGCATTTTTCTGAAAGATTACTGGAAGAAATAAAGGAAAGTCTTAAAGAAGATGAGCAGGTTATACTTTTTCAGAATAGAAGGGGTTTCTCACCAATCATGGAGTGTAATACCTGCGGGCATTCTCCACAATGTCCCAACTGTGATGTGAGTCTTACCTTTCACAGTCATAATAATCAATTACGCTGCCATTATTGCGGGTATCATATCGCTATGCAGCAGCAGTGTATGGCTTGTGGAAGTAATGAGATCACCACAAAGGGATTTGGAACAGAACAGGTGGAAACAGAGCTTAAGGCATTATTTCCTGAGAGGAAAATAGCCAGAATGGATCAGGACACTACCCGGGGTAAATATGCTTATGAGAAAATAATCAGCGCCTTTGAGGCACAGGAGACAGATGTACTTATTGGAACACAGATGCTTACCAAGGGGCTTGACTTCAGAAAAGTTAGTTTGGTAGGGATCATGAATGCAGATAATCTCCTAAATTTTCCGGATTTCCGTGCGCATGAAAGAAGTTTTCAGTTAATGCAGCAGGTAGCCGGCCGGGCGGGAAGAACAAAAAAGAGAGGGAAAGTACTTATTCAAACATATAATCCGCATCACCAGATCATTCAGCAGGTTTCAACAGGGGCATACTCTGAAATGTATAAAGAGCAGCTGGAAGAAAGGTATCAATATCAATATCCTCCCTATTACCGATTAATACGGTTAACCCTAAAATGCCGGGATTTTTCCAGGACGAATGAAGCGGCTGACTGGTTAGCCAGAGCTTTGGAAAATGTTTTTGAACGCTATGTACTGGGTCCTGAATTTCCTCCTGTTGCAAGGATAAGAAATGAATATTATAAGAATATTCTTATTAAAATTCCGCAGAAACAATCTCTGGGAAAAACCAAGAAGATAGTACAGCGTATTCTAACCAGTTTCAGAGCAATTGGTGCTTTCAGGTCGGTTAGGGTAATAGCGAATGTAGATCCACAATAAAAAGCCACTCATTAGAATGGCCTTAGAAATTATAAAGATGTGTTAGTTCTATTCCTGACTTGCGCTTAAAGCTTCAACCAGATCATTCTTCTTGTGACGGCTTAGCGGCAGTTTTTCCTTATCTATTTCTATGTTCTTGCTATTATAACGTTCTATCTTATCAAGATTTACGATATAAGATTTATGGGTTCTTAGGAAACGATCACCAGGCAGCTGCTTTTCAAAAGACTTCATGGTGGCCAGAACAACAAAGTTGTCTTTTTCGGTCACAAACTTAACATAATCACCAAGAGCCTGAATATACTTCAGTTTACTAAGAAAAACCTTTCTATTCTTAAGATTGCTCTTAACAAATATGAAATCATCATCTTCGGGAACCGGAGTCTGGTGTTTCAGTTTATAAAGATTTACAGCTTTATTTACAGCGTTGTTGAAACGCTCTTTGGTAACAGGTTTATGGATGTAATCAACCGCGTCATAATCAAATGCCTTAAACGCATATTTTGTTTTACCGGTTACGAATATAATTTGTGGTTTGTTTGGAAGGTTGTCTAAAAGTTCAAAACCAGAAAGAATGGGCATTTCAATATCAAGAAAGATAAGGTCTGTTTCTGTATCAAGAAGGCCGTTCTTGGTCTCAATAGCATTATTATATTCTGCTACCAGCTTTAGATTAGGATGATCCTTGATCAATTTTACGATAGACAGCCGTTGAAGGCTGGAATCATCCACGACAGCACATTTGAGTAAAACTTCTTCCACGGTTTATAAGTTAGGCATTAACAATATTACTCATTAAAAATAAGAAATACAAGGTAAAATATTTTTTCACCGACAAAAATAGTGTTTTATCCTTCTTAATAGTCTTTGAAATATCAATTAATAATTCTATTTTTGCACCCGATTTAATTTAAAGTAAATTTTTATGAACAATTATGAAACTGTTTTCATCTTGAATCCCGTTTTATCTGATGAGCAGATAAAGGAAACAGTTAAGAAATACGAAGATTTTCTTGTTTCGAAAGGGGCCGAGATGGTAGCTAAAGAAGATTGGGGGCTTAGAAAGCTTGCTTACCCAATCCAGCACAAAAAGAGTGGTTTTTATCACTTATTCGAATTTAAGGCTCCCGGTGAAGCGATCGAGCCTTTGGAACTTGAGTTTAGAAGAGACGAGCGTATGATGCGTTATCTTACTGTGAAGTTAGATAAGCACGCGATCGCCTGGGCTGAAAAAAGAAGAAAACGTAACAAGGAAAAAGCGTAACCATGGCAACATCTATTGAACAACAGGCAAAAGGAAAAAAAGACGGAGAGATTAGATATCTAACTCCTCTTAATATAGAAACTACCACAAAGAAGAAGTATTGTAGATTTAAAAGATCTGGTATCAAGTATGTGGATTACAAGGATCCTGATTTCTTAATGGGCTTTGTGAATGAGCAGGGAAAATTATTACCTCGCCGTTTAACAGGTACTTCTTTGAAGTTCCAGAGAAAAGTGGCTACAGCCGTTAAGCGCGCTCGTCACTTAGCATTAATGCCTTACGTAGGTGATTTATTAAAATAAAAAGAGGCAGTTATGGAAGTGATACTTAAAAAAGACGTAGATAACTTAGGTTTTAAAGACGACGTTGTTTCTGTAAAGAACGGGTATGGTCGTAACTACCTTATACCTCAGGGGTTTGCTGAACTGGCAACTCCGTCAGCAAGAAAAGTTCTTGAAGAAACTTTGAAGCAACGCGCTTATAAGGAACAAAAGCATATCGACGAAGCTAAGAAACAAGCTGAAAAACTTAATACCCTGGAAATTAAACTTACTGCAAAAGCAGGTGCAGGTGATAAGTTATTCGGTTCCATCACTAATGGAGACTTAGCTGATGCTCTTGCAAAAGAGGGTGTAGAAATCGATAAGAAATATATTAGCATCGCTGGTGGAAACATCAAGCGTTTAGGACAGTACGAAGCAACCTTGCGTTTTCATCGTGAAGTGGTTTCAAACTTCACCTTTGACGTTGTAGCTGAAGCTTAATCTATTTTACTCATAGCAAAAAGCCTGCTCATTATTGAGTGGGCTTTTCTTTTTATAATTCACGATGAAATACGCAAGATTGACCAAAGAACAGTTTGAAGAGATGCATCAGGAATTTATCAATTTCCTGGCAACCCAGTCTATTACTGCAGACGAATGGGAAAAAATCAAAGAAGAGAAGCCACAGGTTGCCGAAGAGGAAATGGATATTTTTAGTGACCTTATCTGGGAGGGTGTACTAAACAAAGTCGAATACCTTGAGCACTTCTCTCCAAACCAGATATTTCTGTTTCAAATTACTGCGGCTACGATTAACCTTATTGCTGTAAAAGTTGAAAATGAGGCAATTGATATAACAACCAGGGAAGGTTATTCCTGGTTACAGAATAATCTGCTGGATGATTCGGTGAATATCTATACGTCCACGAAAGCCATGAGCGACGATCGCAATAAAGATATTTTTGCACTTATCAAGCAGGGAGCAAATATTACCAAGGGAGAACTTTATCGGTATTTTGAAGATGTAGTTCAGGATTAATTAAGTAGGTAATTTGAGAATTAGATGATTTGAAAATGTATCAATTCATCAATGTATTAATGAAACAATGAATTGATTTAATCTTGATTCATTATTAAATTGGTTCATAGATTAATTCATAGCCTTCTATGAAAAAAGGTTCTCCTCAGAAAGTCATTTTCAAATCTTCAAATCGCCACATTTTCAAATTAGTTTATTCATAACGCAGTGACTCAATAGGATCCTGTTTTGCTGCTTTTGCAGCCGGATAACTGCCGGCCAGGATCGCCACTAGAATAGTAATGCCCGGTGCCCAGAGCATAGCTTTCCATGGAGTGGTAAAATTGAAATACAGAGAACTCGCAACAATGTAACCAATGGTGATCCCAAGAATTATTCCGAGTAGACCACCAATCTGACCAATCACAAGAGTTTCCAGGAAGAATTGGGTGGCGATGGTATTCTTTTTTGCTCCCAGGGCTTTTCTTACACCTATTTCACGGGTTCTCTCAGTTACCGTTACCAGCATAATATTCATAAGGGCGATAGAAGAACCAAAAATAGTAATTATGGAGATGATCCATGCGGCGATATTAAGTGCGCCGGTTATTCTAAGTATACGGTTTATAAGATCATCGCTTCTTTCCAGCCCAAAATTATTTTCTTCTTTTGGACTTAGTCCCCGAATATTTCTGAAAGTAATAATAGCCTCATCCATAGCAGCATCCAAGACTTCTTTGTCTTCTACCTTAACGCTCAGGCTGTAATTGATATTAGGCTGCGAAAAAAGGGAACGG
>JAWWBH010000203.1:0-5272 GCA_033721075.1 Christiangramia sp.
AATCTGATCAGGATCTTAAGATCGCTTTCGACAGTGGCGCGAACCATATCACCGGTGGAAGCATAGCCGTAAAGGACCCTGATTTATTTCAGAACTGGATCCAAAAATATGGATCTGAAAAGATCATTCTTGGAGCTGATGCCAAGGATAGAAAGATAGCTGTCTCTGGCTGGCTGGAAGATTCAGATAAGGAGATCATTCCATTTATTCAGAACTATGAGGAGGATGGGGTCAAATATGTTATCTGCACTGATATTTCTAAAGACGGAATGCTGGAAGGACCGTCATTTGAGCTGTATGAGGAGATCATATCAGAAACGAAGGATATCAATCTCATCGCCAGTGGCGGAATTTCAAAATTCGATGAACTTCCGCAACTGCAAGAAATTGGGTGTGAAGGTGTGATCATTGGAAAGGCTATCTATGAGAACAGGATAAGTTTAAAACAATTAGAGAATTATATATTGAATAATTAAATCGTCGCCCTGTCCCGATAGCTATCGGGACAGCTTGACAAAATAAAAAATAAAAAAGGAATTCTAAGACCTTATAAAAAATGCTAACAAAAAGAATCATTCCATGTCTGGATATCAAGAATGGTAGAACTGTAAAAGGAGTAAACTTTGTGGACCTCAGGGATGCCGGTGACCCTGTGGAACTCGCAGCGGCTTATGCTGAAGAGGGTGCCGATGAGCTTGTTTTCCTGGACATTTCAGCTACCGAAGAAAAGAGAAAGACCCTGGCTAAACTTGTTCTGGATGTTGCCGAGCAACTGAATATTCCCTTTACCGTAGGTGGCGGAATCTCCTCTGTAGAAGATGTTGATATCCTACTGAAGAATGGAGCCGATAAGGTTTCTATTAATTCATCGGCGGTTAAAAACCCTGATCTTATTAACCAGCTTTCTGAAAAATTCGGGAGTCAGTGTATAGTTGTAGCTATAGACGCGAAGAATGTGGACGGCAAATGGAAAGTACATCTGGTTGGAGGAAAGGTGCCTACCGATATCGACCTGTTTGAATGGGCCAAGGAAGTTGAGGAAAGGGGTGCAGGCGAGATACTTTTTACATCCATGGACCACGATGGTACCAAGAATGGATTTGCTAATGAGGCTCTTGCAAGAATTTCGGATGAATTGAATATTCCAGTTATTGCTTCTGGAGGAGCGGGTAATATTGATCATTTCAAAGATACCTTTAAGGATGGAAAGGCTGATGCTGCGCTGGCTGCCAGTGTTTTTCATTTCAAGGAGATCGAGATATGGGAACTGAAAAGACAATTACAATCTGCCGGAATTCCAATGAGAATTTAAAAATTCAAATAATTAACCCATTCGTCATGCTGGCCCGAAAGCGATCGGGATTTTTCAGCATCTCATAATATCTAAAAAAAGATCCTGAAACAAGTTCAGGATGACCAAATACAGAATACATAAGAATTATGGATATAGATTTCAATAAAAATTCAGATGGCCTGGTCCCTGCGATCATTCAGGATGCAAATACAGGTAAGGTGTTAATGTTAGGCTATATGAACGAGGAGGCCTTCCTCAAGACAAACCGAACCAAAAAAGTAACATTTTATAGTCGGTCGAAGAAGCGTTTATGGACCAAGGGAGAGGAAAGTGGCAACTTTTTAGAACTGGTAAATATCAAGCTTGACTGTGACCGGGATACCTTACTGATCCAGGCAAATCCTGCTGGCCCTGTTTGCCACAAGGGTACTGATACCTGCTGGGCAGAAGAAAATAAGCCGGATTTTGGTTTTCTTTCAAAACTTGAAGGAATTATTGCCAGCCGCCAGAAATTAAGCGAAACCGAGCCGAAATTAAGAAAGGAAAATGATAAAAGTTATGTTGTTTCATTATTCGATGAAGGAATTAATAAGATTGCGCAAAAGGTAGGAGAGGAGGCCGTGGAAACGGTGATAGAAGCCAAGGACGATAACGATGAACTATTCTTAAATGAGAGTGCAGACCTGCTTTTTCATTATTTGATACTTTTAAAAGCCAAAGGTTTTGGATTGAAGGATATTGTAAAAGTATTGGAGGAAAGGCATTAATCCTCCCAGCTTCCCATTTTTCCAGCTTTATAATCTTCATAGGCCTGGCGGATCTCCTCTTCAGAATTCATGACGAAAGGGCCGCCAAACACCACCTTTTCTTCAAAAGGCTTGGCGTGTCCTAATAAGAGTATGCTTTCATTTTTGGCTGAGATATTTAGTTTCTCATGATTTTTTGAAAATTCCGCGAGGTGAAGTTCAGGAACCTTGATTTCGTTAACCTCCAGTTCTCCTCTTACCACGTAAAAGAATATATTATCGGTTTTAGGAATTTCAAGTTCAACTTCTGAACCGGCTTCAAATTCCACAATAGAAAGGTCAACCGAGGTAGGCGTATCGAATGCGCCACGTATCCCTTTAAAATTACCGGACACCACGCGTGCCTTCACGGTACCTTCTTTGTTTTTCCAAATGGAGATCCTGTCTTCCTGAACTCCGCGATAACTGGGAGCCATCATCTTTAAACGTTTTGGAAGATTTACCCATAACTGAAGAATTTCAAGAGGCCCACCTTCTTTTTTAAACTTTTCAGAGGACACTTCGGCATGGATAAGGCCTTTCCCGGCAGTCATCCATTGTACGCCACCACTTTCAATCACACTGTAATTTCCATCACTATCCTTATGGGCTATGTCCCCATCAAGTATAAATGTTACGGTTTCCATTCCCCGATGTGGGTGAGGTCCAAAAGGGAGTCCGTTATTGTTAGGTGGGTAAACCTGTGGCCCGTGATGATTAAGAAATAAAAAAGGATCTATCATCTGGAGATTACGGGTTGGTAGAGGAGACCAGGTTTCCAGGTCCCCCACAGGCCTGTATTCTGCCTTATGGACTTTTTTGATATTCCTCATCTTTAACTATTTATTTCGAACGTAGATAAGCTTGAATTTGGAATTGGCATTTTCCCTTGATTCGATCTCAAATTTGTTGATGGAGTTGATCATAGGCGTTAGTTTCTGAAATCCATAGTTCCTGGAATCGAAATTTGGCTGTTTTTTCTGAAGAAGACTCCCAACATCTCCAAGGAATGCCCAGCCATCTTCATCGGCAACATCGGATATGGTTTGAGAGATAAGCCGTATGACCTTTGGAGTGATCTTATCAACATTCTGTTTTTTCGAAGCTTTATCCTTGCTTTTATCAGTTTCAGACTCCTTGGTTTGATCTTTGAGGATCTCGATATATATGAATTTATCGCAGGCCACAATAAAGGGGTCTGGAGTCTTCTTTTCACCGATCCCTATTACTTTCATACTGGCTTCACGCAGGCGGGTAGCCAGGCGGGTGAAGTCAGAATCACTGGAAACCAGGCAGAATCCGTCAACTTTGTTTGAGTATAAAATGTCCATTGCATCTATGATCATGGCAGAATCTGTCGCGTTCTTACCCTGGGTATAACCATATTGCTGGATAGGGTGTATCGCATTTTCCAGAAGGACGTTCTTCCATTTATTCAAATGTGGCTTTGTCCAGTCGCCATATATACGTTTAATAGTGGGGTTTCCATATTTGGCGATTTCTTCCATCATCTCCTTTACATGAGCTGAAGGTATATTATCACCGTCTATTAATACTGCTAGATTAGTTTCCATTAAATGTTTGTTTAGGGAGACTAAAGTTAAGTGTAATATTTAACATATGTCTTTTCTAACACCCAAAAAGAAAGGAGACCGTAATTGCGAGAGTTAACGGCCCCCTAAATGGCTTAGAACCTGAAAAGAGCATTCATTTTAGATTCCTTTTCAGGCATAAATTCGGGTTCCACTAGATATACCTTTCCGCCCATTTCGATCGTTTTTTTGGCTGCCAGGTTCAGCAATGAAGTATTATGACCGTTGCGGTTTTCATGGAATTTCACCTTCATTTTATCTTCAATATATTCCCCCCAAAGCTCGGCCCTGTTCTCGATAAAAAGAGTATCTACTTTCCCCTGATGTACTGCAGGAATAATATCGCTTACCGCAGAAGTTGTATTTTCGGTTTTATTCAACTCCCTGTATTTTTCGATCTTTTCATTGCGGATTTCATTTAAATAAGGCTCTGCTACTTGAAGTGCTTTCTGGTGTATTCCCAGCAGATCGGTATCATTCGGGTTTCCGGTAACTACCTTGTCTATAAGATTATTATATGTATTTGCCTCCTTATAAACAGGAAATAAATAATCCTGACAGAACACCACCAGAGGTAACTTCTCCTTGTTCAAATAGGATTTTAATCCCTGGTCTACAGCCCTGAAGAATTGTTTAACTTCTTCCTTTTCGTCTCGCTCACTTCCTCCATGGCCATGGAACTGTGTTTTTTCGCCACCCTCAGCCTGAGTGCGGAACTGCAGCGCTTTTTCCTTATAATCATATCCAACCCTTTCTTCAAGTCGGGTCGGCGTGAGGTCATCTATTTTTACCGGAGTGATACTAAATCTAGAGGCTTCATAAAAACTAACATCTCCAATTTGTATAGCCAGGATGTTGAATTTTCCATCTCCGGTCATCGCTGGAACCAGAGGCTTGACATAGAAATCCTCTGAGATATAATGGTAGGCTTCAAAATTGACCGGTAAGGTATATTTTTCGAAAAGATCTGGAGAGGCAAAAATCGCCAGTCCGTCAGACTGATGTCTCCAGAAATCACGGTCTTCCAGAAGTTCTTCAATGGGCTTACCTATTTTACCGATTAAAGCCTCATCTTTTCCTTCTTCTTTAAGCTCTTTTCGTATCTGCACCCATTCGGAGTGTAAATGCTTTTTATTTTTTTCTTCAAGCACTTCCTTTCCGGCCCTTTGGGTAGGTATAAAAATGGAAATACACACCTCATTTTTATGACTGGCAAGCTTTTTAAATTCTTTCTCATTAATCATCGACATAACTTCAATTTTTGCGGTTAATTATAAAATATAAGATACGCTTAAAGCCAAAGACATCAAAGCTAAGAGCCCGTTCTTAGTGCTAAATCTTTCTTAATTAATCTGAAGAATTTTAAAAGAAATATTAATGCAGAAGTTCCTTTTTAAAGCTCGTCATCGGGTTCTACATGAATGAGCACGTCGGCGATCTGAGGATTATTCTGAAGTATATCATCTTTTACCCTGTGAGCAATTTCATGACCTTCCTTTACGCTTATTTGAGCGTTCACAGCGATATGAAGATCCACGTGGTAGGTCATCCCCGTTTTTCTTATATAACATTTTTCTGTGTCTACCACCCCAGGATGCGAA
>JAWWBH010000204.1:0-5260 GCA_033721075.1 Christiangramia sp.
AATCTTGAAAAAGTGGATATCCAGGATATTCTGGCCATGGCTGCGAGGGCTGAACCGGATATGGTAAAACTATTTAAACGAGTACTGGAAAGGGTTTAATGAAAACAAGATATAAAGATTTTTAATTGATCCTATAATTTTTAAGGGGCTTTGACCTTATCCTGGAGTATTGACCAAAATTTATTTTCAAATCTTCAATTTATCTAATTAAATAATTAATTAATAGATGAGCTATTTAGAGACTACAAAAGATGTATATCGCGAAGCGGCATTAACACCCGATGTGGGATTATGCTGTACTACCAATCCAATCTGGGAATTACCTGGGCTTAAGATCCCCAGGATCATGCAGGAAATGAACTATGGCTGTGGAACTACTGTACATGCAAGAGATCTTACCAATAACCCTAAAACTCTGTATGTAGGGGTAGGTGGCGGAATGGAATTGTTGCAGTTCGCATATTTTTCAAGACAAAGATCGGGGGTTGTAGGTGTTGATGTAGTGGATGAAATGCTGGAGGCTTCAAGAAAGAATTTTAAGGAAGCTGAAGAATTGAATCCCTGGTTCAGATCTGAATTCGTGGATCTTAAAAAAGGGGATGCCACCGATCTTCCCGTGGAGGACAACTCAATAGATGTTGCGGCACAGAATTGCCTGTTCAATATTTTTAAGACCGAAGAGCTAACTAAAGCCCTTAAGGAAATGTACCGGGTACTGAAACCACACGGAAGACTTGTGATGAGCGATCCCACCTGCGAGCAGGAGATGAATGAGGAACTTAGAAACGATGATAGGTTGCGAGCTCTTTGTTTAAGTGGCAGTCTTTCCATAAAAGATTACGTCAAGGCTTTGACCGATGTTGGTTTTGGAACTATAGAAATAAGAGCCAGAAAACCTTATAGAATCCTGGATCCTAAAAACTATCCTACTAAAAATCTCGTATATATAGAGTCTATTGAAGTGGCCGCGATCAAAGATCCGATGCCGGAAGATGGTCCCTGTGTTTTTACGGGAAAAGCAGCTATTTATTACGGTGAAGATGATCATTTTGATGATGGAAAGGGACATATCTTGCTGAAGAATCAGCCTCTGGCGATCTGTGATAAAACAGCGGGTGCTTTAGCGGCTCTTGGGCGGGATGATATTTTCATCAGTAAATCAACCTGGCACTATGATGGTGGCGGCTGCTGTTAAAGACATCTCGACTCCGCTCGAAGTGACCACTGTCAGGCTGAGCGGAGTCGAAGCCTGAGTTTTGTCGCCTTGAGAAAAGTTGAAAGATTAGACTAAATGTCTCAGGTTTGTTTAACGCAACATTAAAGATAGATCAGGATTAACCGGACCTTCAAAACCATGATTATGAAAAAGCTTATTTTAAATTTTTTAATCCTGATATCGGGAGTCTTCGCCTTTGCCTCCTGTAACCTTATTTCCAGCGCAGGTTTTAATAGTAAAGGACTTCCTACTCCTGCTGCAAATGATGATGTTTCAGTAAATATGGAATCGGCTGTAAAACTGGATCATAGTGCATGGAATTCACTTCTTCAGAAATATGTGACTGAAGCGGGGATGGTAGATTATCAGGGATTTAAAAAGGATAGGGAAAAGCTCGATGAATATCTGAAAATGTTGTCCGATCAGCAGCCGGATGACAGCTGGTCTAAAGCAGAATTACTTGCTTATTATATCAACCTTTACAATGCATATACGGTAGATCTTATACTTCGAAATTATCCAGTGAAAAGCATTAAAGATATTGATGCTCCGTGGACAAAAGAAATTGTCAAAGTGGGCAACACCAGGATCTCCCTGGGGGGACTGGAAAATAGTGTTCTCCGCAAGATGGACGAACCACGTATACATTTCGCCATTAATTGTGCCTCTGTTTCCTGTCCAAAATTAATGAATGAAGCTTTTACCGCAGACAAAATCGAGAAGCAGCTTGAGAAGGCAACCCGGGAATTCATTAATTCTGATAAGAATGAGATATCACAGAAATCTGCTAAACTTTCATCGATATTCGACTGGTATAAGGGTGACTTTACTGAAAATGGCGAAACCTTAATAACTTATATTAATAAGTACTCCAATACCAGAATGGATCCCGGAGCCAAAATTTCCTATAAGGATTATGACTGGAATCTCAATGAATTAAAATAATTGATTCATGATCAGCATTATAATTCCGGTCTATAATGAAGAAAAACAACTGCCGATACTTTTAAGGCATCTGGAGAACTCATCATCAGGTCATATTTCAGAAATAATCATAGTAGATGGGGGAAGTACCGATGATAGTGTTGAGATTGCCAGTAATTTTGAAAATACGATCCTTGTAGATTCTGAAAAGGGAAGAGCCATACAGATGAATGCGGGAGCCCGAATTGCCGGATCCCCTGTGCTGTATTTTCTTCATGCCGATAGTTTTCCTCCCGAAAATTTTGACAGACTGATACTTGAAGAGCTTAAAAAAGGGAATAAGGCTGGTTGCTTTCAGATGAAATTCGATAAGGACCACTGGTGGCTTAATTTAATGGGTTGGCTTACAAGACTAAACCATATCTCCTGCCGGGGAGGTGATCAGTCTCTTTTTGTGGAAAAGGAGCTTTTTGAAAAGATCGGATGTTTTAACGAATCCTATAAGGTCTATGAAGATAATGAGATCGTAAAACGCCTGTATGAACAAAAACAATTTACCGTCATAAAAAGCTGGCTTACAACCTCTGCCCGCCTGTACGAAAAATTGGGAGTATGGAAAACACAGTTGCTTTTTGCAGAGATCTACTGGAAAAGAAGGTTTGGCGCCACTGCCGAGGAACTCTACACTCACTACTACCGAAGGCTTAATTCCTGAATCTTCTATAATATTCCCTAACCACCTTTTCGGCAGGTTTGTTTTGTGGAGTAAAGCGATTGTTCTCAATTCCTCCCGCTTCTTCATGCTGATGCCATTTCCATAAAAAACCTCCGGCAAACCAGTTTTCGGTCCAGAACTCTTCGTAGATTACTAAAAGTGCCCTTGCCTGCAGGTTATGGTTGATACTACTGATCTCTCTTTCCGAATTCCAGGGTTCTTTTAACGCGAAATCAACACTTCGGTAACCATATTCGGTAAACATGACCGGGATACGATGAGTGGAAGAAAGATCTTTAAGCATTTCTTTGTGCTGTTTCCAGCCTTCCTGAATTTCTTCCTGGTTTGGGGATATTTTTTCACTTAATGGGAAATAGGCGTCTGCACCAATATAGTCGAGGTCTTCCCAGATATCGGTTTTATCCACTTTATCCCAGTTCTCAGCATAGACTAATTTGCCATTGTATATCATTCTTAATTCGGCGATCAGATCCTTCCAGAATTCCGGTCGTTCATTCACGAAATTGAATAGTTCCGTTCCAATACAAAACAGTTCAACATTATGTTCTGCAGCAATGGAAGCATACAAAAGAATATACTCGCGGTATGAAGATTCAAACTTTTTCCAGTCTGCTTCAGAAGAAAAATCAAGATCGCCCGTAAACTGCCCGTTCCTTATCCAGATATGGGGTTTTATCATAACCTTTATATTTTTCTCATGGAGAAGTTTGATTGCTTGTTCAATTCCCTGCACTCTTTCTCCAAACCATTGTTTCTCAAGATTAAAATAAAGTTCGGGTTCACTGGTGTCTCGAATAAAGGCAAAGGGCATGAGAGCGACTGCATTTGAGTTTATATCAAGGATTTTTTCAATATGGTCTTTAGTAAGACTGTCCCTGGAAGCTACAAGGCTCAGGCCATTCAACTTTTTAGCATTGAAGGGAATATCAGCCTGGCAGGAACATACAAATGCTCCGACTATATAAATGAAAAGTTTAATATGCTTATTCGGCAGGGTCATGTCTCAGCTATTATTTAAGCACAGTACTTGGGATTCTGGCTATTTTCTGCTTACTTTACTCGAATACAGTTCTGGCAAAATCAGCCTTGCCAAATTATGAAAAATTAATGGAGCATATCGTAATTATTGGAAATGGCATTTCCGGGATCACTGCCGCCAGGCATATCCGGAAAAAATCTGATAACAGGATCACTGTGATCTCTGCTGAATCTGACTTTTTCTTTTCCCGTACCGCCCTTATGTATGTCTATATGGGCCATATGAAGTGGGAACATCTGAAACCTTACGAAGACTGGTTCTGGGAAAAGAACAGGATTGAGTTGAAGAATGCCTGGGTTGAAAATATAGATTTTGACAAAAAGGAGCTAAATTTTTCTGAAGGGGATTCTATGACCTATGATAAACTGGTGCTGGCAACCGGCTCGGTCTATAACAAATTTGGCTGGGAAGGTGAAGACCTCGATGGAGTTCAGGGTTTGGTGAGTAAGCAGGATCTGGAACTGCTGGAGGAGAATACGAAATTTACAAAAAAAGCGGTGATAGTGGGCGGCGGACTCATTGGAGTGGAACTTGCCGAAATGCTTAGAACCAGAAAGATAGGTGTCACTTTCCTTATTCGTGAAAAAGCTTTCTGGCATAATGTGCTACCTCTTCCTGAAGCCGAAATGATCTCTGAACATATCCGATCTCATGGAGTGGAAGTAAAACATGATACTGAACTTGATAGGATCATTTCTGACGAGAACGGAAGGGTAAAAGCTGTTAGAACCAAGGGAGGTGAAGAAATTGAATGCCAGTTAGTAGGTTTATGTACAGGTGTACGTCCCAATATTGAGTTTTTAAGGGATACTCCCCTGGAAACAGATAAAGGAATACTTGTTAATGAATATCTGGAGACCAATATTCCTGATGTATACGCTATTGGGGATTGTGTTCAGCACCGCAAGAAGATCGGTCAGCGCAAGCCGGTAGAAGCGGTATGGTATACTGGCAGGATCATGGGTGAAACTGTAGCCCGAAGCCTTACTGGGGAACGTACTGAATATGAGCCCGGGAACTGGTTCAATTCAGCTAAATTCTTTGATATAGAATACCAGACCTATGGCTGGGTTTGGCCTGAACCCAAAGAGGGAGTATCACATTTTTACTGGCAGCACAACAAAGAACCTAAGGCTATTACCATTGCATATAATATGAATTCAGCTAAATTTATAGGGATCAATACTTTTGGGATCAGGATGCGGCATGAAGTTCTCGATAAATGGCTTACCGAAAAAAAGAGCATAGAGTTCGTTCTGGCCAATTTGAAACAGGCCAATTTCGATCCCGAATTCTACGACCGCCATGAAAAGGAAATTTTCAGAAGTTTTAAGAATAATCTACA
>JAWWBH010000205.1:0-5241 GCA_033721075.1 Christiangramia sp.
CATATCCCTGAATTTCCATATTAGACGGAACGGGAATATTATTCCAGTCTGAAATATTGGCATCAGGATTCCCAAAATCCTTTAAGCGGTTTGAAATACCGGTCACAAATTTGAATTTCCAGGTACCATTCAGTGATTTGAACCTAACGGAATTACTTTTCTGATGAGTGAGAGCAGTTTCGCGATCTCCAAAACTCATAAATGTGGCATGAGCAGGTTCGCGGTTCATTTGCTGAACAGATGGATCTTCAACTACCGGATACGGATCTCTTTCCTGGGCGTTGAGCCTGGTAAACAGTAAACTTAAAATAATGAAGAAATAAATTTTTATATTTTCCGTCATCGAATTCATTCTTTTCAGAATTTATTTTTTGATTATTCCGAGAATTTCCAGGAATCAAAACGAAACAGCTCGTGCGGTTCCCTTCCTTTAAATAGAAAATACAGGTCATGAATCCCGGTCACCTTTTCAATTTCTACGGAATGGTTTTTCCAGTTGCTCCAGTCTCCAATGTAAGGCACATTTAAGGTGCCAAGTAGAGGCCCATCTTTGCTATCTAGCCGAATCTCCATTTCCCCACCAAGATATCTGCTGGAAACTTTTGCAGTAAATTCAGCAGCGCCTGAATTACCAAAATCCACATCGCGTACCTTCAGGAGGTCCTCGTTATGAATATCGGTTACAAAAACACCGACTTCTTCGGAATGGTCCAGTTTAAGACCTTCAGACCAGGCAATGGTTTCGGCTTGTGTAAGCTGAAAAGGATTCAGGTTTCCAACACTTTCCAGGAGACCTTCATCGGTTTTTGGAATTTCAGGAATGGAACCGTCTTCATTATATTCAAACTTTTCCACCGAAACACTTCGGCGATGATCATGACCTCCTTCAAGTTTTGCCGTATGATAAAAGAAATAGGAATTGCCTTTATAATCGATAATGGCGGGATGATTGGAACCACTGTTTCCGGAGTGCTTCATGAGAAGACCTCCAAACTCCCAGGGACCTTTAATATTTTCGCTAGTGGTATACCTAATATCTTCAATAACATGAGATGCATAAATCATATAATACCTGTCATCTCTGCGATAAACCCAGGGCGCTTCTTCAAAATCAGGCCCGAAAGCCTCTTTATTGAAAATATCCAGTGCGGTGATTTCACTATCTAACTCAACCATATTCTTTTTAATCTTTGCATAATACAGTGCGTTGTTCCCCCAAAAAAGATAGGCCTGACCATTATCATCAATCATCACCGAAGGATCCAGATCATCCCAGGAATGATCTGCAAATTTTGTCATATCATTAGTTACCAGTGATTTGCCCAAAGCATCTTTAAAAGGACCATACGGACTATCGGAAACTGCAACTCCCATGGCTATTCCGGGTTTTTCTGTATTCCAGGAAGAGATATAAAAATAAAATTTTCCATCCCGTTCTATGCATTGCGCTGCACTGGCATCACCTCCAGACCATTTAAAATCACTGGTTTTAAGCGGAGCTTTATGAGCGGTCCAGTTTACCATATCAGTAGTAGTGAACAACGAATATTCCCGCATCAGGAAAGTATTGTTCGGGGCATTATCTTCATCATGCCCTACATATAAAAACAAGGTGTCGTTATGCACTATTGGAGCAGGATCTGCGGTGTACATGGTCTGTATTATGGGATTTTGCCCAAAGCCAGACATAAAAATCCCGAATAACAATGTAACAAGTAAAATATGCTTCCTTACTTTCTTCATAAGATTATTTTTCAGTGTTCTTCTTTTCGCTTTTTACCAGCCGAACATAATAAATCTCACTCGTTGCGCTTCTCTCCTGAGGTTTGAATTTTACGCGCACGCTTTCTTTACCTTTCAGCATTGAATCTGGGATTTGATAGGTCATTTCCTGAAACTGGCTAATCCGGGTGTGTTCTTCAGTATTTACTGAAGTAAGCTTCTCACCATCGATATAGATATCAAAACGCTTATCACCCCATTCAAATCCGAAATATCGAATCATCAAACCAAGCCCAGTTTCTTTATTGGTTTTCATTTTATAGCTGAAATAACCATCGCCGCTCGCACTTCTCCAAAATTCATCCCTGTTATTACCGGTTACGGAATTTTCCTTTTCCATAAAATGATCACTTTCCGGCTGTTGTTCACCTGTCCCCACGTAATCTACTGTGCGGCGGTCCAGGGCTAGTTTTTTAGTTTCGATTGCTGAAAGGGAATCTGTATACTCCTGGTAATCTTCAGGAGTTAAAGCCAGCCAGTACATCATATATCGCGTATCGTGAATATTATAGAAAGGCTCCAGATTGCTATTGATAGGATTTTCCATTTTCGCATTCAGTTTAAAATGGAGCGGTTCATTTTCAACAGGCGTTAGTTTTTCTGCAACTTCAGAAATATTATTTTCCACAAGAATCGGAGCCTCAGTGAGCGGCAACCTCTTCCCTCCGGCATATTGACCAAACCGGCTATCATCTGCCACCAAACCTTTCATATCTTCAGTTCCCGTTGGTGCTCCCAACAAAATTGGCCCGTGCAGAAAAGCTACATATTGCGGCACATTTGGGATTTTCTCTATACGATTGTGCATAGGCAGGCTAATTTGAACAACATCTCCTTTTTTCCATTTACGATCGATTTCAACGTAAGAAGAAGGTTTCCCGTTTACTTCGATTTCTTCGGAATTTACCCTTATTTTCATCTCACCCTCTTTGACCCAGCCAGGGTAGCGCACGAGTAATGGAAATTCAGCATCACCATTAGTAATTTTTAGCGTGGTGCTTTCTTCGGAAGGGAAATTGGTTTCCTGTCTTATCTTAACTCCCTGTTGTTCCCAGTTTAATTCTGAAGGAATAAACAAATTCACATATAAGGAATCTCCCTGATGGGTATAGATAAACTGATTGTATTTCCCGTGATTTTCCATCCCGGTTCCTACACAACACCACATGGCCTCTTCCGGTGCAGAATAAACCCGGTAATGGCGCGGCCTGGCCGGTGTAAAATATACATATCCGCCATGCTGCGGATGCTGCGTGGAGAGAATGTGGTTATAAAGCGTTCTTTCGTAATAATCGGCATATTTTGCTTCCGGATTTCCGCGGAAAAGATCTTCGGTTAGCTTCAGCATATTATACGAATTACATGATTCCGGCCCATCATCTTCGTTGATGTAATCGATACTCGCTGCCTCACTTGGAAAATGCTCTTTTCTGCTGTTTCCGCCAAAGGCAAGGGATCGGTTTTCGGTTACCGTTTCCCAGAAACAACTTCCGGCTTTAGCGAATTTTTCGTCATCTCCCACTTCAGCAATCCGCTCAAATCCAACAAATTTTGGAATTTGTGTATTTGCATGTTTGTTATCGAGATTATCGACTCCCTGTGACAAAGGATCAAGAACCTGCTCATGAGAATAGCTTTTTGCTGCTTCCAGATATTTCTTATCTCCGGTTATTTGATACGCATCGGCATAAACCTCAGGCATACCGCCATGTTCCATGTTTAACATGGACTGCATTTGGTCATGGGAAAGGTCTGCAGTAAGCGCAATTCCCCAGTCGCAAAAATCAAGAAACAATTCCTTTGCATCCTCACTATCGGCATACAGCCAGGCGTCTCTTAAGCCAGCATACATTTTATGTAAATTGTAAAAAGGAGCCCAGGCAGAATTATACTTCCCAAAATCTCCCTTTTTAAAGGAAGACCATAATTCGACACTGTTCGGAAAACCACCTACATAACCCACGCCCCATTCCGGGTGATTTTTTGCATTAGCGGCCCGGCATTCTTTCAATTCTTCGATGATATAGTTCATTCGCTCCAAAAATTCTTCATTACCAGCGGAAGCATAATTCATGGCCATCGCAGATAGATAGTGACCACCAATATGTCCATCGAGGCCTTCCCAGTTGGGATAGGAAGGTTTTCTTGGTTCCAGCCCGGCTTCCTTTCGGTAAGGCGCGAGCAAACGGTCAACATCATATTCAAGTAAAACCGACATGTTTAGATCACGGGCATTCTTAAATTTACCATCCAGCAAAGTGACATTCTCCAGTGGAAATTCATTTGAATAGAGCTTTTCCTGTGCATCTGCCGGCATACAAAGCACTAACAGAAAGGCAGCAAATAAATTTATGGTTTTATAAATAAAACCAGGCTGATCTTCCCTCAAAGCTGGTATTTCCCATATTTCCTCATTTCCCTTCATATCTCATTTCAAATTTTATTCAATTTCTAATCAAATTTCACCACCTCTTCTTCCCCGGAATAGTTTATCTCTTTCTCGAGTGATTGTTTACCTTCGGAAATCTTTACCAACTTAAATTTGCGACCTTTGAGCATTCCCGGAAAGGAACCATCTCTTTTTCCAATTTTCAAAGAATTCGAAGATTCGTCCCAACTAAATTTAATAGTGCTGTATATTCCATCTTCATAGTTGTAGTTATCGAATTCATCTTCATAAAGCACAAATTCGCCATCGGCACCCGTGTAAATTTTCACTTCCAGATCATCCCAGCTTTTTTCCGTAGCATATTGAACATTTGGCCCAACAGGAATAATACTTCCGGCTTTCACATAAAGCGGAATTGTATTTATAGTTGTTTCTTTTTCAATTTGCTGCCCACCATCAAAGTAATCTCCAGTCCAGTAATCCACCCATTTAGAACCTTCTGGCAGATAGATTTCCGCCGATTTCGTTTCGGTGAAATTTCCATTTACTTTGCTATTACTTTCCTTCGAGTCGGTTTTGTTCCAGCCTTCCTCCTCATCTACTTTTACGATTTTTTCCGGGGTATAATGAGCTTCCAATACCGGAGCAACCAAAAAGGAATCGCCAAACATAAACTGGTCACCAAGATCCCAGACTTTTTCATCTTCCGGGAAATCCATTACCAGTGCCTTCATAAAACTATCCTGGTTATTGGTGACCTGCCACGAAGTGGAATAAATATAAGGCAAAAGTGAATACCTAAATTCAATAGTTTTAGCGATAGCATCGTAAATTGGTTCTCCTCTTTTTCCGAAGTAATAAATTTCCCTTTTCAAATCTGTTCCGTGGGAACGCATCATGGGATTGAATGCTCCAAATTGAAGCCAGCGTACGTAAAGCTCCTGGAATAGAGGATTTTTAGAGGCAGTCCCATCATTCCAGGTCGCATTATAATCGCCTGCAAAAAAGCCTCCAATATCAGAATTGAAATTTGGATTACCGGTTAAGGTGAAATTTAACGCTGCCGGCAA
>JAWWBH010000206.1:0-5219 GCA_033721075.1 Christiangramia sp.
GAAACCTTTTCATTGGTGCAACAATGATCTTCTGCAGCAGCATTCATCTGCATCCCACAGGTCTTCGCTTTAGAGAACACCGCCTTATCCACTAAATGTTCCCCGCAATAATGTTTGTCTACCGTAAAAGACATGGTAGACAGCATTACAAGGAAAGCCATCATTAGTGAAGCTATATGTTTCAAAGCCTTATTCATTGGCTACAAAAATACATTTTTTTTCAATATCAGCATTTTAGGCAAGCAAATCTCAAATATTCGAACCAAAATTACATAGGATCGGGGAGCTTTTATTTCAACATTTGGGGAAAATCTTTCAAAATATAACGCGATTTACAATTTTATAAGCCGAAAAAATTGGTGCTGGAAATTAAACTTAATATATGTAACTTTATGTATATCAAAAACTTAAAAACACATATTTAAAATGGAAAATGATAGAATTATTGCCGTAGTAGGGGCTACCGGCGCCCAGGGAGGCGGACTGGTTCGGGCAATTTTGAATGATCTGGAAGGTGGATTCAAAGTGAGAGCGATTACCAGGAACCCTTCTTCCGATAAGGCTAAAGCACTGAAAGACCAGGGAGCAGATGTCGTGGAGGCAAATCTGGACGATAAGGAAAGTATCATCAAAGCTTTCAAGGGAGCTTATGGCGCATATTGTATGACCAATTTCTGGGAACATTTTTCTCCGGAAAAAGAATTACAACAAGCCAGGAATATGGCAGAAGCCGGCAAAGAGGCAGGCCTCGAACATGTAATATGGTCTACCCTGGAAGATACCAGGAAATGGATTCCACTTGACGATGACCGTATGCCAACACTAATGGAAAAATACAAGGTTCCGCATTTTGATGCAAAAGGAGAAGCTGACGAATTTTTCACTAAAATTGGTATTCCGTATACTTTACTTTTCACCTCCTTCTACTGGGATAATTTCATCAATTTCGGAATGGGTCCGCAAAAAGGAAAAGATGGCGAACTGGCTATCACTCTTCCCATGAATAACAAGGAACTCCCGGGCATAGCAGCTGAAGATATCGGAAAATGTGCCTATGGGATATTTAAAGCTGGAGACACTTATAAGAATAAAATAGTCGCCATTGCTGGAGAGCATCTTACCGGAAGGGAAATGGCCGAGATCTTTACGGAAGTCCTCGGCAAGAAGATAAAATACAATGCTGTTGAACCTGAAGTGTACCGTAATTTTGATTTTCCCGGCGCTGATGATCTTGGAAACATGTTCCAATTCAAGGTTGAAGAGGAAGAGTATTTTTGTACCATCAGGGACGTGAATGCCACGCGAAAACTTAACCCTCAACTCCTTAACTTCAGGCAATGGCTGGAACAAAACAAGGACAGGATAGAAGTTTAGGCTGATATTAGTTATAATCCTTCAACCTGTAATAATAAAATGCAGGAAGCAGAATTAGCAGGAAAAGAGGGTGAATCAAAAATCTGCGTACATAGAATAAGGCGAGGTAGTGTTCCTTTTCGATATTCAGCACGAGAAAGATAAATATCGAAGTTGCCAGAATATATAGAACGGCATACAGCAGTGCAGAGAACTTTAGAATCCCCAGGTCTCTGAAGCATATATAGATTATAGCCAGGGAGATAATTGAATTCAGAGCAAATCTCAGGCTAAGGCTGATCATAAGCTTTGCCATATCCATAGGTGGAATGATCCCAAGCAGGTAATTCGATTTAAAGAATACAATGAGCGGATCATAGAAAAGGTCCTGTTCAAAAAATCTTATTGCCGCAAGCAACAGGGTTAAAATTCCTATTTCCACTATGCGATATCTTCTTTTTATCCTTTTTTCCATACCGAATAGATTCTAACCCAGATTAACCAAAGAATAAATACCGTACCGTAAATGGCAAGCGGAAAAAACACCGAGTGCATAAAACCTGAATACTGGGGATATTCATAAATACTAACGGCGAGGATCACTATCCTGATAATATTAGCCACGTAGATGATCACAGAACCTGCAATAATAAACATGAAGGTTGTAAGAGGTCGGCCGAAGAAAGCAAGTACAAAGGAGATAAAGAGAATTATAATGCTTATTGAATTACAACCCTCCACTATACCCGCAAGAAAAATGCTTTCAACCATTAATTTCATGGATAAACCTGTGTGATGCATTACCACTTCCACATCATAACCAAGACTCTCCATTAATGCACCGCTTTGCCTTGCAACAAGCTGTGTCAAGGGATCTGGCACAGGATGATCTGTATCATACAGGATAAGATAGCCGTTATACAGGCTTGAAAAAAGAAAATAGCTGCCCAGAAAAATGAATATAAATCGTAGAACAAGGCGGTATTTACGAAATAAACTGAGCAAATTACAGTATGGTTTTTAACAAATTTATAGAAATCAAAGGCTCTCTTTACACTTTAAATTGAATACTTTTGCACTAAAGATTGTTAATATGCCATTTCAGAAACTCAGACCCCAGATAGAAGAGATACTTCAGAACGAAGAAAAATCGGTTGATAACCGGCTTTCAGAAGTTTGCGAATTACTGCAAACCAGCATTCCTTATTATGACTGGGTGGGTTTCTACTTTAGAAATGCTGATAAGGAGGAGTTAAAATTAAGATCATATGCGGGCGAACCAACCGATCATGAGATCATCCCTTTTGGAAAGGGAATCTGCGGACAGGTTGCGGTCTCCAATAAAAATTTTGTGGTTCCCGATGTAAAGGCCCAGAATAACTATATTGCCTGTAGTATTCACGTAAAAGCTGAGATCGTTGTTCCTCTCTTTGTAAATGGAGAGAATATTGGCCAGATAGACATAGACAGCCATACCGAGGACCCCTTCTCTCATGAAGACGAGATATTCCTTGAATGGGTCAATAAAAAGGTAGCCGAAATATTATAGGTGTATCGCTATAAAATTAGAAAAACCCTCTTTTATGAGGGTTTTGTTTATTATATAATCCTGTATTCAATGCTGTCTATAACAGGATTAAAAGAATCAGGAACAATAGGGTGAAAAACCCTACTAATTGTATAATAGAACTCAAATAATCTTTTTCAATTTCATTTCCCATCTCTTCGCTCTTTGAAATCAAATATAGCAAAGCTAAACCCTGACTATTAATCATTTAACTAACTTTAAATCTTTTTAAAATAAATTAAGGAAACTAATGTAAGAGATTGAATTAATTTTAACGCGAATTTTAATTTTATCGATATTTTCTGCCCAAAAAACTACCTGAAAATCATGCGATTTTTACTTTAAAGGAATTATCTGCCAGTCTGGGATCCTGTGCCGTTTCCTGTCTCACAATACTGCTTATCCTTATCGAAATATAATCAAAACCAGAGGCAACCCTACCCCTGCAAAAATAGATACCCCTACCTCTTATAGGATATTTCTCTGAAGTATCCGGGAATTGTACGGTATCAAAGATCCCGCCTTCCTCATCGTAAAAGGTTCCAAACCGCATGATCTTATTATTCACAGTTCCCGCGGTTCGTGAAGTGATAAGGTTTCCATAAATTTCCACCTCCTTTCCAACATGCTTTTTCAGATCTTTTGCTTTTACACAGTTCTTCATTGGGTACTTTAAGAGTTCAAACTGGCTGCAAAGCGGAAAACCCAGAAGTTCAAACTGGTCATAAGCCTCTACCAATCGGGAGATCTCAAATTGGGGCAGATCAAAATCCCTGTATTTTGGTTTGAACAATAACGGCTGATTTATCCGGGGTTTATTTTTACTTAGTTTAAAATGAGCTTTCCAAAGCAGGTGATATTTATCAAATCCCGTAAACCTGAAGGCATTTATCTTTAACAAAATAGTGAGCTGTTCTATAGATATGGAAAGCCTGTCCAGAAAATCCTCAAAACTTCTGAACTCGCCAAAGAACTGCCTGTTTTCAATGATCTGCTGTATCACTTTATTTTCCAGGTCCTTTATATAACCGAAGCCCAGGTATACATCCCTGCCGTAAATAACATTAGGATGATCGCTTTTGTTGATACAGGGAGCATGTATCCTCCCTCCCCACCTCCTTATTTCCTGAATATAAGTTTCAATATTATAAAAACCACCACCATTGTTCAATGCGGCCACCATGAATTCCAGGGGAAAATAACGCTTGAGGTAAAGGCTTTGATAACTTTCTACTGCATAGGAAGCTGAATGCCCCTTGGGGAAAGCATAACCCGCAAACGAAGAGATCTGCTCCCATATCTCTGCAGTAAGCTCTGAAGAGTATCCTTTTTCCCGGCAATTATCATAATAAGTCTGTTCCACTCTTTCAAGATCGGCTTGGGCTACTTTCTTTCCGCTCATTCCGCGTCTTAGGACATCGGCATCCTCAAAATTGAGGCCCGCAAATATATGAGCCACCTTCATTACATCTTCCTGGTAGACCATCACCCCATAGGTTTCAGGCATAATTTCTGCCATCACCGGGTGCGCCTGCTTCCGCCTTTCCCGATCACGGTGACGCTTAATGAATTCCTCCTTCATTCCCGCACTGGATACGCCCGGCCTTATTACCGAACTCGCCGCCACCAGGTTCATATAATTATCTGTTCTCAGCTTTGTAAGCAATCCACGCATCGCAGGTGACTCTACATAGAAAACCCCCATACAGTCCCCCTCTTTCAATAATTCATTGATTTTAGGATCCCGTATAAAAACCTTATAATTCTCAATATCTTCCAGTTCTGCTCCCGGCTGATTCTTTTTGATGATCTCTATGGCATCGGTGATTTTTGACAGTCCGCGCTGAGCCAAAATATCGAACTTATGGATTCCCACATCTTCACTAATGTTCATGTCTATCTGTACGGTCTCAAAACCCTTGGGCGGTAGAAATGTCCCGCAGTAATTATAAACAGGATCATTCAGGATAAGTATCCCGCCCGAATGTACACTCAGATAATTGGGAAAACCTTCGATAAGTTTACTGTACCTCAACACCAGTTTTTCCAGGTGATCCAGTTCCCGGTAATTAAAATAGCCATCTGAGAGCTTGTCGATATTCTCCTTTGGAAGCCCGAAAACCTTTCCCAGTTCACGGGCAACGGCTTTTCTCTTGAAGGTCACATAAGTTCCCATAAGAGCGGCATGCCTGTATCTTTCAAAAATATACCGGGTAATGTCCTCCCTGTCCCTCCATGAAAAGTCGATATCAAAATCGGGCGGAGAAGCACGGTTCTCATTGATAAAGCGTTCAAAATA
>JAWWBH010000207.1:0-5213 GCA_033721075.1 Christiangramia sp.
ACCGTCGAAATTTTTCTACGAGTGGCTGGAGGAGCATTATGTCAAGTTGTTAAAAGTTTCTCTTACACGTGAACTCGGCGAAAAGGCCAAACTTGTTTATGTGATCAAAATGGAGAACACCTATGGTAACAAACTTCCCTTTACCGAAAAGATCCCAAGTACTCAAAGATCTCATATGGCTTCTCAGGAAGTGGATGTACCTATCAAGAATAAAAGTCCGGAGCTAAAGAACCCGTTCATCATTCCGGGAATAAGGAATGTAAAGATCGAGTCTCAGCTTAATCCCAACTATAATTTTGAAAATTTCCTTGAAGGTGAATCTAACAGGCTTGCCAGATCAGCAGGTTTAGCGGTAGCTAACAAACCAGGAGGCACCTCGTTCAACCCACTTTTAATATTCGGAGGCGTTGGACTTGGAAAGACACACCTTGCACACGCAATTGGAGTTGAGATCAAAGACAAGTATCCTGAAAAGACCGTCCTTTATATCTCTGCTGAAAAGTTCACCCAGCAGTATATTGAATCTGTAAAAAAGAATAACCGGAACGATTTCATCCATTTCTACCAGATCATCGATGTGCTGGTAGTGGATGATATACAGTTGCTTTCAGGCAAGGCCGGAACACAGGATGTTTTCTTCCACATTTTCAACCATCTGCATCAGAACGGAAAGCAGGTTATTCTAACCAGTGATAAAGCTCCGGTTGATATGCAGGATATTGAACAGCGTTTGCTTTCAAGATTCAAATGGGGCCTTTCGGCTGAACTTCAGCATCCCGATTTCGAGACCCGTGTTTCCATCATAAAGAACAAACTTTATCGTGACGGTGTTGAAATGCCCGAGGATATTGTAGAGTTCCTTGCCAATAATATCAAGACCAACATCAGGGAGCTGGAAGGTGCGATCATTTCACTTATCGCCCACTCCTCTTTCAACAAGAAGGATATTACACTGGAACTTGCGAAAAAGATCGTTGACAATTACGTTAAGAACACAAAACGTGAGGTTTCAATAGACTATATCCAGAAAGTGGTAAGCGATTATTTCCAGATGGATGTGGATACACTGCAGTCTAAAACAAGGAAAAGACATATTGTTCAGGCAAGGCAACTGGCCATGTTCTTCGCGAAGAAATTCACAAAAGCGTCACTGGCAAGTATTGGCTCACAAATAGGAAGCCGTGATCACGCCACCGTATTACACGCATGTAAAACGGTAGACAACCTGGCCTCGACCGACAAACAATTCAAAAAATTTGTTGAAGACCTCAACAAGAAACTCACATTATAAAATACATTTTATGAAAACCAGGGTATTGATGGTGTGCCTCGGCAATATTTGCAGATCACCCCTGGCCGAAGGTATTCTTAAATCTAAAGTAGACACAAACAAAGTATTTGTGGATTCGGCTGGTACCGGCAGCTGGCATATAGGTTCTGAACCTGACAAAAGGTCTATCGCCATAGCCAGGAGAAACGATCTTGACATTACCGATCAGCGAGGGAGACAATTTTCAGAAAAGGATTTTGATGATTTTGACCATATTTTCGTGATGGACAATTCCAACTTCAGAGATGTCATGTCCATGGCGAGAAATGATGAGGATCGCCAGAAAGTTCATCTTATCCTTGAAGAGATCTTCCCTTCAGAGAATGTTGATGTACCCGACCCATATCATGGAGGGGAACAGGGGTTTGAAAATGTGTACATGATGCTGAACGAAGCCTGCGAACAGATCGCTGAAAAACTGAACAATGGCACACTATGAGTAATGCCAATAAAGATTATGGTAAGCTCTATTTAATTCCGGTTGGTCTTGGAGATTCAGATCCTGAAAAAGTATTTCCTCCCATCAATAAACACATCATTGAGAATATCGATGATTTTATTGTGGAAAATGAAAAATCGGCCCGGCGTTTTATAAAACACATACTTCCTGAAAAATCCCAGCAAAGCCTGAAACTAAAAGGACTCAATAAATTTACCGATCCGGCTGAGATTCCATCATTTCTCGATGCTGCCAGAGAAGGCAAGAATATAGGACTTCTTAGTGAAGCAGGCTGCCCCGGTGTTGCCGATCCCGGTGCCGAGATCGTAAAACTTGCACATCGCTATAATATTCAGGTTGTACCACTCATTGGCCCTTCCTCTATTCTACTTGCCATGATGGCCAGTGGGATGAACGGGCAGAGCTTTAGCTTTCACGGATATTTAGCTATAGATAAAAAAGAACGAAAACACGAAATAAAGCAACTGGAAAGAATTTCTGCTGAAAAGAATCAGGCACAAATATTCATTGAGACTCCTTACAGGAACATGAAATTTCTTGAAGATCTAATTCAGAACTTACATCCTACTACTAGAATTTGTGTAGCCTGTGATCTGACCCTGAATACAGAATTCATAAAAACGGCAACTGCCTCAGAATGGAAAGATATAAAAACCGATCTTCACAAAAGACCGGCAATATTCATCATTCAAAAAGATGTTTAGACAGAGAGTTTGTCGAAATCTACCCTTGCGTTCTTTTCAGTCTTCACAAATGAAACATCATATCCACCAAAACGTTTCATATAGGTTTTGACAGTTGTTCCAAATGCATCGCTGAATGCCTGGGCACCCCAGCTTCTAAGGTATTTCTTAACACTCCCTGGTCCTGCCAGATGAGCCGCAGCAAGAATACCAGATTCGGTTACAAGAACACCATTAATGGTTTTTCCTACGAACCTTTTAATATCCCTTTGCAATATCCACTTATTCCTGGATGCATTGGCATAGAATGCCGCTTCCTGTAAGGCAGGCGAATTAAGAAATGCAACAGTATCGTAGATCCCAACCAGTTTTAGTGTACCCTTTCCAAACTGATATTTTCCAAGGTATCCATATTCATTGATGGTCCTGTAGTCACCTCTGGATTCTTTAAATGCCAGCGCTTCTTTAAAACCTACATAGGATTTCCCGAGAATGGGTGCAGTGTGGGAGATTTCAAAATCTGGTGTAATTTCCTCTTTGAGATCTTCTACTGTGTACTCCAGGTCGAGATCATAGGTAGAGTAATTTTCCAGATTTAATTTCGCAGCATCTTTAGTTGAAAAACTAAAAAAAATAGAGCCCGCTGCTAGAGGCAAGATTGAAAATTTTGCAATTTTCTTTCTCATTGCTTTCGTTTTTGAAAGGTTACTGGTTTATCTATTAACATAGATCATACCCCTTTCATATTGGCCCGGCAAATGTATAACAAATTTTAATAATCTGAACTACAGCCTGTTAATCCTTTTTTAAAGTTATTGTGTTTTTAACTAAAGTATAACTTATTGAGGTTCAAAACCTTAAACAATCTTAAATAAGAAAGCTCTAACGATTTATTCCCTGCCGATTGATCCAGCGCACATATTCCTGCTTATTCCGGTTATGCTGGGCAAGAGTTTTGGCGAATTTATGATAGCCGAAATTTTCCACATCTGCCACAAAATAGTAGAAATCATGCTCCTCATAATTTAACACTGCATCAATGGAAGAAATATCAGGCATATAGATGGGTCCTGGCGGTAGCTGGCGATATTTATAGGTGTTATATGGGGAATCCAGCTCAAGATCTTTATAAAGCACTCTTTTTATAATGGTATCAAAATTCCCGGTCTTTTCTTTAATGGCATAGATCACGGTAGGATCGGCATCCAGCTTCCAGCCATTTTTATAACGGTTCATATAAACTCCGGCTACCCGAGGTCTTTCTTCTACTTTCGCGGTTTCCTTTTGTACTATCGATGCCAGAGTAATGACCTCTTTAGGCCTTAAGCCTATTTCTTCGGCTTTTTTCAGCCTGGTTTCGTTCCAGAAACGATCATATTCCTTTCTCATTCGCTTTCGGAATTCTTCAGCAGAAGTATTCCAGTAGAACTCATACTGATTGGGAATAAACATCCCTAAAGCATTTCTTTCTGTGAAATCATTTTCGTTGAAAAAGGATGTATCCTTAAATGAATTGAGCAAAGCAACACTGTCTGCTTCGATCTGATCTGCTATTCTGCCAGCCAGGTCTTCGAGTCTTTCCTGATTATTAAATATGACCTTTACTGGTTTGTTCCCGACTCGAAGCTCATTTACAAGTTCATTATTATTCATCCCTTTTTTCAGAATATACCGGCCAGGCCTTACATTCTGAGTATATCCCTTCTTTTGCGCCACCATGCGGAAGGACTCCACATCCTTCAACAAGGGTTTTAGTGAATCCGTTACGCTTTGAAAAGTAGCCCCGGTGGGAATATAGACCGTCTTCTGTTTGGAATCAAAGGCTGTGTTTGAGGAAAATATGCTGTTATATACATAATAACTGAATATTCCAAGAGCTACTACACCAAGAATGGCAATAGCAATAAGTATTTTTCTAATGTACATTATTCAATAATTGATAAAGCCATTCATCTTTGAATTCTCCGTTGAAAAATGACCATTCTTTTTTAAGACCTACTTTTCTAAAGCCGTTACTTTCAAAAACCCGCATGCTATCCCCGTTATTAGCTGTAACGCTTGCATATACCTGATGAAGGCCCAAATGTGTAAAACAGTAGTCGCAAAGCAGTGACAAACTTTCAGAACCGAATCCCTTTTTCCTGTCCTTTTTATTGGCGATCAATATTCCAATTGCGGCACGCCTGTCTTTTGGCTCAAGATCGTATACATCAATAAGTCCTACACGCCTGTTTCTCTTAGTGCAGATAACCAGTCTTAACTGCTTGATATCATAGATATCCCTGTGAGCATTTTCCAGATACTGCCTTATAAGAAATTTTGAGTATGGCGCCTGGGTGCAACTGATCTCCCAGAAATCCTCATCATTCTCGATCTTGTGAACAAAATCCAGGTCTTCGGGTTCCAGGGCCCTCAGGTATACTTTCTGGCCTTTTAATGTTAGCATACAATTTCGCCTTTAAAGACCTGTTCTGCAGGTCCTGACAACCAAATATCGGAAAAACCAGATTCAGTTTTTTTGAAGTCAACAAAAAGTTCTCCTCCCTGAGTTATCAATTTCACTCTTTCCGCACTGGTCTTCCCGGAAGAATAAGCCGCTAGGGCAACCGCCGTTACTCCTGTACCACAGGAAAGAGTTTCATCTTCCACTCCCCTTTCATAAGTTCTTACTGAAAATGAATCACCAGAAATACCTTCTACAAAATTAACGTTGGTTCCTCCATCCTTGTATCTCTCAGAA
>JAWWBH010000208.1:0-5206 GCA_033721075.1 Christiangramia sp.
ATCAATGAAATGCACTATAAAATTAAAGGATAATAAGGGCGGAAATGTATGCTTAGGATATACATAAAAAAGTTATAGATAGAAAGCATGTTTTCATAGACAAACATGTTTAATAGGTTTTCCAGAAATCATATACACTACTGTTTTTAATGACTGAAGCTGGTTTAAAATCTTTATAGATGAGCTGAAAAAAATAAAGGAAGCATAGGTCTACTTATGCTTCCTTTCCTTTATATAATTTAATTTATCACCTGGTTACAAAATCGCTCAAGGTGATATAAATATTATTCTTTTTACCATCATGATAGATATTGTATTTAGTGGGGTAATTGTTACCTGGCTCCTCAAAGGTTTGTGGCTGTGAATAATCACCACTAAATTCATCTCCGGAAAGCAGATAATCAACAGTGATCATCGGCTCTATAAAAACATTCTTTTGATCATAGGTTCCCAGAATCATAATGTGTTTGAAAGGAACATAGGTCTCAAAATTTTTAGGAGGCCAGTGTTTTCCCATCATTTGCATTGTGCCACCTTCCCCGGGAAATCTGAAATAATCTGATGGCATTTTTGTCATATCTGGAAAATAATTGAATGCGTCAACTATAGTTTGGTCATTTGCATCATATTTAGGAATAGCCAGTCTTTCTTTATTGGTAATTGTATAGAAATGAAAGTCAAAATGTTCTGCCCAGAAAATTGGTCCATGTCCATGTTCCTGAAAGTTGATCGCTAAATGTTCAAATGGAGTTAGCTCTTTTGCCTTTTGGTGCAATGGTAAAACGGTGGAGATTTCTAATCCATCAGGTAGTAGTGACAGGTCACTTAATACAGCCTGTGTTAATTCAATCCCGATTTCGACAGGAAACCCTTCTTCATTAATACTTATCCAGGAACGCGCCTTTCCGGAACCATACTGCACTTCCGGACCTTTAAAAACAGTCACTTTTTCTCCATTACGTTGCGCAATGAAATCATCATTCGCATTTACGGAAAGATCACTAGTTTTAGAAGTTTCCTCTTCCGGGCTACATGCTGCAAGGACAGTAAACAATCCCAGAACCACAATTTTCCCAGCTTGGTTAATTAGCGTTTTCATCTTTAAGTAGTTTTAAAATTTATATCAGTTAAGGTTATATTCCACATTACATTTAAATCATAACTTACTCATTAACAAGTTCTTGATATATAAAAGTAAATCTTATTAAAAGTGAATTTTAAAATAGAGGATATAGGTATTATTCCCGTAGATGAATAGCTTATTTAAGAAGATTAGCTAAAGCCTGAATTCTACTAAAGTGATAAAAGAGCGTACTTTTAGCTATTACTCTGGATCTTCTTGAGAACCAAAGTTAAGAGGAGATAATTTTTTAAATACTTCAGAATGATTGCGACCTACAGGCAATTCAATTCTGCCTATTTCGATATCATTTTTTGTATATGCTGTTACCTTATCTATAGAAACGATAAAGGAGCGATGAATTCTTATAAACAAATTTTGAGGTAACATTTTTTCTACTGAGGTAAGCGTTTGTTTTATCCTTAAATCTGGATTATCCTTCCGGTGAATAACTATATAATCCTTCAGGCTTTCAATATAAAGTATATCATCCAGAAGTACCTTGACCATCTTCCGATCAGCCCTGAAGTAAACAAAACCAGGTGCCTGAATAAAATTATCCGTTTCCTCGTGAATATGATGGCAAAATTTATTTACAGCCTTTAAAAAACGATCAAAGGATACTGGTTTAAGTAGATAATCTATTGCATCAAGATCAAAAGCCTCTAAAGCAAAATCCTTATGAGCAGTAGTAAAGATCACTTTTGGGGGATAAGGTAAAGTTTTGATCATTTCAGTCCCCATTAATTTAGGCATTTGAATATCCAGAAACATAAGATCAATTTTTTCACTATTAAGGACATTCAGTGCCTCAAAAGCATTAGGACAACTCTTAACAATGTTAAGTTGCGGCACAGATTCTATATAGCTTTCCAATACTTTTATTGCTGGTGGCTCATCATCTACTATAATGCAGTTATAATTCATTATTAATGTATTAAGTAAGTTGCAAATCGATATTATCCTCTTGCAGGATTTCCAGGCTAAGTTCAAGATCAACTACAAAAACCTCCTCCAATTTATTGGTCTCCAAATGGTATTGGTCTTTATATAAAAGCCGGAGTCTTCTCATTACATTTTCCAAACCCATACCACCTACCTTTAAAGGATCTTCCTTCAAATTTGGTTCGATACTATTTACCAATTTAAAAGTCATTATTGAATTGTCTAAAGACAGGTTAAAACTTATCCAGCATTGATCTATCTGCCTGCTTGTTCCATGCTTAAAGGCATTTTCCAGAAAAGGCAATAACAACATTGGAGCAATTTGGTATTTGTCGATGGGTCCAGTTACGGACACTGATATATCCAGGCGCTCCCCATATCGCAATTGCTCCAGTGAAATATAATTTCGCAATAGTTCTATTTCTTTTTCCAGCGGGATTCTGGGAGTATTACTTTCATAGATCATAAAACGCAATAAGCCAGATAATTTTAATACAATTTCCGGTGATTTAGGAGAGAACTCTAACGTATGGGAATAAAGATTGTTAAGCGTATTAAATAAAAAATGAGGGTGTAATTGTGCTTTTAGCAATTTAAGCTCTGCCAATGTCCTTTGTTGCTCTGCCTCTATAGTTTGTTTACGCTGGAAATACCAGTGTTTTAATAACTTTATTGAAGCTGCTATCGCTCCTACATGGACAAAAGGTAAGATATTCCTACCTACAGATAAAGTGGCCCCCTGTAGAACACCCACAGAGTTAACCGAAAGTTGTGCTATTACGGTATATGAAGCACATATTGAAACCAGAATTATAAATCCCAGGAAAAATTGCCAGAATTTTCTTTTTAACAAGAACCTTGGAACCAGGAAATAAAGCAAGGAATAAACCATGATTAAATGCCCTGGCAGAAAAAAAAGAGCATTGAGAAAAGATCTCTTTGGATCTATGTCCAGACCAAAACCCCAGGCAAAATAAATAACAACCAGTAACCAGAATACCAGATGCAGGGAAATAATCTTTAAAGTTTTGAACCATTTTTCCATTTAATGACCTATAACTGAAAAAGAAAATTGGACTATAAAAAACTAGAAATAGCACTAAAAACCTGAAAATAATTTCGCTAAAATCTGGGGTTAAAGATTAGTCTGGGGATACAACAAAAGTATTTCAATTATTTGATATACAGAAGTTTATTAGGTCGTTTTTATACTTATAAAAATCAATTACCCTGATTTAAATTAATAAAAAAGGTACTTGCTAAGGTTGAATATTCTGCAACTGTTAGCAATAAATTATGGGGAAAGATTCTTTCCCCATAAAACATATACTCAATTACTTAAAATCACTGTGAAATATCTGTGCTTTTTTTATCCTCCCTTTAGTGAACCTATGAAAATTCGCCATTTATTAATAATTCATTTTCATTTATAGAAATTTGACATAATAGAATTTAATTTCAGGATTTCTATCAATTTTATAAATCTAAGTATTTTTACTTATTTTTTGAACGTTTTATGTCTTTTTCCAAAGGCTATTCTTTATTTTTGGCTATAACAGGTTGATAATTAAAGTATCTCCTGAAAAATGAGAATATGATGGCACAGGAAAGAATAGATTGTAACACTTGCTTGAATGAGAACTGCCTGATAAAAAAACATCTTTCAACCAGCTTGATGCAGAAGTCAGTTGAAGGGCGCTCTACCATTATCTGCAAGAAAGGGCAGCAATTCATCATGGAAGGTTCGCCGGTGAATGGATTGTATTTTCTTCATAAGGGAAAGGCCAAGGTCCTAAAGACCGGTATATATGGAAAGGAACAGATACTTCGCTTTGTAAAGCCAGGTGAGATCATGGGGCATCGGGGTTATGGAACGAGTAAAAAATATGCCATTAGCGCCCTGGCAATGGAGGATTCCATCTTATGCCATTTTTCCAATGAAAGCCTTTATGAGATGCTTCAAAGCATTCCCGCACTCACCTATGATCTTATGCTATTTTATGGGGAAGAGCTGGACCGTTCTGAAACTAAGGTAAAGGCTTTTGCCCAAATGACCGTAAGAGAACGTGTAATAGACACCCTGCTTTACATTCACAGAAGATTTGGTGAAAACAAGAACGGATTCCTGAGTTTGTTACTGAGTCGAAAGGAAATTGCAGATTATGCCGGAACAACCGATGAACAGGTAATAAGAACCTTATCAGCTTTAAAAAAAGAGAAACAGATCTATACTTCCGGCAAAAGAATTGCTATTGGAGATGTGAACAAATTAAAACGGGAAATCTCCGAACATAATTACTTTATAGATAGCTGAATCACCGGGCTAAGTAGTTTTTTGAACCATTCCTGAATTTTGATTATCAGTCACTTATAACAAAAACATGCTGTTTCGCATGTTTTTTTTTGCTAAAAAGACTGGATAAACATCGTTTTTATCATAATTCAAATCTTTTAATACTTATACATTTGTAAAAAATACGTATCATTACGTATTTAGTGTAACTATTTAAAAGAGAAATTATGAAATCATTATTATTTAGATCATTTGGATTGATGATAATCCTCCTGATCGCTTCTTGCGGAGAAAATAAGAAAAAATCATCCGGCGAAGAAAGCAATGACCTGGCACTTTCAACCGGTAAAACGGTTCAGCTTGAAATTGAAAAGCCACAGCTAACATTCGGCTTTATCAAATTAACCGATATGGCTCCCCTGGCCATAGCGAAGGAGAAAGGCTTTTTTGAAGATGAAGGTCTTTTTGTTTCTGTAGAGGCCCAGTCTAACTGGAAAAATGTGCTGGATCGTGTCATTGATGGCCAACTGGACGGCTCACACATGCTGGCAGGTCAGCCTATCGCGGCCGGAGCGGGATTTGGGAGACAGGCTAAACTGGTAACTCCTTTTTCTATGGACCTCAACGGAAATGCAATTACAGTTTCTAACGATGTCTGGTCAAAAATGAAACCTAACGTCCCTCTGAATGAAGAAGGCAAACCTGCACACCCAATTTCAGCCGAAGCATTAAAACCGGTAATAGATGAATACAAGAAGACAGGGCGTGCTTTTAAAATGGGTATGGTCTTTCCGGTTTCAACTCATAACTATGAAATAAGATACTGGCTGGCCGCCGCCGGAATAAAT